>JAIDSM010000001.1 GCA_029061225.1 Muribaculaceae bacterium
ATCGACTATTTCCGCAAGAACTTCCTGTATGTGTCGCCCAATCCTCTTTTTCTTTGTGGAATGTCGGCTGACGCTGTTAAAAGTGAAGGCTATCAGTTCTATATAGATCATGTCCCGGCTGATGAAGTGGATATGCTGCTTGAGATAAACAAGGCAGGATTCTCGTTCATCAACGATGTTCCATTGGAGGAAAAGAGCAAATACACAATCTCCTACGATTTCCACTTGCTGAACGGTCATGAGAAAATCCTCATCAACCATAAACTGACAGCCCTTGCGTGTCAGTCTGACGGAGCTGTATGGCTTGGACTGTCCGTGGTATCCTTATCAACTCATTCCGAAGCCGGACACATTACCATGCACTGCCGGGATAAATCGGAATATTGGGAATACGACCTGTCAGGCCATACATGGGAGAGGCGTTCCGTCCCGGCTTTGAACGAAACAGAGAAGGCAATCATCACCCTGTCAATTCAGGGTCTCACCATGAATGCGATTGCCGAGAAGATACATATAACGTTGGACTCGGTGAAGACTGCCCGTCGTCGATTGTATGAAAAACTCGGAGTGAGCAACATTTCCGAGGCTATATCATACGCAACCAACTATAAGCTTGTCTAATTTATATCGTTTGCTATTGTCGAGAGGTAGAACTTCGGATAGGTCTTGACCTTGTTTCCTGCTACAACAGCGATAAGCAGATGTGCCGCCATTGCCGTCATGGTATTCTCACCTATTGAGGCGCATAGTTCCTCTGCCTCCATCCATTTTCTCGCATATTCTACCCAACCGTTTTCTGATATTAACCAGAACTTGCTGTATCCGTCTGTATATTTCAGCATGGACTCAACCACATTGTCCCCATACTTATCTTCGATAAAATGAGGAAGTGATGACGCTGGATCAAACACTGAGACACAAGCACCGATGCCGAAATTAAAGGCACCAATGACTGAAACGCCTGATGCCTTGTAATGCGTCAGCACATTCCTATACTCTTCTTTAGTTGTCGCAGTACATATTGCAATATCACAATCCGGCAAATCTGAATTTTCTGATAAGATAACGGTATTTCTAAATCCCATTCGTTTGATAGCGGAATTTATCAAATTAACCGCTTGGTTGCCGATAATGGCAACTTTTGTTCCTGCGATTTTCTGTTTCAGTTCTTCAGACAGTCC
>JAIDSM010000010.1 GCA_029061225.1 Muribaculaceae bacterium
AACCTATAAACAATTTAATCTTATAAAAACTATGGAACAGAACACAGCGCCCCTCCAGGGCATCAAAGTCGTAGACTTCACAGAAGTACAATCGGGCCCTTCATGTACTCAAATGCTTGCCTGGCTTGGCGCAGATGTAATAAAGATCGAGCGTCCCGGTGTTGGTGACGCAACACGTAAAGAACTTCAGTTCAATCCTGATCTCCCCAGCTACTACTTCCTTCAGCTGAACAGCGACAAGAAGTCGCTTGCTCTTGACGCAAAGACTGCTGACGGCAAGGAGATCCTTACAAAGCTCATCAAGGAATGCGATATCTTCGTTGAAAACCTCCACCCGGGAGCAATGGACAAGCTCGGTTTCAGCTGGGAGGTAGTTCACGAGCTGAATCCTAAATGTATCTACGGTACAATCAAGGGTTTCCCCCTTTCTTCCAAGTATAAGGACCTTAAGGCATACGAACCTATCGCTCAGGTGACAGCAGCAGCCGCTACTACCACTGGTTGGTATGAAGGTGAATACAATATTCCTACCCAAAGCGGTGCCGCCCTTGGTGACTCAAATACCGGTATGCACCTCCTGATCGGTCTTCTCGCAGCGCTTCAGCAGCGTAACAAGACAGGCGAAGGATGCTACGTTTACCAGTCAATGCACAATGCATGTCTTAACCTCTGCAGAATCAAGACCCGTGATCAGCTCACTCTTGACAAGATCGGATACCTTACTCAGTTCCCCCAGTATCCTAACGGTAAATTCGGTGACTGCGTTCCTCGTTCTGGTAACATCGAGGGTGGTGGTGTCCTTGGCTGGACCTACAAGTGCAAGCCCGCAGGCGGTTATGACTCAGAGGTAGATGCTAACAACTATGTATACATCATCCTTCAGAGAGGTGCAAAAGACTTCGAGCTCGCTTGCCAGGCATTAGGATTTGAAGACTGGCTGACCAACCCCGACTTCAACACCGCCGATGCTCGTGACCGTCACAAACAGGAGATCTATGCACGTATCGGCGCATGGACAGCAGACAAGACCAAATATGAGGTCACTGAGATTCTCGGTAAATACGGTGTTCCTGTAGGCCCGGTATTGTCTACGAAGGAGATCATGACCGACGAAAGTCTCTACGACGGCAATACACTCGTCCGCATCAACCAGGGCGGTGAGATCGGTGAGTTCGTGACAGTAGGTGTTCCTTTCACCATGAGCAACTACCAGCCTACGTATGGTCCGTGTCCTACACTGGGAGGCAACACCGAAGAAATCCTTGACTCTCTCGGCTATACAGCAGAGCAGCAGGCAGCCATGAAGGCTAACGGAACTACGGCTCCCATGCCAAAACCGGCAGCAGCTCCGGCTAAATAATAGAAACCACTTTATCGATCAGGTCCTTAAGGGGTTGTCCTTAAGGACCTGAAATTTAAAAATAAGAAATCACTAAACCACTATATAATCAATTAAAATCTAAGTATTATGGAAAATACAGCAACAAAGCCGGCCGACCCAACGGCTCCTAAGTTTCCGGAGCAGGTAACCGGTATGTATATACTCGCAGAAAGCCTTAAGCGTCTCGGCCTTATGGACGTCTACGGACTTGTCGGAATCCCTGTGACGGAAGCAGCATACGCAATGCAGAAGATAGGCATCAACTACTATGGTTTCCGTTTCGAGCAGCAGGCCGGTATGGCGGCCGCTACCCACGGTTATCTTACCAAACAGCCCGGTGTCCTTCTTACCGTATCATCACTCGGTTTCCTCAACGGCCTTACCGCCACCACCAACGCTACGGTAAACTGCTATCCTATGATCCAGATCTCCGGAGCTTCCGATCCTACCATGGTGGATATGGATATGGGTACTTACGAACAGCTTGATCAGCTGAACGCTGCCCGTCCCTATGTAAAGGCAGCCTTCCGTTGCTCACACGCCAAGGATATCCCCTCAGCAGTAGCAAGGGCATATCGTGCGGCTGTCAGCGGACGTCCCGGCGGCGTTTATATCGATATGACTACTCCTGCTCTCGGCGAGATCATGGATGCAGCTGAAGCCGAGAAGCTCTTCTATACTCCGGTAGACGTGGCATCGCCAGTAGCTCCGACACAGAGCTCTGTAGATCGTGCGGTAGAGATCCTTACCTCTGCAAAGCGCCCGGCAATCCTTCTCGGAAAGGGCGCGGCATACGCACAGGTAGACGACAAGATCAAGGAACTTATCGAGACCTACAAGATTCCTTATCTCTCCATGTCGATGGCCAAGGGACTTATGCCCGATAATGGCGAATACAGCGCGTTGAGCTGCCGCTCAACGATCATGGAGAAATCAGATGTCGTGATGGTGATCGGCGCAAGAATCAACTGGATGCTTTCTTTCGGCAAGGGAAAATGGAATCCCGAGATGAAATTCATCCAGCTCGATGTAGAGCCTAAGGAAATCGACCGAAACGTTCCTATCGCCGCTCCTGTAGTAGGAGACATGGGACTCTCGCTCGACATGATACTGGCTGCCATGAAAGGCAAGACGATGCAGGCAGATCCGCAGTGGCTTTCTTCACTCCAGGCTGAATCAAAGGTCAAGAACGCCAAGTTTGCCACCCGTCTTGCAGATGCGGCTAACGTGATCCCTATGACGCACTGGACAGCGCTGTCAGTAGTAAAGCCCGTACTTGAATCCAATCCTGACGTAATCCTTGTCAACGAGGGTGCAAATACCCTTGACGACACAAGAGACTCAGTGGATATGTTCAAGCCGCGTCACCGTATCGACTGTGCTTCATGGTCAATCATGGGTATGGGTATGGGTTCGGCAATCGGCGCAGCCGTTGCCACCGGCAAGAAGGTGGTGGCTGTGGAAGGTGACTCAGCTTTCGGCTTCTCAGGCATGGACTTCGCGACAATCTGCCGCTACAAACTGCCTGTAACAGTAGTGATCTTCAATAACGGTGGTATCTACAACGGTATCGGTGTCAATCCTTCAGGCGGTGACGCTCCCGCACCTACGACCCTTGACATCAACGCCAAGTACAATCTGATAGGCGAGGCGTTCGGCGCCAACAACTACCGTGTCGATAATCCAGCCGATCTCAAGAAGGCTCTCGAAGAGGCCATTGCTTCCGGCAAACCCTGTCTGATCGACGTGCAGCTCGCCGACAACTCAGGAGCCGAGAGCGGACACATCGGATATCTGAATCCCGCACCGCTGATCGACTACACCGTCTAAGCAATGCATAATGGATTGCAGAATGTTATAAAAATCTAAGTTATGGCTGCCTCGGCGGACATGATCCACCGAGGTGGCCATTTTATTAAAAACATTATTATGAACCTTATAAATTAATTCTACTATGAATATATCGCACGTCATTCTATACGCCATTGTGCCGATCATAGTGGTGATGCTCGCAGGCTTCATCGCAGGTAAGAAAGGCGCTTTCTCCGGGCAGGATGCCAAGAAATTCAATAAGGTAGTCCTCGACTTCGCGTTGCCGGCAGCCTTGTTTGTCTCAATCGTACAGGCCTCAAGAGAGGATCTTGTCAAGGACATCAGACTTACGATCGTGTCTACTATAGGCATCATGGCATGTTTCATGCTTGTCTATTTCGTGTTTAAATACTGCTTTAAGAAGAACACCGGCGCCGATGCAGCAGTCTCGGCCTTGATCAGCGGATCTCCGACAATCGGATTCCTTGGTTTTGCGGTGCTTGAGCCTATCTTCGGAACCTCTCCCGCCGTAGCCCTCGTGGTAGCCATCGTCGGTATCGTGGTTAACGCAATCGGTATCCCTGTAGGTCTCTCATTGATGAATGCCTCGCTGGAGAAGCAGAATCCTGGATCGACTAAAAAAGAAAGCGCATGGAAACCAGTGCTTCATGCACTCGCCCAGCCTGTAGCATGGGCTCCTATCCTGGCGGTAATCTGGGTAGTGGTCGGAATTCCATGGCCCAAGGAACTCAGTCCTTCGTTTGACCTCATCGCTAAGGCTAACGCCTCTATGGCAGTGTTCTCAGCAGGTATCACGCTTTCAGCCATCAAGATCCAGATCAACTGGCAGGCTGTGCTCGGCTCCATCATGAAGATGGTCATCATGCCGGCAGTGGTGTTGATCCTCGGTCTCGTATTCAAGATGGATCCCCTTAACCTTAAGATGCTTGTAGTGGCAGCAGCCCTTCCGCCGGCATTCTCCGGCATCATCATCGCCGACGAATATGATACCTATGTAGCTACCGGTACTTCGTCGCTGACACTGTCCGTAATCCTCTTCATCGGTTTCTGTCCGCTTTGGATCTGGCTTACCAACCTCGCTATCGGAGCATTCTGAGTGTAAGTCTTCAGTCTTGAGTCTTAAGTCTTAAGAGCCAACGCATTCTTGAGTCTTGAGTAAAGTGATAGTACAACCCGAAAAGAATTATATATACATCCTATATTTAAGGTCCGCTTCGTAAGGCGGACCTTTTTGCTTATTTTATGTTAAAAAATCGCGCGTAAGTCGAATTTTTTTTGTAAATTTGCCGCCTATTATGCGACGATTTTTCTTAATAGTGCTTGCGATATCGTTTCTCGCCCTGATGCTGGCACAGCCATCGATGCGCCAGAGGGTGGGAAGCGTAGGTGTATCCGCCTCAGATTCTGAAGGGGCGGACGAGCCGCAAACGCCTGAAATCTTAGCTACCAATCTTCCGGACGGGGATACGCTGATCGGAATACAGCCCATGAATCCGGACTCTCTGAAAGCCCTTATTCAGGACAGCGTCGCAGTCGGCAGAGTGGTAAATGACACAATTTCGCAGCTCCTTTCAGACAGAACCGCAATAGGAGTAGATTCGGTCACTTTCGTAGAGACGGAAGATATCGAGGAAACCGACAGCATAGAAGATGACCGCGAGATAGTGACCCGCATCAACCGCGAGAAAGTCGACATCGACAACAGCGTGACATTCTCGGCAAAGGACTCAGTGATCCTGCTCGGCAACAAACTCGCGTATCTCTTCGGAGACGGAGAGGTGGAATACGGCAACTTCAAGCTCAACGCCGATGAGATAAAGATGGTGATGGACTCCACCACAGTCTACGCCAACGGACGCCTCGACAGCGTAGGAGAACTTCAGGGTAAACCTGTATTCCAAGATGGCGGCGACACCTATGAGTCGAAGACGATGGCTTACAACTTCAAGAACCAGCGTGGCTACATAACCGACATCATCACGGAGCAGGGGGAAGGCTACCTCACCGGAGGACGCGCCAAAAAGATGGCGGACGGAAGCTTCTTCTCGGAAGACGCCATCTACACCACATGCGACGAGCATGACCACCCTCATTTCTACATCAAGCTCACAAAAGGAAAGATACGTCCGGGCAAGGACGTAGTCTCGAGTGCGGCTTACATGGTGGTGGCCGACGTGCCGCTTCCCATAGCGTTGCCCTTCGGCTACTTCCCTTTCAGCAAGGAATACTCATCAGGCATCATCTTCCCGACCTTCGGCGACGACTACAACCGTGGCTTCTACGCCCGCAACGGCGGCTATTACTTCGCTTTCAGCGACTATGTGGACCTCGCAGTGACGGGAGAGATCTACACGAAAGGATCGTGGGGCATAACGGGACGCTCTTCCTATAAGAAACGCTATAAATACAACGGATCCTTCAACATCTCCTATCTGACATCGGTCTACGGAGACAAAGGGCTTCCCGACTATACGAAGCAGAAAAACTTCCAGGTGGTATGGAATCATTCGATGGATACGAAATCGAATCCAAACATGTCGTTTTCAGCTTCCGTAAACTTCTCGACATCCGGCTATACGCGAAACGACCTCAATTCTTACTATAACGCCAGCTCATTCACGGAGAATACCAAATCAAGTACGGTCAACATGACATACCGCTTCCCGGGCACGAAGTGGGCCGCCAGCGCGAGCATGAACATCAGCCAGCGCACGCAGGACTCAACGCTGGCTGTCAGCTTCCCCAACCTCAACGTCACGTTGAGCCAGGTGGCTCCATTCAAGAGAAAGCGCGCTGCCGGTTCGGAAAAATGGTATGAAAAGATCAAGCTGAGCTACAGCGGTCAGTTTCAGAACTCCCTGACAGCGCAGCAGAACGTATTCTTCCAGAAAAGCCTGATCAAAGACTGGAGAAACGGCCTCAGGCATTCGGTGCCGGTATCGGCGACATTCTCCGTCTTGAAATACATCAATCTCTCTCCCTCGATCTCGATGACCGACAGGATGTATACATCAAAGATAAAGAGGCAGTGGGATCCCAACGCCTCGGCTGAAGTGGCTGACACATGCTACGGCTTCTACAATATCTTCGACTTTTCAGCGTCTCTTTCGGCCGATACAAAGCTCTACGGCTTCTATAAGCCGATGAAATTCCTGGGCGACAAGGTGCAGATGATCCGCCACGTGCTCACGCCGAGCCTCTCCTACAGTTACACCCCGGACTTCAGCGATCCTATGTGGGGAATCTGGGGTCAGCTCAACTATGTCAACAACGCCGGCCAGCAGATCACCAAGAAATACAACTACTTCTCGCATGGGGTTTTCGGCAGCCCCGGTCAGGGAATGTCGAGCGCGGTGTCGCTATCGCTTTCCAACAACCTTGAGATGAAGGTGAAGAGCGATCAGGATTCCACGGGAGTGAAGAAGATCTCTCTTATCGAGAACCTCTCGCTGAGTCAGAGCTACAACTTCGCCGCGGACTCAATGAACTGGAGCAACCTCAACACTTCGATACTTCTGCGTCTGACCAAGAACTTCAACCTCAACCTAAGCGCCACATGGGACCCCTACACTTATGCCCTTAACTCGAGCGGGCAGCCTGTAAGAGTCAATAAGACGCGCCTGCAGGCCCATAAAGGACTTTATAAGCTTACTTCAACAGGAACGTCGTTTAGCTATACATTCAACAACAGCACCTTCAAGAAGAAGAAAGACACGAAGGACACCATGCGCAAGCCTGACGGTGATGAAGACACCGACTATGACGACGAGGAAGACAGGAGTCTGGCCGACATGGCTCCCTCGCGAAGGAAAAGAGGAGGAAACGCAGAGGAAAAGCAGAACGACGCCGACGGCTATACGCCATGGGAATGCCCATGGAGCCTCACATTCAATTACTCCATCAACTACTCCGGACTGGGGAAATTCAACTATGAGAAGATGGATTATGATGGAAAGTTCACTCAAAATCTTTCCATCTCGGGCAATATCCGTCCGACGAAAAACTGGAATTTCTCTATGTCGTGCAGCTACGACTTCCAGGCAAAGAAAATAGCCTACATGAATTGCAACATATCGCGCGACATGCACTGCTTCACGATGTCGTGCTCCATTATTCCGGTAGGAGTGTATAAGAGTTTCAATTTCAACGTGGCCGTCAAGTCGTCGCTGCTGAGCGACCTCAAATACGACAAGCAGTCGTCGCGCTTGAATGGCATCAACTGGTAGGCGGAAAAAGGAGGATATGGAGATTTTATTTGGATTTTTGGGAAAAGTTTATTAACTTTGTAGAGATTTTACCGAACATGGCGCGATCCCTTCATCGAGTAATCACGGAGCTCCGCTCAAAAATAGAGCTTCTGGCTTCGCAGCGAGATGCGGCGCTCGCCGCACAAACCGCTAAGACTCAGGAAGCGGAGGAATTGAAGCAACAGCTTGAAGACTGCCGTCAGCAGCTTCGTGAGGCCCGGATGGAAGTAGACTTCCTGACAGTCTCGCACAGGCTTGCGGATTCTCCGTCTAACCTTATCTCGGCGAGGCGTCGGCTACAACGGTTGATCGCAAAAATCGACAGATGCGTCTCTCTCCTCAAGGAAGACGCTGACATCAGCTGAT
>JAIDSM010000100.1 GCA_029061225.1 Muribaculaceae bacterium
GAATAATGACATCGATAAATTGAATTATGTATTTAAAGAGAGATAAGTAAAGGAAAGTTTGGCAACACGCTATAATTAGATTATCTTTGCAGTCGAGTTTTAATGTAAAAGGAAATCATATGTGGAATAAGATGTTTGTGGCAGGGTTGGATTTTGATGATGACAGATGGGAAGATCCTTCGGTGGCAGGATGGCTGATGCTTTTTTGCATATGGCTCATGGTTGAGATTGTTGCGGGTGTCTGGGGTATCTTTCAGATGCCTTACACTCCCGGATGGGCAAAATGGCTTGGATATTTGTGCTACATTCTTCCGGCATACTCCCTGACAGGATTATTGATGAGGTTTAAGGATGCAGTGCAAGCCTCCTTGGTATCAATTATGCTCTTCATTTTCTCAGCAATTGTAAATCTTGTGGTATTCATAGCGGTTGGAAATGTTGCATCATCCATTTTAACAGGAATATTTGGAGTCGCTGTCAATATAACCTGGATTGTTTATCTTTGCAGAAGTAAATTGGTTTTTGTGCGTTTTCCGAAAGAGGAGAGACGTCTTTTCGGGATAGATTGGATACTTTTTGTGTTCTCTGTAGCCCTTTCTATGCTCTTGAATCTTTCGACTTTGGGCAATCTTGCCAACTTCAGGATGAATTCGTCGGAAGAATATCGGGAAACTTTGGACGCTTCAAGAGGTTTGATAGGCCTTAACGACCAGGATGTGCATTTTGTAGACTGTGCGATCAATGGGAAGTATTGCGTGGTTTATTTTGCAGCGGATGATGAAAGTATCAGTGATAGTGATTTCAATATATTAGTGAGGCGCCCCTACTTCTCAGACAACCTTCTCTTTAAGATGAATAAGATATCTCCTGAATTCATCAAGTCCGCTATAGGTGATGGACTGATTCTTCAGCTTAATATTTTCAAAAAAAACGTCAACGACGGCATAATTTTTAAGATTACCCCTGATCAGATCAGGAATCTTAAGGAGCCGGAACCATTACCGGATCTCACTGAGGGCGAGATGAGTGAAATCGGAAAGGCAGTATTAGAGATGTTGCCTTCTCTGAAGATAGAGGGAGTCTCTCTTGAATCATGCGAATGGGCTAATGAGGTGGTGCTTTCAGTCATTTTTAAAGTGGATGAGGACAAAACTCGCTACACTACAGCCTACGATGCCTTCAAAGAATATAGTGAGGAGGTAAAGAATTTATTAATGCACAATCGAATGGATCCTTATCTGGATGCAGTCTGGAGCAGGAATATGTCGATAAAATTTGTGCTGAAAGGATCAAAGAGCGGATATACGCAGAGTATTAATGTCTTTTGAAACTCATTTAGAAGGTAGGTCCTACGTAGCGGTGTTGGAAGCCTCCGGATCCATAGAAAGCCGGTGACGGAAGTTGGAGTTGCGGATGGTGGGAGTGGAGTTCGATATAGCGTAGCGTAAGGCTTCCTCTTCGCCGACAAGTACACAGAGGCGGCTGGCACGGCTGATGCCCGTATAGAGGAGATTGCGGTAGAGCATAGGCCTATGGGTCATAGTTACGGGGAAAACGATGTTGCTTACTTCGCATCCCTGAAGTTTATGGACTGTCGTGGCATAGGCGAGGGTCAATTCACTCAGTTCTGTGCGATGATACGTACTTCGGTTTCCGTCTGAGTATTCCACTATAAGAGTCTGATCCTCGGGGTTTACCTCCACGATTCGTCCTGTCTCTCCGTTGTAGACGCCACGGTCTCTTGCGTTTGATGTCTGCATCACAGGGTCGCCGAGACGAAAGACGGATTCGCCGCGTCGGAGAGATAGCCCTTCAGGATTTATCCTGTTCTGTAGGTCCATGTTCAATTGTTTGGCTCCCAGAGGACCAATCTGTTGGGGTGTGACGACAAGGATATCGGTAGATTGCACGCTCTTGTCGCGTGGGAGTTCTTCAGCAACCAACGATAGTATGCGGTCGTGGATTCTCCGTGTTGTGGATTCCGGTATAATCATGAAGTCGCTCTCCGGGTGAGACTCCGGCATCTCGCCGGAGTTGATGGCTCTTGCGCCTTCAGTTATCATGCTACCTTCTTTCTGTCTGAAATTCTCTTCCAGACGTGCTACCGGAATCGTTGGAGCTTTGATCATATCTCTCATGACGTCGCCTGCTCCGATAGCCGGAAGTTGATCTACGTCACCCACGAGTATCACCTGTGTTCCCTGACCGACCGCATCAAGAAGATGGTTGAAGAGTACTTGTTCCATCATAGATCCTTCGTCAATGATCAGTACATCGGTTTCCAGTTGCTTTTTATGATAACCTTCTCCCTGCCGGTAACCGAGAAGTCGGTGTATGGTATATGCCTCTCGGCCTGTCAGGGTAGTCATACGTTTTGCAGCTCTACCGGTAGGAGCGCAGAGAAGGACTCGTTTCCCTTCCTTTTCAAGAACGTCGATAACGGCCCGTAGCACAGTGGTCTTTCCTGATCCGGGTCCTCCGGTAAGTACTGATACCGGTGAGGTCAGAAGGAGTTTGATGGCTTCAGTCTGCATAGGAGAATATGCGAGGCCGTTGCCGTCTGTAGTAGGAATGTCAGCTACATTGATTTTCTCAGGAGATTGTTTGGCAAGGGCCAGCAGTTTTTCCGCCCCTTCCTTCTCCGCGTTGTAAAATACCGGAAGATATAGGACACCACGACTGCGGACTACGCGGCCGTCGTCAATGGTTGCGTCTATCTGTCCGGCTATCTCATACTCCGGGATGCCAGTCATGGATGAGGCTAAAGCCAATGATTCGGTGACGGATGCGAATAAGTGACCTTCATCTGCGTAATGCTTCACAGCTCCTACTATGGCCGCCTGTAGTCGTCGGGGGTCATCAGGAGCGATGCCGAGAGCTCTTCCGATTTTATCGGCTGTATGGAAATGGAGTTGCCATACGTCCTCCACCATATAGTAGGGGTCTTTGAGGATGACGGTTTCGGCTCGTTTCCGGTATTTGCCTAAGATTCGGTCGATATACATCTCGCTAATTCCGCAGGAGAACAGGAATGTGAGGAGTGGGAGAGGGTATTTTATTGCCTTCAGGCTTTCAGAAGCTTTTATTGCCCGTGCTTCGCCGAGACCTTTTATCTCGCTGCATTTCTCAGGGTCATCTATCAATATTCGGAGAGTATCGGCTCCGAATGCTTCGACCAGGCGATGGGCGTAGGCGGGTCCTATGCCTTCCACGAAGTCTGAAGAAAGGAAACGCTCTATGCCTTCGGGGGTAGTCTTTTCCTTCAGTATCTCAGGTGTGTCTTTTGTGTCTTTCATGGAAATAAAACGACTGAGACTCGGCATGGGTTTGTGTATATGGGATAAAATTTGTAAATTTGTGGCGGAAGCACAGAACCAAAGGTTCTGACACAGTAACAAACAGTGCTTTTGAAGTTATAAGGTTTTAAATAAAAAAATTAATGAGGAAGATATTTTTTAGTATTGTGGTAATGGCTATGGCTTTCGGAGCCTATGGTCAGAAGACCAAGGTGTATGACGAGACTGTCGATCCTGACGCTCAGATTGTGGAGGCTGTCGGCAAGGCAAAGAAGGAAGGGAAGTTTGTGGTCGCTCAGTTGGGAGGCAACTGGTGTAAATGGTGCATTCGGTTTGCTCGCTTTGTCGAAGGCGATCCGGAGCTTAAGAAGTATGTCGATGAAAATTTCGAGTTCATACATGTCAATTACAATCCCCGGAATGATGAAGGCGGCGCCGACAAGGCGGCCGTGGAGAAGGCATTGCGTAGACTGGGTAATCCGACCCGTTTCGGCTATCCTGTCCTTGTCGTGCTTGACAGCGATGGGAATGTGGTGCATACCCAGGATTCCGGACTATTGGAGTCAGGAGAGGGATATGACCGCGATAAGGTGAAGCGTTTCTTCGAGCTCTGGAGCCCCTCGGCCGTAGAAGAAGCAAGGAAATGATCATCATCTTGACTCATCAATGCTCTTAGCATCGATGACGCCATTGATAGCCGAAACAGTAGATTGGCGAATCTTTCCAGTCAATTTAGACATTGCCTTGGAAAAATCTTTTGAAAACTTAACTCTCATCGATACTTTCCTATACACATTTCTCTTTCAAATTCCTCCTGCTCAGAGTCAGAAAGCATTACTTTTCCTTCCGGACGGGTAGCGACAAGATATTTGTAGAGTTCAGCATCGTCCATGTCCTCGCTTTCGCGTATGAGAAGATCCTCAATAAACTTCTTTAGGTTGGTTCCCATAGCTGTCGCTTTGAGATTGAGTGTCTGAAAGACATCCTCAGGAATGTCGATGAGTTTTCTTCTTGTATTGATTTTTGCAACTCTTGCCATAATAAACAATTTTTGGTTCTTTAGGCAAATTTTGAAAATATACCCGATATATACAAATATATCGGGTATTTTTTTATGAAAAAAGGGTGAGGACTATAGAGCGGGGACCGCCGTAGTCGCGGAATTCGCAGAGGTAGATGCCTTGCCAAGTGCCGAGGTTCAGGCGGCCGTTGGTTATGGGGATGGTCAGGGAAACATCGGTAAGTGTGGCTTTGGCGTGGGCGGGCATGTCGTCGAGGCCTTCCATAGTGTGATAGTAATAGGGTTGGTTTTCCGGGACAATATGGTCGAGAATCTTGTCGAGGTCATGGCGCACGTCAGGATCCGCGTTTTCGTTGATGGTGAGTCCGCAGGAGGTGTGCTTTACGAAAATGTTAAGTAGTCCAGCCTCGGGAAGAGTAGCAGGCAGTTGGCGAAGGATTTCGCCGGTTATCAGATGGCATCCGCGACGTAGGGGCTTGAGATGAAATTCGTACTGAGAAATCATTGTTTTATTAAAGATTAAATATGGGATTGCAAAGATAATTAAAGCAGGGGAGATGTGCAAGAGGGAATGACTTGGAAAAGAATTCGAGATACGGTTGGACTTAAGTCATTTCATAAAAGAAAAAAGATGAAAAATTTGGTTAGGCGGTGAATTATTACTAATTTTGCATCCGGATTTAAGGAAATTTAGTAATTTTCTTAATTATTAGGTAAAAATTAGGTAAATGGAAGTTCGGAATAAGGGTCTGTATGATCCGCGGTATGAGCATGACGCATGCGGTGTCGGTCTGCTCGTCAATGTAGGAGGACGAAAAAGTCATAATCTTGTGGAGAAGGCACTTCAGGTGCTGGAGCATATGGTGCACAGAGGTGCAGAGGGAGCGGATCCACTGACTGGAGACGGTGCCGGTATAATGGTGCAGATACCTCATGAGTTTATTCTTCTGCAGGGTGTTCCGGTTCCGGAGAAGGGTCGGTATGGCACTGGAATAGTTTTCATGCCGAAAGACGAACTCTCGCAGGAGGAAATCCTCGACATCATAGAGCGTGAAGCGATGGCCGATGGTATGACGCTTCTTGCAGAGAGGAATGTACCCACCAATAATACAATGCTTGGAAAAGTGGCTCGGGATGCCGAACCAGAGGTCATGCAGATATTCGTCACCGACGAGGAGAGCGAGCGGCCTATGGAACTGCGACTTTATCTTCTGCGGAAAAGAGTGGAGAAGAAAGTAGCCGAATCAGATATCAAAGGCAAAGATGAATTCTATATATGTTCTCTTTCTTCCCGGACGATGGTCTACAAGGGTATGCTTACCAGCATGCAGCTCCGTTACTATTATCCCGACCTGATGAATCCTCGGTTCACTACAGCCATGGCTCTGGTGCATTCCCGATTCTCCACAAATACATTCCCGGCATGGAGTCTGGCTCAGCCGTTCAGACTGCTCGGTCACAACGGCGAGATAAATACTATCCAGGGCAACCGGCTCTGGACCAAAGCCAGGGAGGGAGTGTTGCGGCCGTCGGCGTTCGCAGGGCAGGATATGACTCCGATTCTCCAGCCGGGCATGAGCGACTCAGCATCGTTAGACAACATACTTGAGTTTTTCGTGATGGCAGGAATGTCGCTGCCTCATGCGCTCGCCATGCTTGTGCCGGAATCATTCAATGATAAGAACCCTATCTCACCTGCACTCAAGGCTTTTTATGAATATCACTCCATTTTGATGGAGGCTTGGGACGGTCCGGCAACGTTATTGTTCAGCGATGGCCGCTATGCCGGCGGTATGCTCGACAGGAATGGTCTGCGTCCAGGTCGCTATCTTATAACAAACAACGATACTGTCGTAATCGCTTCTGAAACAGGTGTCCTTGCCTTCGAACCATCTGAAATCAAACGCAAAGGCAGGCTTAAACCGGGCAAGATGATGATAGTAGACATGAAGGAGCACCGGATTCTTTTTGACGAGGAGATAAAGGAATCGCTTGCCAACGCTGCTCCTTACCGTGACTGGCTGGCGCGATACCGTGTAAAACTCGATGCAATTACGTCGGGAAGAAAGGTCACGGATAAAGTAGAAGGATTCGAGCGTCTCCTCCACACATTCATGTATGACAACGAGGAGATCGAGAAAATCATGACGCCGATGACAGTGGAAGGGAAAGAACCAATACACTCCATGGGCGATGACAGTCCTCTGGCGGCTTTATCTAAAAGACGCCAGCCTCTCTACAATTACTTCCGTCAGCATTTCGCACAGGTGACGAATCCTCCTATCGATCCTTTGAGGGAAGAACTTGTGATGAATCTCGACAGTTATATCGGTTCTGTCAATAGAGATATGTTCGACTTCTCTCCGGAGCAGTGCAAGATGGTGCTTCTGAAGCGTCCGATAATCACCAATCGAGAGCTTGATCTTCTCTGCCATCTCCGATACAAGGGATTTGACGCTGTACGACTCGACATGACGTTCCCCGTAGCGGAAGGTACGGATGGTTTGGAGAAAGGTATCGAACGACTTTGCCATGAAGCGGAGAAAGCTGTTGACGAAGGATGCAGTTATCTGATACTGACCGATCGTGGTGTGTCGGCCGACCGAGCACCCATTCCGTCGCTTCTCGCGACAGCAGCCCTCCATCATCATCTGATCGACACGAGGAAACGCACTAAGACGGCAATCGTGGTCGAGACGGGAGATGCGAGGGAAGTGATGCATTTTGCTCTTCTTGTGGGCTATGGAGCCTCTGCCATCAACCCTTACATGGCACTTGCCGTAATAGAGAAGATGGTTGCAGATAAGAAGATACAACTTGACTTCGAAACGGCGTCGGCACACTATATAGAGGCAGTAGACAAAGGACTGCTCAAGATAATGTCAAAGATGGGTATTTCCACCTTGACTTCATACAAAGGTGCGCAACTCTTCGAAGCACTTGGTCTTTCTGACAGGATATGCGAAAGATATTTCGGGGGAACTCCATCGAAGATAAGCGGTCTCGGACTAAAGTCCATCACAGAGGATATTCTCGATGCCCATCGCGAAGCGTGGAACGGAGACTTTGATGAAAGTGTTCCGTTGCCTAATATCGGTCGATATTCATTCAGGAAGGATGGTGAGACCCATGCATGGAATCCGGACGCTGTAAAAGCCCTGAGGAAGGCAACACGGTTGGACAGTTACAAGCAATTTGAAGAATTCTGCGACATTGTAGACAACAGGCATGATCCCATCTTCATCCGCGACTTCCTCGAGGTCGGGGGATTAGGGAATGGGGTTCCCATAGAGGAAGTGGAGCCGGAAGAAGCGATTATGAAACGGTTCTTTACCGGTGCTATCTCATTCGGTGCTATCTCCATTGAGGCCCATGAAGCGATAGCCGCCGCTATGAACTCCATAGGGGCAAAATCCAATACCGGTGAGGGAGGTGAGGATTCGGCCCGTTTTACTCCAAGGGAAGACGGCACCTCGGTGCGCAGTGCCGTCAAGCAGGTTGCTTCGGGACGATTTGGCGTGACGGCTAACTATCTGGTGAACGCTGATGAGATTCAGATAAAGGTAGCTCAAGGCGCAAAACCGGGTGAAGGAGGGCAGTTGCCGGGTTTCAAGGTCGATAAAATCATCGCCAAGACACGACACTCCATACCCG
>JAIDSM010000101.1 GCA_029061225.1 Muribaculaceae bacterium
CCATAGAATCAGGAGAAAGCCTCCAAAACAACGAGGGGCTTCATTCCGATTTCATCTCCTACCTGAACGGTCGCGATCCCGAAACGCTGTCGGAGATGCTTTCTTCAAGAGTGATACCGTCTTTACTGCTGTCGATGCGCAGGCACGGCATTACTGATTTTTCAGAAGCTGCCCTGAGGCTGTGGACAGTAGATATGCTTCTTGACGGACTGAAGGGAAGTACGGTCAAACGCTATACAGGCGCCTTGCACACATTATATAAGGAATGGAGAAGTTCGCTCGGGCCGGAAGAAGACAAGGACACAGTATTCACAGTCTCTCTGGCGGGAATAGATACAGATGCTTCGGCTAAAAGGCTTAAGGAAACGGAAGAGAACTTGGAAGCAGTGGAGCGCTTCACGCGGATGTCGCTAAAGCAGGATTCCCCGGCATTCCTATATGGCAAAGCCTTTCAGTTTCTTCTCTTTGATCCGTTCGCATCGCTTAAGGACATAGTATCGTTGAAATTTTCGGACAAGCTTCCAGACAGTCTTCATCTTGAAGACATCGTCACCTCTATGCGCAACGCGCCTCAGGCAAAATACGTCTTTCCTCTCCAGCAAGGAAAAAGACGGGAGCCGGCCATAGTGAAAGACCTTCTTTCCGAGCTTCATGCTACAGGGCGGCGTGCGGGCCTTAAATTCGCAGAGTCCTTTTCAAGAGACTCCATCACGGCTCTGTGGGTAGCGGCGGCTATCAGAGAGGATATTCCATATAAAGAGATCAGGGGAGTGCTTACGACATTGCCGGGCGCATATGCATGTCTGTCACTGATTCCTCCGGTCGAGGTGTCGGAAAGCCGTAAGAGTGAGATAATGAATATGGTGGCATTTTCGATCACTAATAAGAATCCGGGTTGGTTTGTGCTGAGGTTGAGAAGCGGCGTGACGCCTGAAAAGATCAAGGAAAGGCTTAAGGAGAAGGAAAGTCCGCTTCAGCGTCAGATACAGTATTACTATCCGATGCGGACTATAAAGAAGATTGAGAAGAAGAAGGTGGTGTCGACTGAAGTTCCGGTGATACCCGGATTGCTGTTCTTCCGTCTGCCGTATGACCGCGTGGCACCGCTAATCGGATTGATAGGAGATCTTGCCTGGTGCTACCGCACCTCCAATACTCCATCGAGTCCTTATTCCGTCATACCGCAGGGGGAAATGCGTATATTCCAACGCTGTGTAGGAGCGTTTACGGAAGATGTCGAGATGGATATCGTCTCCGAACTGCCTCCGTTGAACATCGGCGACGAGGTGATGATAGAGGATGGTTCGATGCTCAACGGTCAGGTGGCGACAATAAGAAAAGTGCGAAACGTAGACGGCACCCTGACCTATACGCTCCGCCTCTCAGACACGGAATTCATCAAATGGCATGATGTCAGCCTTCCGGCCTCTCATTTGACGAAGATCTGAAATGAAAAAGCGACTGCCCTTTTAATTTGCAGGGCCGTCGCTTTTATATGAATATGATTTATAAGATTTCGAATATGATGTCGCCGTTCTCAGAGATACCTTCGATAATGATGTTGTAGCCGGAATTGACAGGATGCTTTAAGTCGATGGATTTTCCAGCATCGTCAAACTTAACAGATGGAAGCCAGAGCAGAGTCTGTTCTGATTGCAAGTCATGAAGGTCTGAGTCTACGGATAGCAATGGACTTGCATATTCCTTGTATTGCTGATACCCGAGAGGAAGATGGTCTTTCAGCTCAAACTGCTTTTGCCAGCTTCTTTTGTTACCTTGCTTGGTCATAATCATTATCGCTCCTCCTCCATAGGTTCGTCCTAACACTAATGTGTGTTCCGGTCGCACAAAATCGATCCTTTCAATTTCATCGAATGGAATGAACGCTTCAAGTTCCGATACGGTTGGACCTCTACCGATACCTGATGATATATTAGGATCTGTCTCAAATATTTGACCATCAAGATAGTATATAATATATGCGCCACGCCATTTAAGATACCCCAAACTCGACGAAATCCCGGGGATACCGCGCATGGCTTGTTCGATTGATGTGATTCCTCTTGTCTTAAAGTCGTTGGAGTTGCAGGAATAAGAAGCAAGCGATCCATAAGTATCAAAACCATAGATGCCTGCTCCCGACTTAGAACGGGCCGTAACATTCACTACATCCAGAAGTTTCCATTTGTTGTCAGTTAACAATTCGAGATATGTATCATTACCGACGGATATATCGTCATTAAGCTTTTTAACGGTCGGGAATCTTTCATCGAAAATCTCAAAATTACCTTCGTTATTTCCTTTTTCATTCATGGCTTTCAAGATAAACGGCGTGTTCTCGGGAAAGTCAAACCCATTCAACCGAAAGATTCCGTCTTTATCGGTATCTGCAAAAGTACCGAAGCTTTTCTTCGGAACAATGGCGTTTACCATGACTCCCTCCATGGGCTTGTTTTTCCATCTGGAGCGCACTTGCCCGGTAATTTCCTGTCCTATCTCAAGAGGAATTGTGGGCTCCTCAAAGTGACCTAACAACGCATCAGGAAGATTATATCGACTCCACCCGTTGACCATCATCAGAAGATCAAGGTTCTGCTCCGTCTCCCTGTCAGGATTCCTGAAATAGTAGCCCGGATTTTCTATTCTTCCGCGCAGTTCACTTTGAAGAAGCATCTGACTGAGAATGTCGGGAGTGTTTTCATCCCTAAGGGTATTTGATTTCAATATGCGTATGGAGCAGTCGGCTGTATTTCCGGAGAGCGCTTTAAGAATCAAAGAAATTGAGTCGGAAGTCAGTTTTGCAGTCTCAGGCATAAGCGCGTGGCGATCAGCACCAACGAAAAATAGCCTTTCGCTCACCACGACACTGTCGGTAGGCGAAACAAGAAGGGCTTGATGTAGTCCTGTCAGGAGTTCCGATCTATCGATGGTAAAAGACTCGCCTGTGGAGATCGGAAGAGCGAATACTCCCAATCCTCGACAAGCTACAACAAGTTCATAAGGCTTATTCGGGCCTCCAGCTAAGCTGAAGGTGCATTTTGTTCCGGATGCTGAATAGTGCAAAGACGCAGCTCCTGCTTTAGGCGATCCAATCTCAGCGGTATGCTTTTTAAAATCAGGCCCGATGTATTCCGCTAAATAGGTTTTACCCGATTCCGGAATAAATGAGACACATCCCATGCCATTGTGGGTGGTCTTGAAGTCTGCAATCCGATTACCGTCCTTTTCATAGATGAAGCCTGACAGTTCAACTCCTTTATCCTTGTAGTCGGTGGCTTTAAATGCAACTTTGCATGGAACTCCTTCGATCAGCCAGCCTCCTTCAGGATAAAAGGCAAGTTTTATGTCAGTTTCATCAATATTTTCAACAGGTATGAATTTGCCATATTCACCATGTTGCACTAATATCACGGAAGCGCCATTAGAAAGATTGAAATCCCTTTTGAAACTCCTGTTTTTTAACGCTTCAAAAGCTCTACCGTTTTTCGTAATGTATAAGGTCTTTCCATCACGAATGTTGCTTCCATCAGCATTTTTCAGGCGGAAGTTTCCAGCAATCATGGAGTTTTGTAATGGGGTGAGATCAGTCTCGACAGAATATCTGTCACTGAGAAGTGATAGCACTTTCAGAGGCTTTTTGAAGAAATAATCCTGCCCTTGATTTTCAGCGTATGCCGTATAAGCGGCGAGTGTGTAATCGCCTTCATAGATATCCGTATTTATCGGGAGGTAGCCGGCGTAGATTCCGTCACGTTCCATTACCTTCACTCGATGATGAACCTTACCGAATGGATTTAGGAGTTCAACATACGCGTATTTGCTGATAGCCATCGGTTGATGAGTGCCGGCATCCACCACAAAGAGCCGAAACCAAACTGTATCGCCACCGCAATAAATATCACGATCAGTCACCATATGGAATTTCTCCTGCGGATAGATACTCATTTGCATCTCGATGTTATCAAGATATTTATGAGGATTATTAATACCTGTTAAATCAGTATCTCTAGCTAAGCATTTGTTGCAGCAATAGAGGCTCATGATTAAAACCAATCCTAAAGTGATTTTTTTTAAATTGTTCATAATACAATCGTGGGTGTTTAATAAATGAAAAAATATTTGGATACTCTTTTTGATGGAGCATTTGCTGGGAGATTTTTATGTAAGTTGAGAGAGATATATCATGCTATTTATCTCTTTTAAAACTATCAGACACATATTTCTTATAAAGCAGATAATATAGAACCATTTCAACTTTACGAGCATCAATCTGATATAGTCTATTAATATTCATATGTATTATGCTTCCGAAATTTAAGGTTTTCAATTGCTTGTCATTCATTGTTCCCATTATTATATTTAGTGCTTCATTATGCTCTTTTAGGAAAGAGCTAATTTTTTCGGTAAAACATGATGCGTTTTTACCAAAAGGACTAAATGAGTTTAAGATATTTTTGTATCTTCTGTATAATGTGTTCATTGAAATTTTAGAATCCTCAGAGATATTCATTTCAAGCATATATGAATGCATTATTTTTTGACAATAGTCTGCTCTAGCAACATGGTCTTCAATAAACCTTACAAGAATATTGTCAATAGTCCATAAGGCTAAACAGTTTGTACTAAAAGAAGATTCAGATAAATATTTTAACGACTTTGTAACTAATTCACTGTTAATACAGAATATTTCTTCAGTTTTATTTATATTTTCTTTTCCGTATCTTTCCAATTCACGATTATACCCATTGATTGTCCAAGAATGAACATAACCGTCAAGTACAGCATTTTTTAAATGACTTTGAATATGATTCAAGCCCATGATTAATTTTCTTTTATTTGAGAAATGAAACCGAAGCCTAATATGATAATCAGGGTCATTATATCTAAGAAAGAACCATTTATCAGCAATTGATGGGTAAATATCATCAACTATCGGGCGAATATAGTTGATCAAAACAAAATTACTGATTATGGGATTTATATAAATCTTTAGATAAATCC
>JAIDSM010000102.1 GCA_029061225.1 Muribaculaceae bacterium
GGATGCCTTTTTATTTTTCCCCCTAAACTGGGGATTTTACTCTCCCGATTTCTGAGGATGCAAAATTACCGATTACACTCCCGACGAGGAACCGACCTTAGCCGTTATGTAGGTGTTTCACTCCCCGGTGTACCTAATCTAAGCCGAAAACGCACACTATTCAACCGCTCGGCTCTCGTTTCCACTAACAGCCTGTGGAAATTCGGACGTGGGGAGTTCAAGGCGCAGGTTGATTACTCTTTCAACCGCGTTACGGCGGAGGCGGCAAATATAACTACCTACTTTCTCAATGGCGGCAACCGTGTCGTCACCGAGAACCGGAACGGCGTGGACCGTTCACACTCACTGTTGGGCAAATTCATCTATGAGCTGAACCAAAAGACAGCGTTCATCAACAACACACTGAAAACCAACATCGACTGGGATAATATTCGCCTCGGCGTTACCGGCTCACTGCCCAACGACCAGACGGCATCACTTCCTGACTACTATGTCGGCAATGATTTCAAACTCATAAAGCGTTTCAACGGAAAGCATCTCGTAACCTTCATAAGCAAAAACGAATGGGAGTCACTCCCTCAGACCCTTTCCGTCGCAATAAATGACGGTACAATGCGCCAGCAGGTAAAAGACCATGCTTTCTATACCAACGAAAGTGCTACTTACGCCTTTTCCGTCAAGGGTATTACAATCAGTCTTGAAGGAGGTGTCAAGGGATATTTTCGTACCCTCAACACTGAATTGCCCGATATGTCCGAGGAAATTCCCGGCACAACAACGAATGTGCTGAACACAAACTATTTCACTGTATATGCCACTCCGAAATTCGAGTATTGGGTAAAGCGGGTGAATTTCACGCTTAACGCTCCCGTAAGTTTCGCTCACTATGCATTCGACAAGGCTCTTGCCAACCGCAGTGAAGTCTATTTCTCTCCCTCTCTGAGCATGAATTGGAAACCAAACAACCGTCTTTCGATGGGTATTCGTGGAAGTACAGGTCGATCACCGATGGATCTGAACCTCATACATCCGGGTTATATAATGATGGACTACCGGTCTTTCCGCAGCGGTGTGGATGATTTCTACAGCTCCACATCGCAGAACGTATCTGCGAATATCTCTTATAAGCATACCCGGCACGGGCTGTTTGCCAACGCTTTTGCCATGCAGTCGTGGAGTCACAATCCTTATACATTGGCTCAGCAGCTTTTCGGCGATTACATAGTCTATTCCTATACCACGGCCACGAGCGACGGACGGATGCTCATGGCAAGCGGAAACATCGGCAAGACTCTTGACTTCATGCGTGGCAGTGCAAATATCAATGGCTCATTCAGTAGCCGTGAGACACACCTGATTTCTGAAAACAGTTCTGTCAATTCTGTTGGAACAACGTGGTCGGCAGGCGTAAAGATCAACGGCACTCCACTCAGTTGGCTCAGTTTCGACTACAGGTTTTCGTTCTCGTCAAGCCGTATCTCCATGAACGGAACAAACGCCTCATGGCTTGGCAATATGGAAAACGAGTTGCTGCTTAATATCATGCCTCACAAGAAATGGGAGTGGCACTTTAGCGGAGAACATTACCGCAACGAACTTACCGAAGATAATTTCAAGAATGTGTTGCTGCTCGACACAAAGCTGATATACAAACTCAACAAGCGACTGGAACTATCAGTCTCGTTGAGCAATATCTTCAACCAACGAACATATAACTATACTACATACAACCAACTCTCTTCTTTCGAGAGCCAGCGTTGGCTGCGAGGCCGAGAGCTTCTAATCTCAATCTCCCTTCGAAAATAAATAGAGTGTCAACCCCAGCGGTTTCATTACCTATAACTACGATCTTAGTAGTGGCAGTTTTCTCTTTAATTAAAAATTTTATATGTGACGGTTATGTTTAGTCCCGTCATTCGTATCTATAGTGTAGACAATGAAAAATCAATGGTCGCAGAGCCTCAATTTCGTTATCAACCTATAGGACTATAAATTAAAAAGCAGACAGATGGAAATACCGTCCTCCATTTGTCTGTTTTTTTCATTCAATGGTTTTGATACCGTATTATCCTTGCTTGGAGGTGGCTAATTTATAGCCGATTCCCCTAACATTAAGAAGCGCCAGCGAGGTTGATTTAGACAGGTATTTGCGAAGTTTATAGATGAATCCGTGGAGACGGTTGAGGTTGTTGTAATCATCATTCTGCCAAATGCGGAACATGAGTGTTTTAGCCTCGACTACTTCATTTGCGTGTCTGAACAGTTCATCAACAATCACAGCTTCGGTGTGTGTCAATTCGATAGTTTCTTCCCCGATGACAAGGCGTTGTGACGCAAAGTCAAGTGAGCAATCGGCAATGATGAGGTTTGTATCCTCAGTAATCCCCTGAGAATTACGCTTCAATAAAGCCTTGATTCTTACTACAAGTTCAAGTATCTGAAAAGGTTTACGGATATAGTCGTTGGCACCAAGCTCAAATCCTTTTACCACATCGTCGAGCGCAGTTCTGGCGGTCAGGAACAGTACGGGCACAGACGGTGCTGTAAGGCGTATAAGCCTTACCATCTCAAAACCGTCCATCTTAGGCATCATCACGTCGGCAACAATAATATCCGGTTGGGACTCCTTGAATAGTTTAAGTCCTAAGTCTCCGTTTGACGCACAAACTACATCAAAACCTTCACGGGTCAAAGCATCCTGCACGATAAAAGAAAGAGTTGAGTCATCTTCTACGAGCAATATCTTATCTTTTCTCATTGCCTTTGAATTTTATGGTGAATACTGTTCCGACTCCAGGCTTGCTTGTCACGTTGATGCTCCAGCCAAGCAATTCAACAATCTGTTTGACGTAGAAAAGTCCAAGCCCGTAGCCTCCTACCTCATAGCGGTCTCCGGAGGTGACACGATAGAATTTGTCAAAGATAAATGGAAGGTTGTCCTTGTCGATTCCTATGCCGTCGTCAGCAATTACAATTGAGGTGTTGTCAGCCTTAATTTTAATATTGACAGTATCGCGAGAATATTTCACGGCGTTGTCTAACAGATTTGACAGGACATTGCCGAAATGTAATGAATCTGCCATGACCGAAAGATTGGCAGGTGTGGCTATATCAATCTTTATCGGTTTTTCGGCTTTCAGTTCAATCATTCCCGCCACTTCTTCTACAATCGGCTTTACCTCGACATTCTCAATGCTGAGTTTCATGGTCTTGAAGCGTTCCATACTCATTGACAGTATATTTTCAATCATTCCGGAAAGGAAACTCAGACGTTGTATAATAATCTTAAGGAACTGCTTATTCCTTGCCTCGTCGCTCTGATCATAGTAGCGGAGCATTGAATCCGCTGCTGAATAAGCTACAGCCACCGGAGTTTTCAACTCATGAGTCATGTTGTGAGTGAAGTCATTCTTCATCTGTTCAATCGTGCGCAAGCGTCCAACCCAGTGAAGCAGATACCATATAAGGAAGCCCATCAGAATAAGAATCATTGCAGATGTGACAATTATACCTGACATCTGACGCAGAATATGTCCGTTCAATGGGCTGAAATAGACCTTATAAATTGGTGATTGATTTTTTGTCAATGCAAAATCTATCGACCATAATTTATCGGATTGTCCGGTATCGTCTGCAATTGTCTGAATTATTGCCAGCTCAGGATTAAGGCCGTAGTTACCGAGTTCTTTCTTAAATAAATTGTTCAGTGCCATACCATCTCTTTCAGGTATCCTTTTGTCTGATTGTTCGATGACATGGAAATACTCACTCATAGTCTGGTTGAGGTTTTCAAGAAGATTGGGATACTCATACCCACCCGCCGGTGACTTTTCACCCTGAACCATAAGAGATAACCTTATGAATGAATCGTCCTCTCCTTGAGACACTCCGTTTAGCCTCGAAATGATTTCAAGTATATCTGCCTTGCGGACACATTCGTTCACCGTCTGCAAGGTCTGTTCCTTTATTGAGTTATAGAGACTATAAAGATACCATATATTGCCGGCAACCATAATGGTAATGGCTGTAAGACAGATGGCTGTTATAAATTTAAAGCGGTTCATATTACAAAATTAGTGAAAATTGTCGAGAATTTCGTCAAAACTAAGACTAACTAAGACTAAAGGAGACTCAACTAAGACTATTGGATTAGTTTGTGACCTAATTTTGCATCAAAAATAAATCTCAGAAGATATGAAACAGATATTATCCATCAGACACACCTTGACCATAGCCTTGATGATTATGCTCTTAGCGAGCTGCTCATCACCTAAGGATCTCGTCTTCGCAAATCTCGAATGGAGCGTGAGCGACTATTACGGTCAGATAATAGACAAGGACACGACTTACCGCATGACATTCGGGAATGTGCTTATTCCTGACCCTTTGACGATTGTGTCATCGTCAGACTCAGTAGCCAAATATCCCGGAATGGACTGCTTCCTTGCTGACATACTGCATAAGGCACGTCTTGACGGTGCAGAAATCCTTTTCTATGCCCCTGAAATGAAAACGATGTTCGTCAAACCGAAAAGGGCAATGCAACCTTTGAGACCATCATCAGTATCATCCCCAATGTCGGATGAAAAGCCATATACAATGTGGGTAAACGATGGTGATATAGAAGATTGGACGAGGAATCCGACTGAAATGTACACATACACATATTTTGACAAGAAGAAAAAACAATTTCTGATTGTCGATTTCTATGACTACGGCGACACTCCGATAGCACAGATTACGGTATTCCAGTCGCACAATAAGGCCACAGAAAAAATGAATGTCAAGGAGACTCATCTTCGGTCTTTTTATTTAGAACATGATTTGAAAAAATTTATGCGTGACATTGAGTTTTGGGCGCATCAAGTAGAAATACGACGGGCAAGAGCTTTTGCCAATTACAAAATCGGACAAGAACAAAAAATCAGAAAGAGATGAAACGTACACTCATAATACTTGGATTATTTTTCTTCTTTTTGCCAGCAGTGACGGCAAAGGAGATTAAAGGTATAGTAACCGACACAGACTCAACACCAGTTGAATTTGCCAATATCACAGCATTTGCGACTGATTCAGTTGTTGGCGGTGGAGTGACAGACGCTTCCGGAAACTTCAGAATTGAAGTCGGGTCTGATTGTAATAAGATCAGAGTGTCATTTATAGGATATGATGATGTTGTGCTTTCTCAGATACAATCTGATATGGGTAGAATCGTACTAAGACATACTTCAACCACATTGCAGGAGGTTGTTGTAAAGGCACCTCTGATACGAAGAGAGGCAGACCGTATTGTCCTGAATGTAGCTGCAAATCCGCTATCTGCCAATAAGGATGCTCAGGAACTGTTGAAAACGGCTCCAGGAGTGTGGGCTACCGATGACAGACTTTCTATTTACGGTCAAGGTGGCACGGCTGTGTATATTGATGATCGAAAGGTGAATATGTCGGGAAATCAGCTTATGACGTATCTTAAATCCATACAGTCGGCATCTATCGCTACAATCGAGATTATTCCCAAAGCCGGTGCTGAATACAGCGCCGATTCTTCCGGTGGCGTTATTAGAATAAATCTGAAACGCAATCGTGTTGATGGTCTGAATGGCTCTGCAGGATTGAACGTGACAGCAGAAGAGTATAAACAATGGATAAATCCTTTTGTAAATCTTGGATTACATACAGGACGTTGGACAGTTAACTTCAACGGTAACGTAAACGGAAGCCCGTCGGAGAAATATACCTCTCATGAAGAAACGACCAATTCGGCTGCGTCTCAGGAGATGACAGGCTTGGCTCGCCGTAAGAATAAAGCTATCCAAGGGAATATGTCTCTTGGCATATTTTATGAGCCGACCGATAGAGATAAAATCGGTCTTCAGTTTGACTACAACCCCAACAAATCCAGCCATCTGTCAAACTCCCGGACCAATATGTCAAGTCCTGACTTTAATGGCTGCACAACCGGATCATATAACAGTCATGATATGTTTCATAATTTCAGTGCTGCATTCAACTGGTCTCACTCAACTGACAATAAAGGTTCGATGTTGAAACTGATCTCAAATTACAACTATCAGAGTTCTTCTGTGGACGAAGATAATGTAATGAGTTGGTCCTATTTACCCAATGACTCTGTTTACAGGACTGTCAGCCGTAACAGATACAATGTATTTGTGACAGATCTATCGTTCCACAAGGTGTTCAATCCGGGCTGGAATCTCAATGTCGGTGCCAAATATACTCTTAACGATGTCTCAAACACTTCGTTTCATAAATTCTTTAAAGACGAAACATGGTTTGCGAATCCCCGATTTGATTATGACACATCGTATGACGAGAATATTGCTGCCGTATATGCCACTGCAAATGGCAGAGCCGGCAGATGGAAATTCAAAGCCGGAATACGTGGTGAATATTCCGGGACAAACGGAGGTGTGGCCAATTATGACCGTTTCGATCTTTTCCCAAATGCAAACGTATCATATAGCCTCACCGAGAAAGGTGATTACACCGTGGCTATGGGATATTACAGAAACATACGGCGGCCTTCATTCCAGTCGCTGAATCCGGTTGTCAGACAAGTCTCCGACTATACGTATACCGTCGGCAACACAAGTCTTACACCAAGTTTCACAGATGCGGTCAGCCTTGATTTCGTCCTTGCAGGCAGATTTACGATAGCAGCAGGATACTCAATGACTGACAATCCTATAAGGCAAATGTTTGTCTCGAATCCGGATTATCCGGAAAGACTGTATCTTACTTGGGATAACGAAGGGAAAGACCGTAACATCTTCATTCACGGAGACGGATTCATTAATATTACTAAGTGGTGGAATCTCTATTCAAGTCTGACATATATGATAACCTCTCAGAAACTCTCTGACAAGGATTCCTTTGATACCTTCGGTTATCTTCAGCTTGTGGCAAGTACCACATTTTTATTGCCAAAAGATTTCAATCTCACGATGAGTTGCTTCTATAACTCAAAAATGAAGATTGGCAACATCACTGTATTCCCGATTCTTAATCTTAATCCGACCTTACAGAAACAGTTTGGGAAACATTGGGCTGTATCAGTCGGTATTGAGAACATGATGCAACGAAAAAGTAAAATAAGAACTGAATCATCAGGGTATAACCGTTTTACATCATCGAAAACTTATATGACGGCAAAAATTGGAGTGACTTATAAATTCAACTCAGGAAAAGGATTCAGAGCTCCGAGAATTGAAAAGAATACAGACAATTCAAGATTCAGTACGGAATGAAACGGCTATCAAACAGACAGGAACAGGTAATGTCACTCATCTGGGAATACGGATCTATGACAGTCAGCCGTCTAATTCCACTTATAGACGAGAATCTGCATTTCAACACAATATCTACAGTAGTAAGAGAACTTGACCGTATAGGATTTCTCTCCCACGAAAGCGAGTTCCGACCCTTTCTGTATTATCCCCAAGTTTCAAAAGAGGATTATATCAAGGAACTGATAGAATCAATATCCGACCGATTCTTCGATGGTGACAAAAAGAAGTTTGCTGAGGCGATAACAATTCAATAGTTGTCGAAACTCTATACACTAACCATACGATCCCCGGTAGTTTTGCTGGGGACTGTTTGTAAATAACCTCAAATGTTTAATTATAATCTTATGAACAAGATTCTAATCGTAGATGCCTCCGACTCCGATTGTCGGTTGATGTCCGGTTTGCTCACGCGAGCCGGGTATGAGCCTGTAATCGCCGAGGACATGGAGGCGGTAAAGCAGGAGGTGACAAAACTGTCACCGGGTGCAGTGATTGTCTCGGCAATGAAGTTCCGAGGTGGTACTGCGCGAGTGTTAATTGACTGGCTTAAAGCCGAGGGATATAAATTCCCCGTCTTAGCCGTAGTGGATAACCTGATTCCGATGGAGATCATTGACGTGATGTGCGACTGGGGCGCGGTGAACATAATCCAGCGTCCGGCTATCGACAAGCAGCTCGTTGAGATGGTC
>JAIDSM010000103.1 GCA_029061225.1 Muribaculaceae bacterium
TCTACGGTGGACTTCCCAGAGGTGTGGAGCTTATCGTTACAGATCCGGTCTGCATCGCTCCTAACTTTTATGCATCTCCCGGTGTCTTCTTCTATCAGAAAGCGTTAGATGAAAAGGAAGCAACCTTGGATGCAGTGGCTCATGTTTCTTCTGATGGCTCTGTTCCATTGGATAACTATGAAGTGGAGTTTTCCGTCTGGGATGGTGATCGATTGATTTCAAAGAGTATGTCTAAAGTTAACGATGCCACTGATGCCATCACAGTTCCAGTCTCAATTGAAAAGCCCAGGTTATGGGATGGCCCTTCCGATCCCTTCTTTTATAAGGGGAGGGTAGAGCTGAAAAAAGATGGAAACACAGTTGATGTCCGTGAAGTTCCGATTGGAATACGCAACTTTTCAGCAGACCAAAACCATGGATTTTTCCTGAACGGAAAACCTCATAGATTGAATGGCGTCAACCGCCATGAGGATGTCTCAGAACGCGCTTCGGCCCTTACCGTCGGTGACCATAGGAGAGACGTAGATATCATCAAGGAAATGGGGTGCAATGCAGTCAGAATGAGTCATTATCCTCAGTCTGAGATCTTTCTTAATATGCTTGATTCGGCGGGGATAGCCTCTTGGGTGGAGATTCCATTCGTAAACGTATATGTAAATAATCCGGCTTACGACGAGAATCTTAAGGAGCAACTGAAGGAAATGATCTATCAGTATCATCATCATCCCTCGGTTTTCGCCTGGGGTCTATTCAACGAGATAAATTCCGGTTGGCTTGACCGTCCGTCGAAAATGGTTGTTACATTAGACAGCATTGCTCACAGCATTGATCCAACACGTATGACTATGGGTGCGAGCAATCAGAACGATGATTTTAATGGTTTTACCGACATAATAGCCTTTAACAAATACTTCGGCTGGTATGGTGGCGAGCCATCTGAGCTTGGGGCATGGCTCGATGGTGAACATTCGGCGCATCCTGAACGCAAGATCGGAATGAGTGAGTATGGAGCCGGGGGAAGCGTTCTGCAACAAAGCGAGGAATTGGTAAAGCCTGAGCCTTGGGGGCACTGGCACCCGGAAAACTGGCAGACAAACTATCATATCGAAAGCTACAGGCAGCTTGCCGAAAGGGATTACCTTTGGTGCAACTTCATATGGTGCATGTTTGATTTCTGTGCCGCTTCAAGAAATGAGGGTGATACGCCGGGCAGAAACGACAAAGGACTTGTGACATACGACAGGAATACCCGGAAGGATGCCTTCTATTTCTATAAAGCCAACTGGAACAAGGAAGACAAATTCGTGCACATTGCCGGCAAGCGTCAGCCCCATTCAGGAGATATCATGACTGTCGAGGCCTTCAGCAACGATGGTGCAGGAGAGCTTTATGTAAACGGAAAGAAATTTGGTAAGGCCGATCCGGATAACGTCAATGTCCTCACATGGGAAAAGGTCCCCATCTCTCCTGGCACCGTCATAGAAGTCCGCACAAAGCATGCCACGGACACATTTACACTATAATTTCAGAATTTGATGATTATCATTCACCATAGTGTATTTGGACTTATTCCTTTCTTCCGGAATCATTTCACCCGAAAAATCCAAGTCTATCAGCCCATATTTTCAGACCTTAAAGATTTCATTCGAGAAAATAATTCTGTGAAAATCTGCCAGTTCCCGCGCTTTGATAAGTTCTGAGCCTAATATCTAAGTTCAAGTTGCCAAAAGATATTAACTGCGCTCCCACCACCCCTGCGCCCTTTGCGTGATCTCCATCAGAAAGTGTTTCAACTAAATTGAAACTCTCGCACATCATCATACGTTTAAGTGGTTTAATCAGTTTGCGTTCGTTTCAGAGAGCCAGAAGAGTTCGTTGACCGTCTTGTTGAAATAGGCTGAGAGTTTTAGGGCAAGTTCGGTGCTTGGAACGTATTTATTGTTTTCTATTGAGAATATCGTCTGTCGTGATACGCCGATTGCCTCGGCAAGTTCCTGCTGAGATATTCGTCGAATTGCCCGCTCTACTCGTATATTATTGTTCAGCATAACGGTTTAGATATCACATGCGATATTCACTATGGAGATTAGAGTGGCAGCAATGATAATCCATCCTCCTACCACCTGCCACTTGTGAGGCAGTAAAAAATTCTTGTTCAAATCCATTTTTTTTGTAAAGTGTAAAAGTATAATTGTAAAGTTTAACGCAACAAAATTACAGTAAATTTTACACAGAAACAATATCCATTGCCCTTTACACTCCGAAATTAATGTGAAGTAATATTAAAATATTATAATTTTATTGTATCTTAAATGATAAAAAGATAAA
>JAIDSM010000104.1 GCA_029061225.1 Muribaculaceae bacterium
CGCAGTTCCTGCGCTTAGGAATTACGAATCAATATGCAAGAACCAGCGAAACATGAATAATTTGCTGGAATTTCACCTTCGACAAACCTGCAGCGCAATCACGATGCAGACGGAGAGGGATTTGGCGAGTTCAAGTGGGTGTTTCTATGCCCGTAGCTACAAATTTTCTATTGATTTTGATTGAAATCCAAGAATTTATTTGTAACTTTGCATTTAACATCAAAGTATTGTAACAACTCGGATAGTCGGAGCCGATATTATAAAAGATTGTACTATCTCCACAAACAATCCAATCCTTCTTGAAATAAAATATTAAATCATGATTAAACCACACGATAAGGTCTATCCGGAAATTCTTACGAAGTTCTTTAATTTAGTATGGATAGCGGACAGATAATACTTTTTCAGACGCGGGGAGGCGAGACGAGGATTGAAGTTCGGCTTGCCGATGAATCTATGTGGCTTACTGCCGACCAGATGGCGGAGCTGTTTCAACGTGATAGATCGACTGAAGGCCAATGTCAGTAGAACAGTGCTACCCCTCAGGGGTAGATGGGGGGAGGATGAGGCATTCCACTGGGCCAGAGGCGCAGGGTTAACAAGATTATTGCTCTCCGGGCAATAATATGAGAAGAACCGAGCCGGAGGCTCGTACACCGAAACAAACCAGATATCGGGATATTATTGGGGCAAAGCAGAGCTTTGGGCGGAAACGGCTTCGCGCAGAAGAAGGATAAAGGGGATGAGGTATTCCCCTGGGCCGGAGACTCAGGGTTAAGATTATTGACCGGAGGGCAATAATCTTAGAAGAACCGAGCCGGAGGCTCCTACACCGAAACAAACTGGGATATTGGGATATTATTGGGGCAAAGCAGAACTTTGGACGGAAACGGCTTTGCGTGGAAGGAGGATAATCAGGGGGTGTTTTTACGAATAAGTTTATTATTGTCCATGTCATATTCGGTTCGTTTGTTGCGGTCTAAAGGGTTGTCGTCGGATTTTTGAGGACGCGTTTTCACGGATTTCATAATATTGTCCGCTACATTTCGCATCTCTTTCGGAACAGCTTCATAATATATAATCAAGCCGTCGCGGAATCTGTCAAAACGATAGTATAGTCCATTTTTAATATAACATCTTGATCCAACAAAATCCTGGTTGAAGGTGTTCCAAAGTTCTTGGTCGATATCAGTTTCATACATACTCTCCAAGTGGTGCATACGAATATCATCAACCCAAAGAGAAGACTTTTCACCTGATGGGGATATTATAGGATACCCAATGGCAAAGCCTTCAGCGCAATAGCTTAAACTGGAATATTTTATAGATAATTGGGGAGCTTCAAGAAAAAGACGCGTCCTGTTATAATCAATAGTGTCGGGCATAATATTGTCTGCGAAGTTTCTGCTTTCAGCAGAGGCGAGACTAATGTATGAAAGTGCGGAAATTATTATTATGTAACCCTTGAGTTCTAATTTCATATGTAGTTAAGTTCTGTTTAGATGTATTCATTTGGAAATCCTTTAAATCTCGTCTTTGTAAGATATGGGTTTGCAATTTAGTAAAAACCCATGAGGCTTGCAAATTTTTAGGATTAAAAAATGCAGAATTCTTTTTTGTGAGGTAGTAAAGGATTATTTGGGGGGTTGATTTGGAGGTTTGGGAAATTTGGGTTATCTTTGAGGGATAATTTCAAATTGTGCTAATAATCATGAGAAGATTGATATTTACATGGGGAGGATTATTGCTTGGAGGTATCGTAGCTTTTGCCGTGGATAAGATGCCGGTGGAAGTCGGGAACTTGCAGAAGGGTGATCATATGCTTTATTGCCATATGAATGATGCGGGACCGGCTTGGACCGCCTATGCTATCAGCGAAGATGGGATAGAATATCATGACCTTTTGCAAGGGGATTCAATTTTCAGTGATAAACTGATGGCTCCTATCGAGGGACGCACACGTGATGCCTTTATCTGCCGCAGACATGATGACAGGGGTTTCCTGATGGTATGCACAGATATGGAAGCTAATGAGGCATCGCGCAAAAGACTTGGCAAGAAAGAGACCTGGGACAACTACGGTATATGTCTTCTGACCAGCGACGACCTTATCAACTGGAAATCCACATCATTTGATTACCGCAAGGGGAAGGAGATATTCAGTGATCCGGAAGCGGAAAGTGTATATAAGGATTGGTCTACAATCAATCGCGTATGGGCTCCTCAGATTATGTGGGATGCTACCTATGAATGGCCTGACGGCAAGAAGGGTGGCTATATGATATACTATTCTATGTGGAATCGTGACGAGGAGCCATATGACCGCATGTATTACTCATATGCTGATGAGACCTTCACAAGACTGACACAGCCAAAGCTTCTGTTTGACTGGGGTTATGCCACCATAGATGCAGACATCAATTGGGTGCCGACTGACGGCCAGTGGCACATGATGATAAAGAAAGAGGGGGGCAAACCGGGGCTATTTACAGCCACAAGTCCACGCCTGACAGGGCCTTGGGGTGAACCTGATGAGGATGATTACATCGATTTTGAGGGTAATAAGAAATGTGAGGGTGTGTCAGCATTTCAGCTTCCGAGAGAGGACACATGGCATATTGGATACATAGAGTATTCTTCGAAGCCTCGTAACTATCGAATTTGCCAGGCGGATGAGAATATGCGTAATTTTAGTAATCCTCAGAATATAAAGGGAGTTAGGAGACCACAGCATGGGTCGTTTATGCGAATCACGAAAGAGGAGTATGATCGGCTTAAGTCATGGAGTGAGGGAATTTTTTCGGAGTAAAGAGTAAAGAGTAGAGAGTAAAGAGTTAAGAGTAGAGAGTAAAGAGTTAAGAGTAGAGAGTAAAGAGTTAAGAGTAAAGAGTTAAGAGTTAAGGGTTAAGGGGAGGGTCTGGAAA
>JAIDSM010000105.1 GCA_029061225.1 Muribaculaceae bacterium
TATTAGTTAACTTTTTATAAGATAGGTTGGGAATTGTATACTGGACTCGATGTTTTCAACTAAATTAGGAAAGAGCCATATTTTTCATATACCGGTATCAGCTCTATCGAATGCCTTCGGCAAGGTCCGCACCATGATGCCCAGAGATCTATCACAGCTACATTATCCTTGATAAGGGAGGATATCTGTTCTGTGGTGCCGTCCTCTCTCGTTACTTTGTAGTCCGGATACTTGTTTCCCGCCTTAACATTCCTTGCCTCAATTAATCCTGAAATCTCAGTTGTATAGGGGTGCCCCGGGAATCTCTCCTTATATATAGTCTCGAAAACATCCTCATAAGCGGGAATATCCATGTCGTCACTTACACCTCCTCCACGCATCAGAGCCTCTTTGATTGAATAAAGGCCGAACAGCGAAGGATTCTCCGATATGAAGTTGCGTTTCATAAGATCGCTTTTGTAATAGATATCCGTCAGCTCTTTTGCATATTCGAGATATTCTTTAGAATAAAATTTTGAATGGGCATATGAGTTTTCGTGGGCTTCCTTAAGCCGTCTGCCGACAACATCCATGATCGAATCCCTTTCATGACCTTGAGTAAGACTGTCTAATTTATCATATAGAATGCATGGCCATAGTTACCTTTTGCCATCGCGGGACGCGCCCGGAGGTCGCTAACTACACCGGGGACACTCGAATTCTTGAGTAAGGCGTTATTTGAACCGCATTGCACGAGCCGTGCGTCCCTACAAGGGATATCGAACAATATCACATATCCATTTGGGCGTCTACCAAGATAGGGATGCCGCAGGGGAGATTCTCTTGTAAAATTCGGAAAGAATGATTAACTTTGCGGAGAGAAACAACTAAAACCCGATAAGAACAACTAATAACCTATATAGAAATTATGGAGAAGACTTGGCGTTGGTTCGGACCCAACGATAAGATTACCCTCGATATGCTCCGCCAGATCGGAGTGGAGGGTATAGTGACGGCTCTTCACCATATCCCAAATGGTGAGATATGGAGCGAGGAGGAAGTAAACAAAATGAAGGACTACATCGAGTCACACGGACTGCGGTGGAGTGTGGTGGAAAGCCTTCCTGTCAGCGAATCGATAAAGTACGGCGGTCCCGACCGTGACGAACTGATCGAGAAATATAAGGTCAGTCTCGCAAACCTCGGCAAGGCCGGAGTGAAGACCATCTGCTACAACTTCATGCCGGTACTCGACTGGGCGCGCACCGACCTCGAATATCCCAATCCTGACGGAACATCCAACCTCTACTTCAACCGCGCCGAGTTCGCCTACTTCGACATCAATATCCTGAAGCGTGAAGGAGCCGAGAAAGATTATGACGAGGAGACACTCCGCAGAATGCGCGAGGAAGTCGCTCCCCGCATGGATGCCGAGGCAGAGAAGCGTCTCGTAGACAACATCATCGTGAAGACACAGGGTTTCGTCAACGGCAATATCTCGGAGAAAGACCTGAAACCGGTAGAGAAGTTCCGCAGTCTGCTCGACCTCTACAAAGGTATTGATGTAGACCAGCTCCGCGCTAACATGGCGTATTTCCTCAACGCCATAATGCCGGTCTGCGACGAATACGACATCAACATGTGCGTTCACCCCGATGATCCCCCGATGCAGATACTCGGATTGCCCCGAATCGTGACCTGCGATGCTGATATCCAGGCATTCCTCGACGCAGTCCCCAATCCCCACAACGGATTGACGTTCTGCGCAGGCAGCCTCAGCGCGGGAGCACACAACGATGTCCCGGCCCTTGCAAAGAAATACGCAGACCGCACCCACTTCGTACATGCCCGCATCTGCCAGCCTCAGCCAAACGGAGACTTCAAAGAGTCTTCGCACCTTGATCCACGCCTTATCGACGTGGTTCGCACATTCGAGACCCTACGTCCGGACGTGCCGATGCGTGTCGACCACGCTCCTCTGATGCTCGGCGACGAGAAGATGGGATATAACGCCGGATATTCATTCCATGGACGTATGCTCGCCCTCGGTATGGTCGGAGGCATCATGGCGACTGTAAACGCAGAGCGGAGTCTTAAGTCTTGAGTCTTAAGTCTTAAGTCTTAAGAAGCTACGCAATAACATATAGAATAAGTGAAAACAACAAACATATGAAGAAATTCAGTAAGGAAGTGGCTCAGGCATGGGTAGACAGCCGGGCATGGGCCAAAGGTCTTGACCTCAAGGCCGACGCAACAATAGACGCTGTCGAATTTGCCGAGCAGTATGCCGCCAACCCTGATCTCTGGGACGCACTGTTTGCATGGATCAAGGATACAGACCTCAACACGGTGGCAGCCGGAAAGCACGATATCGTCCCTGGGCGTCTTTGGGTCAACATCCTCGAATACACTCCGAAGAGCGCGGAAGACACCAAGATAGAGAGCCATGAGAACTTCATCGACCTCCAGTATACATTCGTAGGCGATGAACTGATGGGTCTCGCAGGACATGTCATCCCTACCGGACCATATGATCCTGTCAAGGATAAGACCAACTATACGACAGATGAGGAAATTTCATATGTTCCTGCACCGAACGACACATTCTTCCTCTATTTCCCAAAGGACATGCACCAGCCTTCGGTAAGGGCACACGAGAATGCCGGACCGAGCAGAAAGGTCGTAGGTAAAATCGAATACGCTAAGTAAGAAAACATTCCAACTTCACACAAATCAATGGGAGCTCTGAATAATCAGGGCTCCCATTGATAAAATATCATCTTCAAATAAAAAAGCCAGTTGCTGAAAAGCAACTGACCATTGTCGGGGTGACAAGACGAAATGGCATCCTTTCCTGTCCAAAAACCCGGGAATATTACGCCTTGGTTGCTCCGAAGTTAATAATTTATTCTATATGATGGCGCGATTATGCCCCGTCTTCGAGGCCAGCTTGTCTCATCAAAATCCGGATGGTTCGCTCCTTTTCCTCAATTAGTCTGTTCTTTTCCTCGATCAGCTTGTCCTTTTCTTTCATTACGCGAGCCAATGCACTATCTCCAATATTCACGGCAGCGTTGCCTATATTGGTAATGCCACTTACTTCCTTAAGATCCGAGACATTCACAATCTTACTATCCTCCCCACAATAATCAAAGACAGTCATCGGATGCATACCTATGATCTGACAGATCTTTTCATAGGTTTCTGCATCCATAGATGACTTCTGCAGCATCGCAGATAAGTAGCTGGGTTGCTTCCCAATTTTTTTCGCTAAATCTATCTGCGTTATGTCGTTTTCTTCCAGAAACCTCTTTATTATCGGTCCAATTGGCTTCATACCTACTTGTTAAATAATGTTAATATATAAATATAGTAATTACTACATTTTGTAATTTCATAATTTTCCCTTAATTTTGCGGTATAAAATTAATGAATTTTCTTGAATTATCAAAATCTATGACCGCTAACGAAGCTTTAAGGGAATATTTTAAATCTATTCCTGCAAAGGAAAGGTCCAAACTGACCTCATCCTTGATGACACAGTTTCAGGTATCAGCAAAAACTGTGGAAAACTGGAGGTACTCCAGGACTAATCTCAAACCCGTTTACCGTCGCGAAATTAGCAGAATTATCGGAAAAGATATATTTTCTAAGGTCACAGATTAATGAATTACTACATTTATGGTATTACGTAACTGTGAATTTTTCTGCTTCGAGGATGAAGTCTGGGTCCGCATGGCTGACGGACAGACCTCGAAGGTGACGGAGAAGGATGTGGATCTCGTCAGGGAGGTCGACGAATTGATATCCACATTCTATCCGGATGCTTATAAAATGCTAAAAGAAATGTACAAGTCCTCTGCATCCAATATCCTGTATCAACGGTTCCGCATTGTCTCAAGGTTCATCAGGTGCAACCTGTCGAACCTTGATCACGTGCCGGATGTCTCGCATGACCGTATGATGGTTCTGGAGTCGGTGCAATGCCCCATGAGGGGAGAATGCCGATATGACGGCATCATCTG
>JAIDSM010000106.1 GCA_029061225.1 Muribaculaceae bacterium
TATCGCTCACTCTTTGAAAAGAATTTTCCGGAGGCGTATGCCATGAGCAAGCGTGAGCTTGCGACAAAGCTTGGTGAAGTCACTGTGCATGAACGTATCTTCGGCAACTGGGTCATTCCGTTGGCTACCTATAGGTCATTGGAGACAGTCCTTGACCTGCCATTCAGTTATGCAGACCTGTTTGATACAGCCGTCAAGGGAGTTCTCAATCAAAACGAGCTGGCACAGGAAAGTTCCGAGATCGGAGACTTCTGGAATATGCTTCAGGGATTTCAGACAACAGGAAAGTGTGTGGAGGGAGTACATTTCAACATAAGGTATCTTAGGAAGTTCCGTCCTTTGTCTGTAAGCGAGGACATAGAGTTCAGCGAGGCAAGACCAGTATTATACCTTAATGCTGCTGCAATATCCCCATTATTCAGCGGACGCGGCAACAATGCCACATCAGCAAGATCCTACTGGTCCACCATCATGTCTTATCTGAAATCGCATAACTCTTTCCTCGGTTTGAAACAGGACAGGTTTTCAATTCTCCTGCCAAATGGCGATATAGATTACTCAGTCGAGTCGGTTAATGGCCAGCAGATAAGACGGAAGAAAACAAATCGCCCGAAAGCCCTGTGCTTCGATTATCTTATTCTGAAAGATGCCTTCGGAATAGACCTTGAAACGGAAACACTACCTGATCCGAATGAGAATGATTAGTCTATTTGGTGTAAAAATGGAATTACCTAACTCCAAGACTTGTTTAATTCAATATTTTACCTTAATTTTGCATTGTTACTTTGTTAAGGTAAATATGAAAAACGAGAGTAAAATAATAAACTATCTCCATGATTCCTTTGGCTGGAATGTGGAGATTGAAAATTTCGATGCTTTCAGGGGAAGGCTTCCATATGTCCTGTTATCAGCGGCGGAGTTCTCTGTCGTAAGGTGTGATGACTTTAAGGGTGTGGCTATTGAACCAAAGCCTGAATATGATTTCCGTATGATCAGAAATCTTGTCAATACGGTCGAACGTAAGACAGGAATGCCTGTATTACTTATATTAGAAAATCTGGATGCTTATCAGAGGCGTGTCCTCATTGACAACAGGACTAACTTCATTGTGCCCGACAGACAGATATTCTTCCCCGTATTGGGAATTCTGCTGAACGAGCGCGGATTGGGAGTGCGACAGTCTAAATCCGATATGTTATCTGCCGTTGCTGTTGCATTGATTGTTTATCAGCTTTCCAAGAGGAACCTGCAGGGAAAGAGTGTGTCTCAGATAGCCGAGATAATGGGTTATTCGGTCAAGACTCTTTCTTTGGCAGTCAATGAACTTGAACAGAACGGTTTTGTAGCTTTCCGGAAGGAAGGGAGAAAGAAGCTTATGGATTTCATTTTGTCCCCTAAGGAAATGTGGGAAAAAATCTATGATATGTCAGACAGCCCGGTTGAAAAAAGAATGTTCACCGTCAATGACGAAATAATGAAAGAGATAGGAGTAAAGGCATCAGATTCCGCACTATCAGACGTGTCGATGCTTGCTCCCCCTCAGCAGCCGGTATACGCTGTGTATGCCCGTAATCCCCGTCTGAGAGAACTTAATCTTAACCAAAACGACGGTACCTCAATTATCGAGGTCTGGAAGACTGATCCAAAGTTGACGGCAGTCAATGGTAATCTCGATATTTTCTCTCTTGCGCTCTCATACAAAGACGATGATGATCCCCGTGTGAAGAAAGAGATAGATAAAATCTTAACTGAAAAATTATGAAAGGAATAGATAAGATACGCCAGTATTTAGGTGAATATAAAGGAAATTATGTCATAATCGGCGGAACAGCCTGCAATCTCAATCTTGAAGAAGCCAATATTCAGGGGCGTGCCACAAAAGACATAGACATGATTGTGATATGTGAGGCAATCACCCCCGAATACCTGAGAAGCTTCTGGGATTTCATCAGAGCCGGTGGATATTCGGCGTGGCAGGTTAAATCAGAGGAAGAATCCCATAGATGCTTCTATCGCTTTATTGACCCTAGGGATGATGACTTCCCCAAATATATAGAACTGTTTTCCCGCAAACCGGATTCAATTCAGTTATCAGAGGACGCACACCTGGTACATATACCTGTTTCTGAATATCTGTCGAGCTTCTCAGCCATACTCATGGACGATGACTATTATGGGTACGCTGTCAGCCATGCCGTTGAACTGGATGGCGTACAGGCTATCAATCAGGACGCACTGATTGTCCTTAAGATTAAGGCGTACCTTAATAATATAGCGCGAAAAGAAGCCGGACAGAGAGTTCAGAGTGACGATATTGATAAGCATAAGAGAGACGTCTACCGAATGGCTTACCTGATGACGCCAGAAGACCGGTTTATAGCCCCTGAAAGCATACGGAATGACATACGTCAATTTCTTGCTGCCATAGAAAACGACCCGATAAATACCAAGGCCATCTCTAAGAATATGGGCTTACCCGAGATCACTCAGGCTCAGTTCATCGAAATCATAAAAAACGCTTATTCACTGTGAGGATACAATATGCATCAGATCTCCATCTTGAATTTGGAGTAAACTCGAAATGGCTAAAGGAAAATCCTATCATTCCTTCGGCTGACATTCTTGTGTTGGCTGGAGACATAGGGTATCTTGGAGACGCCAACTATCAGACGCATCCGTTCTGGGACTGGGCATCCGAGAATTTCAGGAAGGTGATTGTCGTTCCCGGCAACCATGAGCTGTATAAGTTTTTTGATATAAACGAACTTCATGACGGATGGTCCTTGGAGGTTCGGCCCAATGTCAAGGTCTGCTACAATGTAGTGGTGCCTCTCGATGAAGAGACAGACCTTGTGGCATCGACGTTATGGGCGTTTATACCTCCGGCAGAAGAATACCTTACTGAACGCTGTGTGAGCGATTTCAATAGGATCCGTAACGGAGAGTTACGCCTTTCAGCTCAAAGATTCAACGAAGAGCATCTGAAGTGCCGAGCATTTATTGAGAAAGCCGTTTCCGAATCAAAGGCAAGCAAGATTATAGTTGCTACCCATCATGTTCCGTCATTCGAGCTGATGTCTCCTGAGTTTAAAAACAGCAGTATCAACGGAGCCTTCACAGTCGAATTAGGTAATTACATATCCGGAAGTCAGATTGATTACTGGATCTACGGTCATTCCCACAGGAATATCGACAAGACTATTGGTAGGACCCAATGCGTCAGCAACCAGCTCGGTTATGTGTTCCAGAATGAACATCTTACATTCCGTCCTGATGCAGTGATAGAAATATAAACTTGCATAGAAATCTACTATAAGGCTATCCATTCGGATAGTCTTTTTTACTTTCAGTCGATAATCTTGAAAAATAAAAGGCACATGATACGGCGATGACAACGTTGACCGAACCTAAACTTCTATTACACAGACATTGCATTAGAAAACATAGCGTTGACAAACGTTGACAACGGTTGACAAAATAATCATCCGGAGAAATTTCATAGCCATGTGTTGACAACTTTTCGGTTATAATATGATATTATTCTTATAGTTCTTAAAATAGAAAAGTATTGTAATAAAGGACGTTATAGCCGCTTATTTTTCAGGCGGACTCGTTGTGGAACTGTTGTCACCGTTGTCAACTCCCGGGGATATATGGGTCTTTTATTCCAAAACATTTTTCTTGGTGTGCCTAACGTTCCGAATGGAGTATACAATATAACCTGACAGTCCTACAAAATCCCACTAAATCCCACATTATCCGATATTTACCTCTTTGAAAGCACTCGGTTAAGCAGTAATTTTGTAGTCTGATTGAAGATTATAAGATTACTGACATGAAATCCCGAAACAAAGAACCTGACATAAGACCCGAACAGCTGTACTCCGCAGGACAGGCCGCAAGATATTTCGGTGTCCACCGCTGCACAGTCTATGACTACGTGAATAACCCTGACAGGCCACTCTCTTATCTTCTGACCGGGCACAGCAGCCGGTTCATGTTCCTCGGACAGACCCTGATTGAATACAAACAGGCGGGTCTGCCGAAGAAGGGAAGAAAGAGATTGACCTGACTCAGTTCCATAAGAACCATTTGAAGGCAAGCACTTCATCCTGTCTCCGGGCGAGTTCTGACAAATCTACTGCGAGAATCCACGCACGGGTGCGGATGTCGTCCATATCGGCAACGGCTTGGAGGTATCGGGTCGGTGAGAACTGACCGGATGCGTCTGACCATTCATCGGCATAACGCCCGGGGTCGAGTTCATCGACGAAGGAGATGATCTCGTCCACAAGTGTGCCGACAAGACCTTCCGACAACTCGGCGGTGAAGCAGAATGGCAAGCCGCCGGGTGTCCGCCTCTGGAAATCGAAGTAGAATGAACCTTCCTCCGACATTGTGACCGAGACAAGCCAACCTTGCTTGACTGCTACTCTGATTATATCGCTATGCAAAACAAAGTATCTCATAATGAAAAGTGATTTAGTTTGGTGAATATTTTGGTACAATTCCACACACCCTGACCTGCCACGTCCGTGAGGATATGGCAGGTCTTTTTTCAGTATTTTCAAAGACGGTCAGTATTCTTCCGGCACTTCCATCTTCCTGATGGCTTCAAGAAGCTCACCGACCATCTTCTCGATAGCCTCTGAATCCTCAAGCACCGTGCGAAGCCTATAAGGAGCACCGTTCTTTCCGTGTCCCCACTGGTCGAGCCATATATAGGTCTCATAGTCCACATCAAAATCCTCGTAGTAGTCTTCGATATGTTCAATGAGTGAATTGATGTTGGCACACTTCATTTCCGCTCTGAAAGAGAAGTCACGTCCGGCAGGGCTGAACTTGCCAAATTCAAATTCGGCTATCTGTTCCTTATAGTAGATTCCGGCATCCGCCTTCCAACCTTCATCCTCGGCACACTTTACGACCGCACCGGTCAAGTCATCTATATACATAATCCGTGTGAGTGTTTAATGTCAGCCGTGGATCTTTATGCCACGGCTGACTGATGTTCATTTATCCTCAAACCTTGCAAGGAAGTTTTTGAGTCGGATGTCGTTAATCTCTTTGAGCGGTCTCGGCTTGAAGTCTTCAAGCTGGGTGATTCGGTGCTTTCCGTAACCTTTATCCGTGAGGTCAAGCTCTATGTCGGATAGCTCTTTCAGTGAAATATATCCGTATTCATCTTCTATCAGTCCGATAACAATACCGAACATAATGGTATCGTCGCCCTCCTTGTTGCCTTCAAGGATAAACCATCTTGCAGAGCCAAGCATGAATATAGCACGGCATATCGCGTCTTTTCCCTTTCCGTCCTGGGAGTATAGAGGAAAATCCCTTAAAGTTTTCTCCAGTTGTGGTGTCTGTAGTCTGCACATATCAGTCAAATTCTATTTCATCGTCATAAAGTTCTATTCTTGCTCCACTGCTTAACTCCACAATGAAGCGGTAGCCGTTTCGTCCTACGATAGTTCCTCGGTGGTACCCTCTCCACGGCTCTTTGAGTTCACACTGCCGTCCGTATTCTGGGAAATCCGTATCGTCCATATCATTTGCTTTTAAGGTCTGTATAATCGGAGTCATACATAAGGTCTGCCTCAATAAGTGAGGAGTACGCCACATCTGCGAGTTTTGATGCCCACTCGTTGCGCTGGTCATATCTTCCCTTTCGGTAGTTGTGGGCGAGAGCCTTCATATAACCTATGAAGACCTTGAACGCCTGCTGCTG
>JAIDSM010000107.1 GCA_029061225.1 Muribaculaceae bacterium
CCAAATTTAATTTACGCAAAAGGGGGCCGTGGCTTGGGGTGGCACACGCAGAGTCTATGATTCACCCCCGATAAACTTGTAGGGACGCACGGCTATCTGAGGCCATGGAACGCCCTATAGAGTAAGGCGCAACATTAGTATTATTATTTCTGAAACAGATGGTCAGCATTCACTTCATTTTGAATGTCATTCCATTGTGCGTTATGGACAATTCCGTTTACAGTTACCATCGTAAGATGAAGAGCCTTTTTAGTTTTTGTAGATTCTCGAAAGTTCTCCATCCTATTATATAATTTTCTCAAATAGGGTGGAGTTATATCATATTCCGTACGAGAGTATTTCATTTCGCATAGATTGATAGTTTCATCTTTTCTATCTATAATTAAGTCAATTTGTCCAGTTTTCTTTCCGTCGGTTATGCCGGTCCATGAGGATATTTCTGTAGCTACCCCGGATATGCCAAGGGCTTTTTTAATTTGTTGAATATGATGAAGACATACTTGTTCAAATGCGTAGCCACTCCATGAATTCAGAGATGGTGCATTTACCTGCGATAGCCAGAATCCTTCGTCTTCTGATCGATTATCCTTTACGAATTTTAAGTAGAATAAAGTAAACAAGTCTGTCAATTGATAAAGTCGATTCCTTTCTTTTTTTCCAAAAGCCTTGTATTCTCTAATGAAATCACATTTTATCAAGTCTTTAATTGCTTCGGTAAGCTTCCCTCCATCGGCTACTTTAAGTGATGAAATGATATTATCACGTGTCATTCCAATTGCTTTTTTTGCGAGCAATTCTACAATTCGCCTATAGATAGTTGAATTCTTGAAGAGTGACCTAAAAAGAAATTCATATTCGTCTCGAAGTTCTCCTTCATGATGAAAAAACAATCTGTCAACATTTTGTGCAAGACTTAGGGCTCGATCCATTTTAGATAAATAAAAAGGAGTTCCTCCCACTACCATATAACAATCTATAATCTGATGCTTATTCCATTTTATTCCATTGGCTTTAAGTAATTTCTCGGTATCATGAAGGTTGAATGGAGCAAGATATATCTTTCTGGTCACTCGGTTATGAAGACCTCCTTTATCTCCAAGAAGCTTGTCTGTCATCCAGGTGGTGGCTGAGCCACATACGATAAACTTTAAATTCGTCTGACTATCACCCCAGCTGTTCCAGAAAAATTCTAATGCTCTGATGAATCGTGATCGTGGGGTATCCAGCCATGGCAATTCATCGATAAAGACCACCACTTTCTTTTTCTTAAGAGAGGCCAGGTAATTTTCCAATTGTCCAAATGCCTTTAACCAGCTGTTTGCCTTGGGCCACTTCTTTCCTGAAAATTTCTCCAATTGAGTATTAAACAATTCAAGAGATTCTGAGAGATTACTGTCATATACTCCGGTTAAGTAAAAATCAAACTTATTCTTGAAAAATTGTTTGATAAGAAAAGTTTTCCCGATACGTCTACGACCATACACTGCAATAAACTCTGGCCGATTGGATGCGATACATTCCTTCAAAACAGCTTGTTCGTTCTCTCTACCAATAATCTCTTGTATATCTTTCATATATAGATTCAATTTTAAATTAATGTTTATAATATAATGGTGCGCTAAATATTATTGCAAATCACTTAACGCACTATTATAACGTAATGTTGTCTTCATATATTGTTTTCTATGACGATCCGATTAAAATGAATTTGGTGGTCAGACCTTAAAAATCATGTAAAAATTACGAAAAGTGCCAAAAAAGGACTTGTAGGAATAAAGATTTTTGTGTAATTTTGCAATCACAGACCGCTCTGCGGAAGCCTCGGTCCGGGGCCAAGCGGGCGGGAGACCATGGCGGCGCACCTTGAGTGATGTCCGCAATTACATGTTATAAAAGCGCATTCTATATCTTCAGGGACAGTCAGCTGTGAATGCTTACGATGAAGACCAGAATTGGGGAATTTTTAACAAGCAACTTATGGTAGAGCCGACGGCTATGGAGATTGAAGGCATCACCTCGATTTCGGGTAATGCCGGGGAGACATTCCAGCTTCAGGCTAAAATGACTCCGGAAAACGTGACGCTTCCGTATATTTTCTGGCGTTCGACGAATCCTAAGATAGCGAAAGTCGATAATAACGGTCTTGTCGAGCTTCAGGAATTTGATGCTGACGACATGACTAACGCAGATGGAGATGTAGTTAATGATGATACTTGTAAGATAATTGCTGAGTCCCTTTACTTCGACGGTCCGAGCGCCGAGGTTACTGTCCACAATACCGGAATCAACAGTGTGAAGACTGTAATGGACCGCAATGACAACACCATAGACTTCAGTAAGCCTTACAAGGTCTACAACATGAGCGGTCTCAAGGTTTCTGACTCGAAGGAAGGTCTTTCCAACGGTATCTATATCGTCCGCCAGGGCAACGCTGCGGTGAAGACAGTCGTTAAAAAATGATTACCGACGCTGTCCGCCTTACTCCGGTAGGCATTCCAGGGCCTCAGATAGCGAGGCGGGCAGTGTCTTTTTATATAATATGGGAAACCGGGTGCGTAGTGATACGTATCCGGTTTTTTGGCACGCTGAGGGCACTGAGAGACAGAGGGCGCGGAGCGTGCTGGCTATGCCGGGAACATCCGCGGAGCCGAGTGGAGTGGATAATGTTAGGTTAGGCCGGAAAGATCTAATTAATAAACACCGATATTGCTTTCCCCAGGTTTTATAAACATTATTTAGATGTCTTGTAAAAGTCTTCTATGTATTTATTCACCTCGCGATAGAGCATGTCTGTATTTATCATTGATTATCAACAAATAAACAGCAGCTACGCCACTTTTTCAAACAAAAATTGGACTATTGTGCCGTTTCTTCAATGCAAAATTAGGAATTTTTGCCGTTTTTTCAAAGGAGAATCAGTTAAAGCTGCCGTTTTTTCAATGACGCGTTGCACTGCCCCACGAAAAGTATAAGCTACGCGGTCAAGGACGCACGCGGAGCGTGCTCGCTACACCGGGAATGCGCCGAGGAGGGTAAAATTTTTATTATTTGGTGGAGTTAAATAAATGTTGTAAATTTGTGGAGTCAAAGATATGCGCGGGACGGACGCACGGGCCGTGCGTCCCTACCAATACGATTAATAATAACAGACCAAACATGATGAATCATGTTTGATTAACATCTCTGATTATGGATAAGAATGAGATAAAGGATATAACCTTGAAGGGGGATAAGGTGAGGATACTGTTTGTATGCTTAGGGAATATATGCCGGAGTCCGGCGGCTCAGGGGGTGATGGAGCGGCTCGTGGAGGAGCGTGGGGTGGCAGACCGTTTTGAGATCGATTCGGCGGGGCTCTACGGAGGACATGCGGGGGATCTGCCCGACAGCCGCATGCGGGCGCATGCGCGGCGACGCGGACTGGAGCTGACGCACCGGTCGCGGCAGGTGAGGGAGTCGGATTTCGACCGCTTTGACATAATTGTGGCGATGGACAACTCAAACTATGACCGTCTACGGGCTTTAGTGCCTACTCCGGAGGATGAGAAGAAGGTAGTGAAGATGGCTGATTTCTTTACGCAACATCCGTGGGCGGATTGTGTGCCGGATCCATATTATGACGGAGCTGAGGGATTTGAGAATGCGTTGGATCTGATTGAGGATGGATGCTTTTCGCTTTATGAATGCATAATGCATAATTCATAATGCATATACGCAGTATTGAAACACGGAATGGACGCACGGGCCGTACGTCCCTACAAGAAGGATCGGAATTATAAATTATGCATTATGAATTATTTGAACGAGTATAAGTCGCTGTTCAGGCTGGGGATGCCGGTGATGGCTACGCAGTTGGGAATCATCACGGTGGCGTTTGCGGATACGGCAATGGTGGGGGCGTATGGTGTCGATGAACTTGCGGCGGCCGCGTTCGTCAACTCGATGTTTATGATTCCGGTGGTGATGCAGATCGGTTTCGCGTCGGGCATCACGCCGCTGATAGGCGCGCTGTTCGGGCGCGATGATCATGAAGCCGCAGGCCGTACGCTGCGGGCGGGACTGCAGGTGAACGCTTTCCTTTCGATCGGCCTAACCGTGCTGATGGGAATTCTCTACTTTTTCCTCGACCGGTTCGGTCAGCCGGAGGAACTGCTGCCGCTGATAAGACAGTATTACCTTATCATCCTATCGTCGCTCTTCCCGATGGCCCTCTTCAACTGCTCGCAACAGACGGCGAACGCCGTGACCGATACGGCTACTCCTATGTGGATCATACTGTCGGCAAACGTGGTGAACATCATAGGCAACTATCTGTTGATCTTCGGTAAGTTCGGATGTCCGGAGATGGGACTGAACGGAGCGGGACTCTCGACATTAACCGCGAGATGGCTATCGACTATCGGGATATTCGTGGTGTTCATGACGACACGCCGATACCGGCCCTACAAGAAGGAGGCTCTCGGGTCGAGCCATGTGGGACACATAAGGAGAATCGTATGGAACACCTCCTGGCCTATCATGATACAGTCGGGCGTGGAGTGCGGCCTATGGTCTTTGGGGGCTGTGGTGACGGGATGGTTCGGCAAGATACAGTTGGCAGCCTATCAGGTCATCAACACTATCTCGCAGTTAGGATTCATGACGTTTATGAGTTTCGGAATAGCTGTTTCGATACGTTCGGCCAACTATACGGGTATAGGCGATATGGCGGGAGTGAGACGTATCACGATGGCAGGTCTGCACCTCAACCTTGTACTTGCCACAGCGGTATCGGCATTGTTCCTCTTCTGCGGGCATACGCTGACGGGGTTCTTCTCGCCGGACGAGGAGGTGCTTGCCTCTGCCGGGATGCTGATACTCCCTTTGGTGCTGTATCAGTATGGCGACGCGACGCAGCTGACGTTTGCCAACGGGCTTAGGGGTACGGGTAACGTGAGGCCTTTCCTATGGGTGACGCTGATAGCATATATTCTGATAGGAGTCCCGATGCTGTTCTGGCTGGCAACAGGTCTGGATATGGGAAATGTAGGGGTGTATTACAGTTTTTCGTTTGCGCTTTTTGCGGCAGCGGGGCTGTATTATTGGTTTTTCAGGAGGACGGTGCGGTTAATTCATAATGCATAATTAGCTACGCTCAAGCTAAAGCATGTCATAATGCTTAATTCATAATTGGGCTACGCAATAGGTTGGACGCGAGGGGACGCACGCGGAGCGTGCTGACTACACTGGGGGGAGCGGACG
>JAIDSM010000108.1 GCA_029061225.1 Muribaculaceae bacterium
GATTCTATGGTGTCGGTAGATAGATTCATGCGGGATTCATTAAAAAATCGTTAGGGTCGTGAGAGAAGCGTGCAAAATTATTAAATATTTCCGATATTTCAAAGTATTTTTGCACTAAAACTTTCGTAATCCACGGAATTTTATTAACTTTGTAGACAAACTAACCTATCATAAATCAAACTAAGTATGCATAGCGATCCTAAAGACTGTCTCTATTGCACCGACAATGAGACACTCCACAACCTTATGATCGAGATTGCTCCCCTGAGTGTCTCGAGAGCCTTTCTCTTCAAGGAACAGACCTACCGCGGACGTTGCCTGGTAGCCTACAACGGCCACGTCAACGACCTGAACGAGCTTTCAGACGAAGAGCGCGACGCATTCATGAAGGATGTAGTGCGCGTCACCCGCGCAATGGACAAGGTATTCAACCCGGAGAAGATCAACTACGGAGCCTACAGCGATAAACTCTCCCATCTCCACTTCCATCTCGCTCCGAAATATGTCGATGGTCCCGATTATGGCGGCACATTCCGTATGAATCCCGGCGAGGTATATCTTTCCGACGGGGAATATGCGGCAATGGTCGAAGATATGCGCAAGGCCCTCGCTCAAGAATAATTACTAAACCTAAATAAATAGAAATGAAGAAAACTGCAATTGCGGCGATGATGCTTGCCTTTGCGTCCGTATCCTGGGCGCAATATTCCCACGTCATCAACGCTGACAACCTTGGTCGTGGTGTGCTCGCCGTCAAAGCATCCAAGGGTGTGTTCATATCTTGGCGCTCACTTCCTTCCGACGACGCTAAACTCGCATTCGATGTGTATCGCGACGGAGTTAAGGTAAATGATGCTCCCCTCACCCGCATGACAAACTTCACGGACCCCGATGGCAATGTCGACTCCAAATATGTGATCAAGGCCACCATCGACGGCGTGGAGAAGGAATCGGCAACCGCCAACAACGTCTGGGCTTCCGACTTCATGAAGATACACCTGAACCGTCCTGAGGGAGGTAAATCCCCTGCCGGAGGTTCGAAGGAACAGCGTGATTACACCTACACACCCGACGATGTGTCGGTTGGAGATGTCGACGGCGACGGTGAATTTGAGTTTATCGTTAAGTGGTTCCCAACCAACCAGGCCGACAACGGCGATCAGTTCCGATACACCGGCAACACCATACTTGACTGCTACAAACTCGACGGAACACAGCTCTGGAGAATTGACCTCGGCCAGAACATACGCTCCGGCAACCACTACACGCAGTTCATGGTATATGATTTCGACGGCGACGGCAAGGCCGAGCTTATCTGCAAGACTGCTCCCGGCACTATCGACGGAACAGGCAAAGCCGTACTTATGGGCTCTGATAAAGTTACCGACGACTACCGTGAGAAAAGCGGCTCGCTTGCCGGTGTAGTGAAAAGCGGTCCTGAATACCTCACAGTATTCAACGGCCTGACCGGTGCAGAGATCCACACTGTAGCCTACAATCCTCCGCGTAGCATCCAGGCTCACTCAAAAAGCGGTTGGGGCGATGCGAATGGCAACCGTTGCGAACGCTATCTCGCTGGTGTTGCTTATCTCGATGGTGTGAAACCGAGCGCGATATTCGTACGCGGATATTATACTCATTCTTATGTATGGGCTGTTGACTTCGACGGAAAGGAATTGAAGGAACGCTGGCTTCATAAGTCTGACAAGGCCGGACAGGGCATCTATGGCCAGGGTACTCACTCACTCTCTATAGCTGACCTTGACGCTGACGGATTCGACGAGATAATCATCGGTTCGGGAGCTGTAGATCATGATGGCTCATTCCTTCATTCCACCGGTGGTGGACATGGCGACGCGCTCCACGTGGGCGACTTCATTCTTGAGAACGAAGGTCTTGAAATCTATATGCCACACGAGGATACTAAGGGAAAATACGCCACATCGCTACGCGACGGCAAGACCGGCAAGGTGCTCTATTTCCAGCCGAATCCCGGTAAGGACGTAGGCCGTGGACTGATCGCCAATGTATCCTCAAAATTCTCCGGATATGAATACTGGTCAACTCTCGACGGCAACGTGATGAATGCCGGTGAGGCTGTCGGAACTAAGAGGCCTTCCGTCAATTTCCGCATCTACTGGGACGGTGATCTTCTTGACGAACTCCTTGACACGACATCCATCTCCAAGCCAAATGATCATCTA
>JAIDSM010000109.1 GCA_029061225.1 Muribaculaceae bacterium
TGATAAATTATGGTAACTCGGCTAATTCGTGAAGTATATCGAAAATGTTACCATATACGTTTTAGAGGAAATTTACTCAAAATTTTGATAATATCTAAGGTTTACCTCCGTTTTTTTCTTAGAATTGATGATTATTCTCAAGATTCTTAATTCTCAATTCTTAATTCTCAATTCTCAATTCAAAATTTGGAATCATGAAAATAGGAATACTCGCCGCCATGGATAAGGAAGTGGCGCTTCTTCTTCCCCTGTTGAAGGATATGAAGGAAGTCGAATTCGATGGTCGCAAGGTACATATCGGTCGTATAGGGAACTGTGAGGTTTGTGTCATGAAGTGTGGTATAGGAAAAGTAAATTCCGCCCTTAACGCCTACCGTCTCATAGAAAGCTTCCATCCTGATCTTGTCATAAATTCCGGAGTAGCAGGCGGAGCGGACTCCTCTATGGCTGTAGGATCCCTGCTGGTAGCTACTGAGGCCGCTTACCATGATGTATGGTGCGGCCCAGGCTCGGAATGGGGGCAGATCGATGGTATGCCGCGCCGTTTTGCTATGGATGAAGCTTTGGTAAATGCATGTCGCAGACTCCCGGCGCTTGGAGAGGCTCGCTTCGGACTTATATGCTCCGGTGATCGGTTCATCAGTAAGGTGGAGGAGGTGGATTTTATCAAGAGTGCTTTCCCTGATGCTCTTGCCTGCGACATGGAGTCTGCTTCCATAGCTCATGCATGTCTCGACAAAGGTGTGCCATTCGCAGTGGTAAGGGTTGTGAGCGACACACCGGGGCAGGCGGACAACATTTCTCAATACAAGGATTTCTGGACTACCGCGCCTGAAAAGACGTTCCATGCCCTAAAGTCAATTATTGATTATATTGGATAATGGTTTCTGAAAAACTTAATAGGCTTAAACCTTTTATGCTTCCGATCGCCATGCTCGGAGGCATTCTGTTTTATCCCTGGATGGGCTACGTCCAGTTTCTCTCTCCTTACCTCATTTTCATTATGCTTTTCATCACCTATTGCCGACTCGATTTTCGTCACATATCGCTCGGGCGTTTTCAATGGGTGCTTCTCGCAGTTCAGATGTTTATAGCGGCCGCTTCGTATTTTCTTCTTGTATGGGCCAACCATACTGTCGCGGAAGGGGTCTTCATCTGTGTCTTTATTCCCACAGCCACTGCTGCACCGGTAATTTGTGCGATGCTTGGAGGAAGTCTGCCGAAACTTGCCACGTATTCTTTGCTCTGCAATGTTTTCGTGGCTGTAGTCGGACCTTTCGTCCTTGCGTTGGTAGGGGATACCCAATACGGATTTCTCGAATCCTTTGTTATGATATTAAAGATGGTGATGCCGCTGCTCTTAGGTCCCATCGTCGCCTCCCTCCTGATCAGAAAGACACTTCCGAAGTTTCATGAGGCCGTCAGGTCGCATCAGTCGATATCGTTCTATCTCTGGGCAATATCCCTGTTTATCATAGTAGGAGGATGTGTTAGCTTCATCATCAACCATTACCGTCCTGAAGACTTGCTGACGATGATATGGCTTGCCGTAGGAGCGCTCGCGGTGTGTCTTGTTCAATTTAAGATTGGCCGTATGGTCGGTCGACGTTTCGGTGATCCTGTATCGGGAGGGCAGGGCATGGGGCAGAAAAACACTGTGCTTGCCGTATGGATTGCCCTCGCTTACATGAATCCGG
>JAIDSM010000011.1 GCA_029061225.1 Muribaculaceae bacterium
TGCTTCCGGGCTTCTTCCTCTTGATCAGGCTGACCGATACCCAAACCGGTCTCAATGGCTTTCTGACGCTCATAACTCCTTCGCTGAATTTCCTCCAGCTCACGGGCATACTCGCTCCGGGGATCATTCCCATAAGAATTTGAAAAGTCGTTGGCACCGCCATAAGAATAGGAATTGATGTGTCGACGCGACTCTGCAAGGGAGCGTTCCAGCTCTTCAAGTTCCTGCTGCTGACGGAGGCGTTCTGCCTCGGCCGCGTCTATACGGTTAAGCTCCTCCTCGGAGTAGCCATGCTCCAGCATCTCATCGTCTGTCACTTCCTCACCGAGTTTGCTGACGGCTGTGAAAGCGTCCTCGTCACCGAAACGCCGGGACATCTCGAATAGTTTGTCTCCGGCTTCCTCTGCGTTTGCCTGAGGAAGCTCCATGTTGATACGGTCTGTGGCGACTTTCTTTGACTCGTCCTCGCCACCACCGAAGGTCTGCATCACGAAGTACACCAGAGCGCATAGCGGCACGAATATGACCACCGGGAAAATGTACTTCGGCTGTTTGAAATTGATTTTAGTCATGTCTTATGGTGTTATAGTGATTTTTAAGAATGTTGATAGCCTTTTCCATTAATTCTGATCTGGTCTTACTGAATTTTAGTTCTGATTCAAACCATTGAAATATTGCCGATGCGGAAGCATCTGAGATATCAATTTTGTCCGAGGAATCTGTTGCAGAATGAAGATCAATTATCAGGCTCTCCGTTAACACCTTAATATCTCGTAAAGCAGAATATGCCTCATTCAGAAGTTTGCATGCGATTGCCAACGACACCAGAAGAGATAAAGGATAGAAGGTTATATAAAAGCCAAGGCAGATCAAAGCTGCGTTAAACACCCAAATGTTTTCAGATATTCCAGTCAGAAACATAAGTTCAAGAATAAGAGCCGCGATTGCAAACACGATAGATATTCTGCGTAACACCTTGGGCTCTCTACTATTTGAAATGGTTTTGAAAATTTCACTCATTATCATTCTGTTTTAGAGTTTTCACTAAATTTTCCAACTGTCCGTATCTCCTTATGATACCGATGGAATCAGAGTGGGACTTATGGGGAATTGCGATAAGCGAATCCAGCTCATGTTTGATAGTCTGACCTTGCGAAGTCATTTCAAGGACAGTCCTACGATGGGTGTCCTTGTTAGCCTGAATGGTACGGAATCCGTTAAAGACAGGCTCCACATTGGCTATCATATTCACGTCCGGCTCCTTCATCTCAGCCCTCATTCCGGTTATCGCCACATCACAGAAAAGCACTGTCAGCAATGTGCCCACGACATATCCGAAAGTCCGTTTCGGATGCTGTGTCGCCCATCTGTTGGCGATACGGATACGTGCGGCAAGTCTGTATCTTCTTCCCACTGAGCCAACTCTTGGCTGCAACCAGGACTTTATCTGATTTGATGTACGAAGACGGAAATCGGAGATAGTTTTCTTCAAATTTTTCATACTCTCGCAAATTAATAGTCAAGGTCTTTATTCTCGATAGTTCGCCAGCCGGTAATCATAAGACCGTGCGGATTATTCTGGGTGCGCGGCACACTCTCAATATATCCGGTAGTCACCATCGAGCGTTTCAGGTCTCGTGTCCTGCGCTTGATAAGCTGGGTGCCATAGTAAGTGAATTTCCGTTCATGCTCGTCAAAATTGATGGAGTCACACATGATGGTACAGACGGCTGACGAAGAAATGATGTCCGAGTAAAAGCCGTTCTCATCGAGAGCTTGTTTCTGCTTCAAGGCTGTTCCGTCCGCCATATACATAGCCTTTCCGACAGTCCATTTAATATAGTCGTTGTCGGGAGGCAAGTTGAAGAAGTACTGGTGGAACAGCTGAATGTGTGCCCGGGCTTCCATAAGGAAGTTGGCTTCAAGCCTTGCACGGTCGGCAAGGAAGGGAATGTCGCCGTCAAGGACATAGATCTGCTGACGTTCCTCGCTGACCAGCGACAGGCAACGCCACACGGTGAACCCGCAGATGAGGGCGCAGCCACAAATTGTGGCAAGCACCGTCATCAGGGCGAGTCTCGTTTTCTGTGCTAAAGATTGTATAAGCATATTGATTGGTTGATTGATTATTATAGCATAGCCTTTACAGGAGCGGTAGCCACTGAAGCGCCGGTCTGAGCCACTCCCATAGCGAAGGCACCTGCCGGAGCTGCCGCGCCACTGCTTACACCGCCGGGAATGAGCCAAGACGAAACCTCAGGCACGAAGCGTACTATATACGCTCCCACAAGCATACCCATAGCGTACATGCAGTTCGAGCCGATTCCCTGAAGACCGAGTGCGCCTATCTGGGACCAGGAGTTGACAGAGCCGGAGAGAAGATGCTGATAGGCGGTCATGTCCTGCTGTAGATTGTATAGAAGAATGAAGTCAATGTAGTACAGGCACATGTAGGTGACGAATCCCCATAACGTAAGGGAGAGATACTTTGACATCCATTGGCTCCAAGCCGAGTTCCATGGCGGAGCCAGCGACATTGCGAACATTATTGGGCAGAATATCATCATAATAGCGAGGAATATCCTCTGAGCCACAAGTATGCCGTAATAGGACATCTGGAACACAAGCTCTCCTACGAAGCGTATGACATCGTTGATCCACTCGCTGACTTTCGTCTCGGCGGCCACGGCTGCACGTTGGGCGTAGTTGTTGATCGTATTGCCAAGATTCTCTACATTATAAATGAGTTTATCCCACCAGTGTGCATCCTCTCCGATTTCGGCAACCTGCTGTGCGGTTGCGATGGAATCCTGAACGGCTCTCAGCCGGTCGAGATATTCACCTTGCTTCTCTGCCACTTTCAGTTCAAAAGCGGCGACCTCCTTGTTCTTAGCCATTGCCATTGCTTTTGTAGCGGACTCCAAGCCTTTGCCGGGAGTCTGCAAGGCGGAACATATCCAAGAGGAAGATGAAATGCAGATTGAAATACCGATGATTCGAAGTAGCTTCATGACGTCCATGCCCCTGCGTCCGAGCATCATCATCCAGCACTCGTATGACCCGACACAGAGTGCAAGACAGAGGCCGATGATACGGGCGAGCCCCACTGCATCACCGAGTACAGCGACATTGGGAAAGGTCTCCATTGCCACAAGCAGCTTGTCAAGGCTCTCGTCGATGGCCGGGAGACCCATTGTGCATAGTATGCTTAATAAAGTCATTGTCTGAAAAAGAATGTAAGTTAGCGGTTGATAATTTGTAAGTTAGCAGTTGAGAATTTGTAAGTTAGTGGTCGAATATTTACAAATCAGTGGTTTGTGATATATAAGTTAGTGGTCATATCGTCTTTCAGTAGTGGGTTGCCGCTACAGCACACAGCCTTGCCGTCCGGCTCACAAGATCACCCATACGTTTCTTGGCGTCCTCATACGCCTGCTGACGCTTGGCGTTCTCCAGCTCGTAGCCGGGACCGGTCTTATGTATGTAGGCGATGTCGGCGCAAAGAACCGCATTGACACGTGAGATCTCGTCAACCTGATACTGGAGTTTGCCGTCACTCTTGTGGAGACAGTATAGAAGTCCGTCGGAAATGCAATCCTGCATTCGGTTGAACTCGTCCTTATATGTTGCGTATGTCAGATCTACCGTGCGGTCAGCCTCGCGTAGAAGTTCCTCCTTATATAGTTCCTCTACATGGGCGCGTTCCTTTTCAACTTCCGACAGTTTTTGACGCTGGGTTTCCTCAGCCGTCACACGTACAGGCATGATTCTTTTGACATTCGACTTTTCCTCCTTGAACCTGACACGGTATCCGGATTTGAAGCCAGCCCATTTCCAATACATCTCCGCTCCGGAATAATTCTTGTGCAGGAAATAATAGTACCAATCGGGTGCGAAGTCCCAGGGCCCGTTTTCCATCGAAATCCATTGCTTCTCCTTCTGGTCATCGTGGATTGAAGGCACTTTAGCCGATAGAGGAAGTGAGGTCGAGAAAAGAGCCACCGCCATTACAGCAATAGAAAAATTCCTTAGATTATGTTTCTTAGTTGTCATATCCTTTGTTCCAGTTATTGATTACGATTTTTGCAATCTCGTCTTTCACGTCCGAAGTGAGGATTTCCCAGATGTAGTC
>JAIDSM010000110.1 GCA_029061225.1 Muribaculaceae bacterium
ATCATTATATGTCCACTTTTAAAAATTCAATTAACCAATAAAAATTTTTTGTGTCTACTTTTCGTGGGGCAGTACATATTTGAAAGTTCTATCAGCATGAAAACGTGCCAAATGTCGGGGTAAAAACGTGCCAAATATCGTGGTAAAAACGCGTCAAGTATCGGGGTTGCGGAAATTTTTTATTAACTTTGCAAAAAAATATACAATATATGACAAAAATAGAAACTTATAAACCTCGGATCGCAGACAAACTCCTAACGAGAAAACTACAGGGGAAGGGTGCTGTTCTTATTGAAGGTGCGAAATGGTGCGGAAAAACCACCACGGCAGAACAGCAAAGTAATAGTGTCCTATATATGTCTGATCCAAGTACCAGAACTCAGAATATAAAGCTGTCCGCAATAAATCCTAAACTCTTACTCCGTGGAGAAACTCCTCGTCTTATTGATGAATGGCAAGTTGCTCCTAAATTATGGGATGCTGTTAGGTTTGAAGCTGATCATAATCCAAGCCTTGGTCTCTTTATTCTTACCGGATCTAGTGTCCCTCCTGATATGAGCGAAGTCATTCATAGTGGAACCGGTAGGTTTGGTTGGTTAAGGATGCGTCCGATGTCTTTATGGGAATCCGGAGATTCGACAGGGGATGTTTCCTTGGCTGGATTGTTTGATGGAGACATTGATATAGCTGGATTTGCCAATTTGGATCTTGAACGCGTGTCCTTTCTTACTTGCAGAGGAGGATGGCCATTATCTGTAGATATGGAAGATGATATAGCCTTAGATCAGGCGTTTGATTATGTGACGGCAGTGGAAAAAAGGGATATTCAGCAGGCGGACGGTGTGGAGCGTGATCCCGGTAGAGTGCATAGACTTCTTAGGTCTTATGCCAGACATCAAGGTTCGCAGGTAAGTAATTCTGCTATTAAGGAAGACCTTAAAGAAAATGAAGGTGAAGATTTTAACGCTGAGACAGTAGCAGAATACATCAAGGCTCTGAAAAAAATCTTCGTCATTGAAGACATGGAAGCCTGGAATCCCAATCTGCGATCGAAGACTGCTATAAGAAGCTCTGACACTCGTTACTTTACTGATCCGTCTATCGCTACCGCCGCCCTCGGTATTGGCCCCTCTGATTTAATAGCAGATCTGGAAACATTCGGCTTGATATTTGAGACTTTGTGCATGCGTGATTTACGAGTGTATGCCGAGGCATTGAACGGAAATGTATATCATTATCGTGATAAATCGGGTCTGGAATGTGATGCAGTAGTCCATTTACGCGACGGACGTTATGGACTCATTGAGATTAAACTTGGTGGGGACGATAGTATAGATCATGGAGCAAAGACATTGCAAACATTGGCAGAAAAGATCGACACTACAAAGATGAAGTCACCTTCATTCCTTATGGTGTTGACAGCCGTCGGGGATTACGCCTATAGACGAGAAGACGGTATTCTTGTAGTGCCGATAGGCTCCCTTAGAGATTAATATAGAAACACCATCAGTGTCTTGCGATGAAGTTGAAAATTGAGTCGTAGGCGGCGTCGCGGTGAGGCTTTTTGCTCAGGATCAGGTCATGCAGCCCGGAGTCGATGGTGCAGATTGTCACCGGATTCGGACTCATCTTCTGGATACGCTTGCCTACATCCTGGATCATGTGCGGATCAAGAACTGCGTCTCCATACTGAAATGCAGGAGTATAATTGCATCCGTCAACCTTGCGGCTCGAATGCATGATAAGCACCGGCACTGCAAGTCGCTCACCATGTTTCTTCACCCGGTTCTGCGTCGACTGAATCTGTCCAACCCATGAAAAAGTCACCGGTGGCGAATATATCATCTTCCAGTCGGTATTATATGTCCATTCTCCATCATACTGCTTAAGAAGCGAGTAGGCATATCCGTCACACTTCCCTTGCGGAATCTTTGCGTTTTTGATAAATGTCGAGAGGTTTCTCACTCCCGGTATCAGCATATGCCGGTAGAATGAATTGAAGTTCCAGGCTAAGAACGGCGAGTCTGTGACAATCCGCTGCACCGGTATCTCCTTACCCTTGTCTACGCCGTATGCGATGACCGTCAGTCCTCCGGTGGAATGACCGCCAAGCGTGATGTCCTCTACACCGTCACGACGCATCTGCACTACAGCCGAGTCAATGTCGTCGTAGTATTTGCGCATATCCCTTATGTTGTAAGGATACTGCCATGGCTCCTTGCTACGTCCGTAGCGGCGCAGGTCTACCGCATAGAAATGATATCCGGAATCCACGAACCGTTCTCCCATCTCTGACTGGAAGAAATAGTCATTAAACCCATGGATGTAAAGGAAACCTTTCTTCGAAGGTTTCTTACATTTCAATCTGACGATAGTGGAACGGCACGGTCCGTCAAACTGTTCGCCTTGATTGACGTAGCGGGCCTCATAACCCGGCAGTATGTCGGGGTGCCATGATATATCGGTGGTCACTGTCTTCGGACCTGTATATTTAGCGTCGATGTCCCAGGCCTTAGCCTCCGGACGCACGAATGCCAGAGCAAGCAGCAAAGGCATCGCAAGGGTGAGTATTGTCTTCTTCATAACCCTATAACAAAGTCGGAGTTTAAGGGTTTAGAAGTTTAATGCTTTAAATGGATCTGATTGATGATGACCTTAAGGTCTTTAAAGACTTTAAGGACCTTAAGGTCATTTATGAGTATCAAATTGACTTCATAAGATAGGCGTTTACGAGGTTGAGAAGCGAATCGTGGCCCTGCGGCATGATCCAAAGCTGAAACTGAGTGAAGCTGACAGGAGTGGAGTAGTCGAGGTCTGGATACTGCTCCTTCATCTGTTCGGCTGTCTTTTCATTTACAACCGTATATTTCCAGACTCCGTTAGCCACCTTCATGGCAAGATACTCCTCGCTCAGCTGAGGCTCCTCGACTATGGTGATGGTGCCTCCTATTTCCTTCTGAAGGTTTTCAAGACGTCTCTTGGCCGCGCTTCCTTTCTCTACATGGATTGTGTCGCCGTCAAGATCGAGAGAACTCCTTGCAGAAAGCGTTCCGTTCTTGCTCCTTTTTTGAAGAAGCACCATACGGTCAAGATAAATGTCTCCTGTAGTCAGGTAATTGTCCTTCAGATAGAGGTCAGCCGGTAGAGACGCCAGTATATCGTACTCTCCGGTCTTTACCTTTTGCATTGCGTCGTCACGGTCTATCACAGGATGAAGCATCATCTTCACTCCGAGCTCCTTTTCGAGACCCCTTAGTAGATGGTAGTTGATGCCGATGATGGAATCATTACCGTCTTCCGACGTCAGTACCCGATAGCTGTTCGGACCGTAGACAACGGCCGCATGAATGGTGTCTTCTTTCTCGGAATTAACTGTTACAGGCTTTCCTTTCGACATATGGCGAAGTCCAAACATCGCTATAATTACGATGATCAGCAGCAGTCCGTAGACAGCTATCTGCATCGTCTTAGGTTTATTCACTCTTCTATCGTCTTTCATGATCTTAATCATATGCTAAAATAACAACCTCCCTGCCCCCCCCCTAACTCTTAACCCTTAACCCTTAACCCTTAACCCTTGACTCTATTACACCGCGGACGGAGCCGACGCCTAGGGGTGTGTGGAGCGCGGGGGGGGCCGGAGAATTAAAA
>JAIDSM010000111.1 GCA_029061225.1 Muribaculaceae bacterium
TCATGAAAGACTCAAAGGCAATGACTTCCGTCACCTCCATACTCAACGGTGCCGGACAGGTAATGTTCCAGCAGAGCGCATGGACCGGTCTGCTTTTTCTCGCCGGCATCTTCTGGGGTGCCTATGAATGTCACACTCCTGCGGTAGCTTGGGGTGCTTTAGTCGGTCTTGTCGCTTCTACGATCGCCGGCGCCTTGCTCGAGCCGGATGCAAAAGGGGGTGCCGCAGGCCTGTGGGGGTTCAACGGTATTCTTGTTGGGTGCGCATTCCCGACATTCCTTGAAGACACCTGGCTGATGTGGGCAGCCCTTATCTTCTGCGCGATGCTCTCTACATGGGTACGCACAGGACTCAACAACCTTATGGCTCCCTTCAAGATCAACTCGCTCACGTTTCCCTTCGTATTGCTTACGTGGCTCTTCCTACTGTCTTCACGCATTCTCGACGGCATAGCACCAGCATCGCTCTCCACCCCAGAGCTCGCCGAGCACTTCAGCCCCGAACTATCTACCTCCTTCGGCGACCTCGTAGTCTACTGGCTCAAGGGAGTCTCACAGGTATTCCTCATCAACTCATGGGTGACCGGTATTTTCTTCCTCGTAGGCCTCGCGCTCTGCAGCCGCTGGGCTGCCCTATGGGCGGCGATCGGATCGGCTATCTCGCTCGCCCTCGCAATCCTCTTCAAGGCTGACGGAGCCGACATAGCAAGCGGTCTTTTCGGATTCAGCCCGGTGCTTACCGGTATCGCAATCGGATGCACATTCTACAGCCCCAACGTGAAATCTGCCGTATGGGCGGTAGTGGCCATCATCGCCACCTTCTTCATACAGGCGGCCATGGATGTCTTCATGATGCCATTCGGACTGCCGACATTGACAGGACCCTTCTGTGTGGCCACATGGCTCTTCCTCCTTCCACTCTATAAATTCACCAAGGGAGGTGACATGCACTCGGAGTGGAATTCTGAATGGGACTCCTTTGTAGATAAGGTAAAGGCACGCGAATCGAAGAAGAAATAAGTTATCTACACCCCTGTCAACAACCTGTAGATAACCATTGTATATACTTATATCTCAAGGGTTAACTTAGAAAATATTCTCCTCTGAAAACTGACAACTGAATACATGCACATGGCAGACGCGCTCGTGTCTCCGGCCATAGCAGCCGGCACAGGAGCAATAGCGGCGACCCTTATCGCGGTCGCCGCTTCAAAAGTGAAAAAGATACGAAGAGACGACATCATCCCCCTGATGGGGGTGATGGGCGCCTTCGTGTTCGCCGCCCAGATGATCAACTTCGCCATCCCCGGCACCGGCTCAAGCGGACATATCATAGGAGGCGTCCTCCTCAGTGCGGTGCTCGGTCCCTGGGCTGCCTTCATCACCCTCTGCTCCGTGCTCATCATCCAGTGTCTTGTATTTGCCGATGGAGGTCTGCTCGCGCTTGGATGCAACATCCTCAACATGGCTGCCACTTCCTGCCTGATAGCATATCCACTTATCTACCGTCCCATCGCCGGCTCTACAGTCAAGCCATGGCGCATCACGCTCGCCGCAGTTCTTGCATCGATTGTAGCTCTTGAGATTGGGGCATGCGGAGTGACTCTCGAGACCGAACTCTCAGGCATAACAGCCCTCCCGACTTCCACCTTCCTTGCCTTCATGCTACCCATACATCTTGCCATCGGTGCAATCGAGGGAATAGCCACCGCAGCCGTGCTCTGTTTCCTTGCCAAATACCGCCCCGATACCCTTTACGGCGAATCAGGTGCTTCCGAGCACTCCGGAGATGGCCGGGGTGGTTCAGTCTCTCGTCGCTTGAGACCTGTGCTTATCGGGTTCGGCATCGCCACCCTCGTCTTCGCAGGAGCATTCACATGGATCGCCTCATCCAATCCTGATGGACTCGAATGGTCGATCGAGAAGGTATCAGGCATATCCGACATGCCTTCAGCTACTCCTCCTACGGCCATCATGCCCGACTATGACTCACGCTTCGCCGGTATCGTAGGCGCGCTCATCGTAATGGTCATGCTCTGGGCCATAACAACCATCATCTTTCACCGCATACGCTCCGTCAAAAAATAAACTCATAACCTTTTAACCTCATAACCCTCAACTTGAGGTAAGAAAGTTGAATATGACACGCCTCGAGAAAGCGATCATCACACTCAATACCCGTCAGGGCAGGCCTGACACCGCATCGCATATCGGAGATACCGACACGCGTGCGTTGCTCATAGTGACGGTCGTATATCTCGTGGCGATGCTCAGCGTGCCGCTCCAGCGCACGGACTCCATCATCTGGTTTGCCGTCTATCCCATCATATCCGCTCCCTTGGCCCACATCCCCTACGAACGTCTCTTCCGCAACTCCCTCTATGTCCTCCCTTTCCTCGTCTTCATCGGAATCTTCAATCCATTTTACGACCGCACGCCGGCATTCATGGTTTTCGGCCTTACTGTCACCGCTGGCTTGGTAAGCTTTATTTCCATCCTTATCCGCGGACTCCTCGCTACGCAGGCCCTCCTCCTGCTCATACAGGTAGCGGGCTTCAACGAAATGTGTGAGGCATTACGCCGTCTTGGCTGCCCGGCAATCATATCGACGCAGCTCCTGATGGTCTACCGATACCTACAAGTCCTTCTTCAGGAAGCCCTGACCATGCAGCGGGCCCGACTCGCACGCTCCTATGGCAAAGGCTCCTTCAAAGTCTCCATGTGGGGGCCATTCGTAGGCCAGCTCCTCCTCCGCACCATCGAGCGCAGCCGACGTATCAACATGGCGATGAAGGCCCGCGGTTTCCACGGCTCGCTCAGCACATCCCAACCCACACACTGGGACACCGCCGCCACCGTCTACTGCCTCATCTGGATTCCCCTTCTCCTCGCCCTACGCTTCCTCGACATCACCACCCTCCTCCTAACCCTCCTTGTGCGGTAGGGACGTACGGCTCGTGCGTCCGTTCTCGTCATATTTTTTTCACCGGTTGCGGCTTCAGCCGCATTCTGACACCCGATTATGAATGCATTAGAATTCCAAAATGTAAGTTTCTCCTACCCGGGAGGCCGCGAGGTACTCCGCGACATATCCTTCTCAATCCAGAAAGGAGAGAAGGTAGCTCTCGTAGGCCTAAACGGCTCCGGCAAGTCCACACTCCTCCTGCATACCAACGGACTCCTGATCGCAGACAGCGGAACTGTAGCCGTCAACGGGAAAATCATCGATCGTAAGAGCGTGGAAGAATGCAGGAAGAGCGTAGGCATGGTCTTCCAGAACGCCGACGACCAGCTTTTCATGCCAACGGTAGAAGCCGACGTAGCTTTCGGTCCGCGCAACATGGGGCTTTCGGAAGAAGAAGTGAATCGACGGGTAGAAAAGGCCCTACGACAGACCGGGTGCAACGAATTGAAAGACCGCGCACCATTCCACCTATCCGGCGGACAGAAGAAAATGGCGAGCATCGCCACTGTGCTCTCGATGGAACCGGACATATTGGTATTCGACGAACCCACCTCCGGCCTTGACTTCGCCGCCGAAGCCCAGTTCATAGGCATAGTAGACCGTCTCCCTCACACCATCCTCATGTCGACCCACGACATGGATCTTGCCCGCCGCCTCTGCACGCGTGCAATTCTCATGGACCACGGAGCCATAGCTTACGACGGCCCCATCGACACACTCCCCTACCCCCTTATCTCCACCCTCTAACACTTTCGGCTGCCGGAAATGTTAAGTGCCCGATGGAATTTGATTACATACGGCACTAACATTTTTATTATTAAAAACTTAGC
>JAIDSM010000112.1 GCA_029061225.1 Muribaculaceae bacterium
ATTTAAGTTTGAGTTCCTGACCGATTCTTATGGCGTCGGAAGCCTCAAGACCATTGAGCTTTCTCAAAGAAGTAGCCGACATGCCGTGTGCACGTGCGATTTTATTGATTGTATCACCTTTCTTGACGGTATAGGAAGCCATCTGAGTTGAAGCCGGCTTGTAGGTGTTTGCATCTTCCGATGCCAGTTCGCGTTTCTGCTTTGCGCTTGGAGCGAAGTTGCGGGCTTTCTGATATGTGGCCTTAGAGAAGGTGTACTGGTCGGTGTGAGTCGTGTGGTTTGCAAAATCGAAGATTGCCGCAGGATTGATGGCATAACCCATGAATCGGGTCTCGAAGTGGAGGTGAGGTCCGGTGCTTCTGCCGGTGCTTCCTCCAAGACCGATGGGGTCGCCGGCCTTGACTATCTGATCGGGTTTTACGAGATGCTTGTTGAGGTGTCCGTATACAGTCTCCAGTCCGTTAGGATGGCGAAGGATGACGTAGTTGCCATAGCCTTTGCCCTCATATGCTGTAAGGCGTACCTTACCGTCGAAAGCTGCATAGATGGTATCGTTCAGTCTGATGTGGATGTCGACACCCTTGTGCATGCGCTTGAAGCGCTGGCGATAGCCGTAGGGAGAGGTAACTTGTCCGTTGTGCGGCATATGATAACCTGTGACATCAATTACTCTTGAATCGGGTACGTCCTTTTCCTGAAAAGGATTTACGCTGCGTGAATTCCAGCCTTCAGTATATATGTCGAGTTCCGGCTCTTCATCTTCGAGCAGATCGATGAATGTGTTCTGTTCAATAAGTTTGATTTTATCCTTTGATGATGTCGCGTTTGCAAGGAGCTGTTTGTGGGCGGCGGCATGGGAGTTTCCTTTTTTCTGGGCTGAAGCTGCGAATGGCACTACAGATATCAGCGCGCAGCAAAGGATTGCATTGATTTTCTTCATCATGTCTTTATTTCTATCAGATTTCATCATCAGCATAAAGGAAAGCTACGTTGGAGGGAGTGTAGTCAAACACTTCTTCGGGCTTGAAGAAACGAGCGATCTCGATTTTCGCATTCTCGACGCTGTCTGAGGCATGGACTATATTTGCCTGACCGCTCATACAGAAGTCCCCGCGTAGTGTACCGGGTTCGGCGTTGCGGCCGTTGGTGGAGCCGGTCATCTTACGGAAGACTGCAACCGCATCGACTCCTTTCAATACCATGCATATCACAGGAGAGGCTGTCATAGACTCTACGATTGATGGGAAGAAAGGACGGTCTACGAGATGCGCGTAGTGTTCGCGCAGAATCTTTTCGTCAAGCTGCATCATTTTCATACCGGTGATGATGAGTCCTTTATTCTGAATGCGGGAGATTACCTCACCTACGAGTCCGCGTTCTACTGCGGAGGGTTTGAGAATGACGAGCGTCTGTTCCATTATACTGAGTATTATTTTTTGTCTTTTTGTTTTTTCGATGCTCAAAGTTACAAAAATATTACATACAAACCTAATTATATGGTTAAAAATCCTCTAAATTAGTGTTAAAAATTTTTAATTGGTTTATAATTATTTAGGAAACAGCGAGTTATATGTAATGTAGTGATATGTTATGATTTTGAAATATTGCACAATGCTTATTCTAATGTGCAAGTGTTTGAAACGTATATTCTTAAATATTGTCCAGTTATGATTGAATGACACTTGAACCCTTTAGTGTATGGTTTGTTTGACTCATATGGATGGGAAATTTCAATAATCTAATTATAAACTTTAAATGATTCCATTATGAACATTGCATCTATCCTTTGTCTTGTACCTTCTGAAGTGACCGAAGCGTTACCCAAAGTTACTATGCTTGGGGGGGAGGAAGGTACCTATGCCGTGGCCCGGCTTATTATGTATATAGTCGATTGGATTTTCAATCTCTTCGGACTTTCGCATCATCCTACGCTTGAGCTCTGGATCTACAGTGCCTTGGTATTTGCCATTTCATGGGGCATTGGATGGGTCACTCAGATAATCGTGCTTTTCGTAGTCGACATGATAGGAAGGAAATGGAAGGGCAGCATTTATGAAGACCTTACGCGTGCTAAATTCTTCCATAAGATCTCCCGGATAATTCCCGCTATCGTTTTTCTGATTTTCATTCAGTTCACTATGCAGGAACATTCCCAGCTCAGCAACTGGCTTTCGAGAATCACGTGGATATATCTGTCGTTTATCGTTGCACGCTGCCTGACGATTGTAGTCAGAGTGGTTTGGAAGCATCTTGACGAGCGTGAGAATACGAAGAGACTTCCGCTTACCGGTTTGGTTCAGCTTATTTGCGGTGTTATATGGATTCTTTTCGCGATAGTGGCGGTTTCGATTATTGTCGACAAGTCCCCGGGAGCGCTGCTTGCCGGTATCGGAGTATTCGCATCTGTCTTGATGTTGGTGTTCAAGGATTCGATCCTCGGTCTTGTTGCCGGAGTTCAGCTTTCTGAAAATGATTCCGTCCATGAGGGTGACTGGATTGCCGTGGACGGTACAAATGCCAACGGTACGGTGCTTGAAGTCACCTTGACAGAAGTCAAGATACAGAACTGGGACAAGACTGTCTCTTCCGTGCCTCCTTATAATTTGATAAGCGGTACATTCACTACATACCGTCCCATGCAGGAAAGCAATACACGAAGGATAGCACGGACTTATCTGATCGACAGCGAGAGTGTAGTGGAGGCTACTCCCGACATGCTTGCGAAGATTTCAGAAATACCGTTGATGAAAGACTGGATTGCCAAGAAACAGGCTCAGAAGGCTGCCGGAAAGGAATACTGCGTGATGAATCCGGAAGGCCTCGCAGATGGCACTATCGATACCAACCTCGGTATGTTCCGCGCTTACATGAAGATGTGGCTGCAGGCTAATCCGAATATATCGCAGGATGACGATCTCTTTGTCAATACTCTGCAGCAGACGGCTAACGGCATTCCTTTCCAGGTATACTGCTTTACCAGCACTTCTAAGTGGATACCTTACGAGGGTATACAGTCGGCTGTCTTCGAGCATGTCGCCGTTATGCTTACCAAATTCGGACTCTATGTATTTGAGAACGAGTCCAGCCGTGCGACAGTGCTCGAGGGCGTTATGAGCCGTCAACTCCCGGCGGGAGAAAGCGTGTTCGGACTCCCGACCCCGATGATCGTCAAGGATTCTCAGAGCCAAGGTCAGACCCAATCTTAATTCCAGATAGATCTCCTATGACATGGGCCGCTACGGCCGAGTAGAGGGCAGCTGTCTCCAGTCGGAGGCGGCTGCCCCCAAACGTTACTGGCATATAGCCGTTCTCTATGGCCATTGCCACCTCCTCCGGAGTGAAGTCTCCTTCCGGCCCTATGAGAATCCTCACGTTTCCTCCATCATATTCCTCCGAAAAGCTCCGAAGCGGATATGCTGAGTCGCAGTAGCCGAGACATTTGAATCCTGCAAAATCATCGGTTATCAGTTCCTTAAATGGAACCGGTCCTTCAATCACGGTATTGTTGGCTTTCAGAGATTGGTTCATTGCCGAAACGGCTATCTTTTCCAGACGGTCTGTGCGCAGTGTCTTGCGTTCGCTGCGCGCGCATTTCATAAGCACGATTCTGTCCACACCGATTTCTACAGCCTTTTCTACAAGCCATTCAATCCTGTCGGCGTTTTTAGGAGGCGCGACGCAAAGCTCCAGTCTGAATCCCCACCATGGAGAGATACTCTCCATGGTGAGGATTTCCACTGCTGTATGTTTCGGGTGGGCTTCAAGGATGGTGCATTCAAATCGGTGTCCTTTTCCGTCGGTCACATAAATACGGTCTCCCTCCTTCATGCGGAGCACGCGGACGCAATGCCCCGATTCTGTCTCAGGCAGAAGTCCTGTAGCTTCTATTTCAGGAGAATAGAATTGAATCATGGTCAGATCTGGTCTTTGTCGTCAATTATTCCACCGGCAGCCAGTCCATTTTTGTCGGCTGCCTCGCTTTTTGAGATTTTGTCTTTTCTGTTCTCCTTGAATATAATCGCGAACAGTACCCCTACCACGAATGCATAGGCGGCGAAGATGAGCCAGCTTGTATGCCATCCGTCGATCTGAGCGATTCCGGCAGGCTTGGTGAACACGAAGTTTTCAAGAATAGCTCCCGCGCTGAGAGTTCCGATGGTGGCGCCAAGGCCGTTGGTCATAATCATGAACAGACCCTGGGCTGAACTTCTTATAGAGGGATCGGTCTCCTGGTCTACATAAAGGGAGCCGGATACGTTGAAGAAATCGAATGCGATGCCGTAGACGATCATGGAAAGGATAAAGAGCCATACCAGGTCACCGGGATTGCCTAAACCGAAAAACCCGAACCTGCCCACCCATGCGAACATCGACATAAGCATCATGCCTTTGATGCCTATGCGCTTAAGGAAGAAAGGTATAAGTAGTATGCAGAGGGTCTCCGACATCTGCGAAAGTGAGATCAGCGCATTGGCGTTCTCTGCTCCCCACGTGTGGGCGAATTCAGCTACGTCCTTAAATGAAGTTATGAAGATGTTTCCGTATCCGTTGGTGATCTGCAGGCTTACGCCGAGAAGCATGGAGAATATAAAGAAAACGGCCATCTTCTTTTGTTTGAACAGAGAGAAGGCTTTAAGCCCGAGTACATCTGATATCGAGCCTGAGGCAGCCTTGTTTGTCGGACAGTCCGGAAGTGTGAGCGAATAGATGCACAGTGCTCCGCTTAGGACAGCAGAGGTTATGAGCTGGCAATAGTTGGTCTGATATTGAGTGAAGTTCACGAAAAGCATTGCGCATATGAAGCCTATTGTGCCGAATACCCTGATGGGTGGAAATTCCTTGACAGTGTCGAGGCCCGCTTTCGTCAATGCGGAATACGCTACCGAATTGCTGAGCCCTATAGTGGGCATAAAGAAGGCTACAGATAGAGTATAGAACCAGAATATCGTGTGGAATTGCACTGCATCGCCGGCCATCATACCGTAGATGCCGGCTGCTCCCATAAATATTCCGGCGATGAGATGGCAGAGACTCAGCATGCGCTGCGCATGGATCCAGCGGTCAGCTACAATGCCGATGATGGCCGGCATGAATATGGACACTATGCCCTGCACTGCATAAAACCATTTGATATCGGCTGCCAGACCGACACGTCCGAGATAGTTGCCGAGTGAGGTGAGGTAGGCTCCCCATACGGCAAACTCAAGAAAGCTCAATATGGCAAGTCTTACCTTGAGCGGAAAGTTGCTGTTGTTCATGATGTATCTGTTTTTTTGTTGTTATTCTATCATTATGACTTCGCCGTCATATGCATATTCTACTCCTGGTGGCAGTAGTTTGGCTACCTCTTCGTGGCGCCCCAGTCCATGACTTCCGTGTGTGAGATATGCACGCTTTGGTTTAAGCTCCTCTATGAGGGCAAGGGCCTCATAGAGGATTAGATGAGCGAAGTGCGGCTGTTCCACCCTCAGGCAGTTTAAGATAAGCACATCGAGGTCTCTGAGCTTGTCCTTTTCCATGTCGGAGATTGTCTTGGCATCAGTCACATAAGCGAAGTCGCCGATTCTGTATCCGTATATGGGTAGCTTGCCATGCATCACTTCGATTGGTGTAATCTCAAGACCTTCCAACCTGAACGGCCGGCATTCAAGTTCATGGAGATCCAGTTTGGGTACGCCGGGATATGGGTGTTCCCTAAAGCAATAGTCCACTCGGTTGCGAAGATCTTTCGCTGTCTGTGGATTGGCATAGACCGGAAGATCCCTTTCGAAGCAGAATGGACGCACGTCGTCGATACCGCCTACATGGTCGTAATGTTGATGTGTGAGAAGTATTGCGTCGAGTCTGCGAAGTCCTTCCCTGAGCGCCTGCTGCCTGAGGTCGGGAGAAGCGTCGATGAGTATCCGCAGTCCGTGGGTCTCTACAAGTATGGAAGCCCGCAGGCGTTTGTCTTTGGGATCTTCGGATTGGCATGTGCGGCACAGGCATCCGATTTCCGGCACTCCTTTTGACGTGCCGCTGCCTAAGACAGTTACTTTTATCCTCGTATCGATGTAGTTCACTTCAGGATTAAGCTCAATGAAAAATTCCTTCTTTACATTCTTACAGATATGTTCTGCAAGTTGCGCTACATCGCTTCCTGTGGCGAATCCTGTATTCGCGATTACGAGTGGTTGTTTCGGCCAAACTTCCGCGCCACCTACCCTGAACCCTTTCAGTCCGCAGTGGTCGATAAGCCAAGCTCCCGAGAGTTTCACCTTTCCTTCTTCGCTTGATGGATGGTAAGGGATGTCTATTCCGCGAGCTTTGATCTCTTCCTGGAAATAGTAGCTGCTGATCTCCGGATTCTTGAAAAACGATCCGGCGCTCCCTATGATCGCTGGATTGGGAAGTTTGCTGTCACGAAGTCTCACCACTTCGTCGGCAAGTTCCCGTGTGGTCGGTATCCTTCCAAGTTTTTCCGCAAACTCCCGGAGTGGTGCGTATTCAAGGTTGTGGGCATTCGTGCCGGGACGCAGCCTGTAGCTGACACGCATCACTATTAGTTGACCCTTGGCCTCGTGCTTGAATATCGAATCTCGATATTTAAAATGACATTCATCTCTTTTCAGAAGTACTTTTTTTCTGGCTACGACATCGAAGCATTCTACGGAGTGGATGAAATCTCCCGCCTCCGCTCCGTAGGCACCTACATTCTGAACGGCGGAAGCTCCGACTTCCCCTGGAATGCCGGCCATGTTTTCAAGCCCGGCGATGCCGTTGTCTATACACCAGTCTACGAGGTCAGTCCATTTCTCTCCGGCTCCGGCCATCACATAGATGGTCTCGTCATCTTTCTGATATTTCGAAATTCCTTTGATTCCGGAATGAAGCACTATTCCCTTGAATGGCGCCAGAAACAACAGGTTGGATCCGCTTCCGATATGTAGGAATTCATTTTCCATGAATTCGGGGGTCCTGCTCAAGGCAAGCAGTTCCCTTTCGCTGTCATATTCAGCATATATAGCCGCTTTAGCCGGCACCTTGAAGGTTGTCAGCCCGGTAAGGTCTTTATCGTATTCGATTTTCATTGTCTGAATTTGGTTAATAGTCCGTCTGTAAACATCAGATATGTTCCATCTGAGTATTGCCAGATATCCATGGTCTGGGATCTGTTGTGGCCTGAACGTACCTCATCAGGATTCCCAATCGATAATTTGCATTCTTCCTTAGTCATCCCTTCTCCAACTTTTCCTCTTTGTATGAGCGCCCAGTTCTCCTTGCTTATATGTGGATACTTTCCTTTTGGATCGGAAAGGAAAAATATGGCTGCGAAGTTCCGGCTGTCGTGAAGGTCGGAGGTATAGTTCATCTGTAGATAGCTTGATTCTCCTTCGCTGCCTGATATCTTTACCATGATGGGAAAGTCTCCCGTGGCCGGACATACATCTTCTATCGTCACCTTAGCGAACTTCAGTCCTGACTTGCGGTCGCCTGTAGAGTCATACCATAGGTTGCTTTTCGTCCATAATGTCTTGCCGGTGATCTGATTCTTCCATTCTTCAATGAGAGCAATGTCTGAAATCAACGGAAGTCTGCTGCTGTCGATTTCTTTCATCGCTGTTTCAGTAGATTTGCCGGTATGGTATCTGTAGGTCTGTGTCCCGTCGGAAAAAATCAGAACGCATTCCTCTTGAAGGTCGGGATTGGTATGGTTCTCAATCCCCTCGAAGGTCAATGTCTTTCCCTTGAGTGATTTGTCCGTATTCTCCGTGCTTTGTCCGTTGGGCTCGAAAATATAAACGGTTCGGTCGCTCATGGCAAGAAATGGCTTGCCCTTTGGCCACGACGATAGGGGAGAGCCCTGAATGCTTTCCGCAAACTTCTGCTCAGGAGTTTTCTCCATAAGTCTTACATCCTCCTTGGTCATGCGGATCTTCTTGGTGCTCTCGATTCCGGTGCTGCAGGAGGTGAAAACTACGCCCATAAGGCACATGATAAGAAATTCATGTATCTGAAGGAGTCTGTATCGATATTTAAATATTGTGTTCAATGTGTTGAATTATAGATGGATGAATAATTTTGTGCGTTTTGCACTGAAATCAAATGCAAAGATAGTGATTTTTTTTTTGAAAAAAAAGAGTTAAAAAATTTGGCTGAATGAAAAAAAAGCAGTAACTTTGCATTCGCAAACGGGAGAAAGGCTCTCCCGAACGCAAGAAATACTCAAATGGCGGGATAGCTCAGTTGGTTAGAGCGTCGGATTCATAACCCGGAGGTCTCGAGTTCAATTCTCGATCCCGCTA
>JAIDSM010000113.1 GCA_029061225.1 Muribaculaceae bacterium
GTAGTAGAACCGTTTGTCATAGGCAAGATTTATTAATAATTACATCTACATAACGCATTACGGCCCTCCTATATTGTGACAGTAAGATAAAAAAAAGATCTGCCGGCGCAGATCTTTCTTAAAAATATTTTTTTCTTTTTTATACTCAGAGGGCACGCTCGATCATTTCCTCGAGCTGGCTTTCTGTCTTGCGTCCGCTTTCGCGCATCAGTTCCTGACCTTCCTTAAATAGGATGTAGGTCGGATATTCCTCAAGCTTGTATTCCACCTTGAGTTTGCCGTGGGTATCGTCAAGGCGAGCGGTATTTGCCTTTTCGGCAAATTTGTTCTTTACATCCTGGATGAGATATTTGATTTCTACCGCATCCTGGCTTCCGGGGTGCATGAAGACTGCGAGAGTCGGTTTTGATTCTTTGATTGTTTCTTTAAATGTTTTCATAATATCTGTTCGTGATTAATCGTTAAAAAATATTCTGTCAAGACTTTTCAGACGTATGTCAACGTTGTGTTTTCGACGTATGCCTAAGCGTTGTCACGTCTTTGACGTTTGTAAGTATAACAAATTTATATATGTTTGGTTTTCGGCATCTGTTTGATGAAGGATGTGATTATGAAAAAAGCGGACGCATCGGAGCTGATGTCCGATGCGTCCGCTGTTATGGGGTAGAGGGAGGTGTCAGAACGTGAGGGCCACATCCTTTTCAGCCGCAATCCTGCGGAGATTGATGATGGCATAGCGCATACGGCCAAGAGCTGTATTTATGCTGACACCGGTCTTTTCCGCTATTTCCTTGAATGAAAGATTCTTGTAGTAGCGCATGGTCAGAACTTCACGCTGCAGATCGGGCAATTGGGTGACGAGCATCTTCACGTCGTCACGAATCTGCTCCGAAATTATACGGTCTTCGATGGTGCCTTCGCAGAGTTCCTTCTTATTGAGGATATCAATGTCCTCAATATCCGTGCTCTGCATGTTTTCGGACTTTTCCTGACGGTAATAGTCAATGATTAGGTTGTGGGCAATCCTCGAAATCCATGCGGGGAACTTACCGTTTTCAGTATAGCGTCCCTGCTTGATGGTCAGAATGGCCTTCACGAAGGTCTCCTGAAATATGTCGTTGGCAACATCCTCGTTCTTGACGACGCGCAGGATATAGTTGAATGTCTTTTCCTGATGCCGTCTGAGAAGAGTGTCAAATGCCTCGTTGTTGCCGTCTGCGTAAGCTCTGACCAATTGTTCGTCGGTCATGCTTCCATAGTTTGCCATTGTCTTTCTGATTAATACGTTAAGTATATTTCTTTCGATAGGCTTTTAAATTATTTATATACGTTGATTTTCTTTATTTATTGTGCAAAGTTACAAAAAAATTATCGTGTTTCCAAATCGGAGACACGATAATATAGTTAAAAAAACTTAGCGCAATGTTAATGTTTGCTTCAGTCCTTCAGGACAGCGTAGTCAATTACCTCGGATATGTTCTTGACATAGTGGAAGTTGACTCCTTCCAGATAGATTGATTCTATTTCTTCTATATCACTTCGGTTTTCTGCTGAAAGCACAATATCCGTGATGCCCGCACGTTTGGCTGCGAGTATCTTTTCCTTTATCCCACCTACTGGGAGCACCTTGCCGCGAAGTGTCATCTCGCCCGTCATTGCTACTTTTTCTCTTACCTTCCTTCCCGTGAAGCTGGATATCAGCGAAGTCACCATTGTGATTCCTGCAGAAGGACCATCTTTCGGAATGGCACCCTCGGGTACGTGTATATGCACGTCGAAGTCGGTGAATTTTTTTTCGTCTATACCCAATTCCTCGGCATGTGACCTCACATACTGAAGAGCGATCGTGGCTGATTCCTTCATCACGTCTCCGAGATTGCCTGTAAGAGTGAGTTTTTCTCCTTTACCTTTCGACAGGGAGGACTCGATAAAGAGTATCTCTCCTCCGGCGGCGGTCCAGGCGAGTCCTGTGACCACTCCTACATAGTCGTTCCCTTCATAAAGCTCTCCGGTATGCTTTTCCTTTCCTAATATTTCCCTTGCCTTCGCGGAGTCTATCACCTTTGGCAATGCCTTCCCTGTTGCCTTGAGTCTGGCAAGACGTCGCAGAAGCCTTCGGATTGTCTTGTCGAGTTCCCGCACTCCTGATTCCCTTGTATAGCGTTCTGTCATTATCCGGAGTGCATCGTCGGAAAGTGTTACGTCGTCTGAAGCAAATCCGAGGTCTGTCAAGGCTTTAGGAAGAAGGTGGCGTTTGGCAATCTCGATCTTTTCTTCAACTATATAGCCTGAAACCTCAAGGAGTTCCATTCTGTCGAGAAGCGGAGCTGAGATGGTGTCGAGAGTATTGGCCGTGGCTATGAAAAGGATATCTGAAAGATTGTAGTCCACATCGATATAGTTGTCGTGAAACTTTGAGTTCTGTTCTGGATCAAGCACCTCGAGAAGGGCAGCCGAAGGATCACCCTTGATGTCCTTGCTTATCTTGTCGATTTCATCGAGAACTATGACGGGATTGTTGCTTTCCGTCTTTTCAAGAGCTGCTATGATGCGTCCGGGCATGGCGCCGATATATGTGCGTCGATGACCTCTGATCTCAGCCTCATCATGAAGGCCGCCGAGAGAGATGCGTTGGTAGTCTCGTCCGAGCGCCTCGGCCACAGACTTTCCAAGCGATGTCTTGCCTACACCGGGAGGCCCGTACAGACAAAGGATCGGGGCCTTCAGGTCGCCGCGTAGTTTCATGACGGCCACCTGCTCCAGAATCCTGTCCTTGACTTTGTCAAGACCGTAATGATCCCGATTGAGTGTCTCTTCCACGCGCTCAAGGTCGATGGGAGAGTCCTTCTTCTTATCCCATGGCAGCGAAAGAAGGGTATTGAGATATGTATACTGAATGCCGTATTCCGGCGTGGAAGACATGAAGCGTCCCAGCTTCTTCAGTTCCTTGTCGAAATAAGTTCGTATCTCCTCGCTCCACTCCATCTTGTCAGCCCTTGCTATGAGGTCGGCCTCGTCGCTCTCTTCGGGAACATCGCCTAATTCCTCCTTTATCGCTTTGAGTTGTTGCTGCAGAAACTGATCGCGCTGTTGTTTGGTAAGGTCTTCGCGCGAACGGTCCTGAATGTCTACCTTCAGCTGCAGCATCTGATATGCCGTGTCGAGCATGCGCAGGAGCATGGAGCCACGAGTCTTGATGTCTGATTCCTCAAGAAGCTTCTGCTTGTCGTCAAGAGTGATGGGAGAGTTGCAGATGATGAAGTTCATGAGTTTGAAGGGACTGCTGAACTGTGTTAGCGCGTAGCGCAGCTCCTTGGTCTCATCCTCGCTGAAAAGGTTGAGTATTTCCGAGAAAGAGTCATTGATGGAAGAGAAGATAGCAGCAAGCTCCATGTCCTCTTCTTTCGGGAATAATTCAGGTTCGTATTCGATAGCAGCGAAGAAACCATTCTCTTTAGATACGATCTTTGTCGCCTTGGCCCTATTGGCCGCTACCATGAAGGCCGTGAAGCTGCCGTCCGGCATCTCCATTATCCTGGCCACTATGCATACCACACCTATTCTATATAGGCTCTTTGTGGTTATGTTTTCTGAATCCGGCTTCACTGTCAGCGTTATCACCGCCTCCTGATTCTTGTGAGCAAGACTTAATACGTCGAGTATTTCCGGATCTGTGACCGAAAGTGGTACGGTGATAAATGGGAAAAGCACGATATTGCGTACCGGCACCACGGGCATACGTCGTTCGTTGATTACGGCATTGCCGAAATTGAAGTCGGGGGCGACTTCCGACATTATGCCGTTGACAGGATTGACTGTGCTCATTGATTCGTAATTTCTATATGTGTTGTAGTCAGATTGCTTATAGCTCATTTCGTTTCCTGTATAGATGGTCCGGGAAGTTATCCCTGCCTTTCATTTTTTTCTTTTTGCTCTTTCGGATGTCTATTGTGTCGGTTGCGGCGTCTTTTACTCTGCTTTTTCTTATCCTCGATTGAATAGTTGTTGGAATTGACTTCGACACTTGAGGCTTCTGTTCCTGCATTCATTCCTGTCTTGGAATCCGGATCGGCTTTCTGTTGCTTCGATACTTGCTTGCCTGGTTTCCTGCTCGTCTTCTTTGACCTATTGGAAGCCTCACCTTTTTCGTTTGTTTTTTTTCTGTGCGTAGGCTTGCGCTTCCTGGTTTTTCGGTCGTTATCGCTTGTATGATAAGCCGGACCATCTCCGAGCTCCTCCGGAATTTCGGCTTTTTCCACCTCCTTCTCAAGGAATTTCTCAATTCGTTTGAATTTTCCTATTTCCTTTTCAGATATGAAAGTAATTGCCTTGCCGTCGCGGTCGGCGCGCGCGGTGCGCCCTATGCGGTGCACATAGTCTTCCGCCTCGCGGGGCACGTCGTAGTTCACTACAAGCTGGATATCGTCGATATCTATGCCGCGGGCCATGATGTCGGTGGCCACGAGCACGTTGATCTTGCCGCTCTTGAAGTCGAGGATCACGTCCTCACGCTTATCCTGCTCGAGGTCGGAGTGCATTTCTCCTATCTTGTATTTTTCCTTCATGAGGGCGCGGGCGAGTTCCTTCACCTTGAGTTTGGATGATGAGAACACTATGACCTTCTCGGGGGGCGTCTCCTTAAATATTGATGTGAGAAGTGGAAGTTTCTGCGTCTCATAGCATACGTATGCGGTCTGACTGATTTTCTCGGCAGGTTTGGACACCGCGAGTTTTATTTCATGAGGATCGTTGAGTATGCTCGAGGCGAGCTGCTGTATCTTCGGAGGCATAGTGGCGCTGAAGAGAAGGGTCTGTCTTTCTTTGGGAAGCCTTGCCACTATCTGCATTATGTCGTCGTAGAAGCCCATGTCGAGCATACGGTCGGCCTCGTCCAATATGAAGAAGGAGACTTTGGAGAGATCAACGTAGCCCATGGAGAGATGTGCGAGAAGGCGTCCCGGAGTCGCTATCACTACGTCGGCCCCGGCCTTAAGGCTCTTTCTCTGCTGCTCGTATGTTTGTCCGTCTGTACCTCCGTATACCGGCATGCTGCTGATAGGCAGAAAGTAGGAGAAACCCTGCATCTGCTGGTCGATCTGCTGGGCCAGTTCGCGGGTAGGAGCCATTATCACGCAGTTGACCGCGTCTTTGGGATATTCATATGTGGAGAGTATGTCTATGACAGGCAGAAGGTAGGCCGCTGTCTTTCCGGTGCCTGTCTGAGCGCATGCAAGAAGGTCACGGCCGTCAAGTACAGCTGGAATCGCCTGCTCCTGAATCGGGGTGCAGTCGTCGAAGTGCATATCCCACAATGCATCGAGCAGGTCATCGTTTTCAAGAAGTTCGTCAAATCTCATATATAACTGTTTACGGGTGCAAAATTAGCAAAAAAATCGTAATCTCCCAATAGATGTGAACTATTTTGTTTCATATTTGTTGCATCGATATTTCACTTTGTTTTGCAATTGATATATTAATTTAATTGCTTGTAATGTATTGTTATTCAATAAAATACAAAATTGTTCATTCATTTGGTATGTTTCTTTCGATAAAACTGAAACAATCTGAAAATTTCTTACGTTATAGAGATGAACAAAGAACAAAATTTATTTTCTAAACAAGTTTTTATTAACAACAACGACAAATGGCATCTAATAACTCATTCCGCAAGAACCTTATCGGTCTTCAGTCGAATCTGATGAACTTCGCCATTCAGCTTACAGCTGACCGCGAGGCTGCCGCTGATCTTCTTCAGGATACAACCCTCAAGGCTCTCGACAACGAGGAGAAGTTCACTTCTGAAACTAACTTCAAGGGGTGGGTGATGACGATCATGCGCAACATCTTCATCAACAACTACCGCAAGACCGTACGCCAGGCAACTATCGTAGACACTACCGAAGATCTATATCACCTCAATACATCGCAGGAATCAGCCCTTGAGACTCCTGACGGCAGCATGACAGTAAAGGAGATTAATGCAATCCTTGCTACATTTGACGAGGAATTCCGTGTTCCCTTCAACATGCACGTTGCCGGCTATAAATACAGCGAGATCGCCGAGCACCTTAATCTTCCGGTAGGTACGGTGAAGAGCAGGATCTTCTTCGCCCGCAAGCGCCTGCGCGCAGCACTTTCATGAGAATTTAGAATCCTAAACTAACTTCCATAACATAAAACCATTAAAAAAATGCGGCTACGGTCGCATTTTTTTTGTCGTTACGCCTTATTTTATTAATTTTGTAGGCGATTTTAACTATCAAAGCAGGAATCAATGACGCGTTCCCTTGAAGAACGCTCGGTTGATCCGTAAATTTAATCCGATTATGGCAGAAATTACTGAAGAAATCAAAGAGAATGAATCAGGCCTTAACTTTGTGGAGCAGTACATAAAGGAGGACCTCGAGGCAGGAAAGAACGGCGGTCGCCTTAACACCCGTTTCCCGCCCGAACCAAATGGCTATCTCCACATAGGCCATGCCAAGGCAATCATCATGGATTTCGGCGCTGCTGAAAAGTTTGGCGGCACCTGCAACCTTCGCTTCGACGACACCAACCCTCAGAAAGAGGATACGGAATACGTAGAAGCCATCATGCGCGACATCCACTGGCTCGGTTTCGACTGGGGAGACAGGCTCTATTATGCGTCCGACTACTTTCCGCAGTTGTGGGATCTCGCTGTGAGGATGATCAAGGAAGGAAAGGCCTATGTAGATGAGCAGAGCAGTGAGGAAATCGCACGGCAGAAGGGTACCCCCACTCTGCCCGGCCAAAACTCGCCTTACCGTGACCGTCCTGTCGAGGAAAACCTACGTCTATTCGAGGCTATGAACAGGGGAGAGTTTGAAGAAGGATCGATGGTGCTCCGTGCTAAGATAGACATGGCGAGCGACAACATGCACTTCCGCGACCCTATCATGTATCGTATCATCAAGACTCCCCACTGGCGCACGGGTGAAACATGGAAGGTATATCCCATGTATGACTTCGCTCACGGGCAGAGCGACTATTTCGAGGGAGTGACGCACTCTATATGTACCCTTGAGTTCGTTCCCCATCGTCCTCTTTACGAGTATTTCGTGAAGGAACTGGCCGACGAGTCTTATTGCCCGCGCCAGATTGAGTTCAACCGTCTGAACCTTACTTATACTGTGATGAGCAAGCGTAAGCTGCTCCAGCTTGTGAAGGAAGGTCTTGTCAATAGTTGGGACGACCCTCGCATGCCGACAATTTGCGGTCTGCGCCGTAGAGGCTTTACTCCTTCGTCGATTCGCAACTTCGTGAACAGAATCGGATATACAAAATATGAGGCTCTCAACCATATCGAACTTCTTGAGCACTCGGTGCGTGAGGACCTGAATGCTACGGCTACTCGCGTCCATGCTGTGCAGAATCCCGTGAAACTCATTCTCGACAATTATCCGGAAGGGAAGGAGGAGATCTTCATGCTTGATTCGAATCCGGAGGATCCGGCTGCCGGACAGCATGAGATGCCTTTCAGCCGCGAACTCTGGATAGAGCGGGAGGACTTCATGGAGAATCCTCCCAAGAAATTCTTCCGTCTCAGTCCTGATAAGGAAGTTCGGCTTAAAGGTGCATACATCATCAAATGTACGGGTGTCGATAAAGATGCTGAAGGAAATATAACAGCAATCCATGCGGACGTAGACTTCGACACTCGCAGCGGTCTTCCCGGGTCTGACCGTAAGGTGAAAGGTACTCTCCACTGGGTAAGTGTTCCTACTGCTGTCAAGGTTGAAGTACGCGACTACGACCGATTGTTCTCTGTAGAGAATCCTTCTGCAGAAGAGGGTGACTTCCGTGATCTTCTTAATCCTGATTCGCTGAAAGTTCGCGAAAACGTGATGGTTGAGCCCTGGCTTGCCAAGAATGCAAAACCGGGTGATCACTTCCAGTTCCAGCGTCTTGGATATTACACCGTAGACCCGGACAGCAAGGATGGTCATCTTGTTTTCAACAAGACTATCGGTCTTCGTGACACCTGGGCTAAAGAACAGAAGAAGGGTTAAAATAAGTTAAAAAGAAGGAATTTATTATATTCCTTCTTTTTTTCTAAAACAATTCCTATTGTTTCTGCGTTTATTCCTTTGCAACCGCAATTGCAACCCATCAAAAGGGGGTGACTGGCTTTGACAGCGTGTAGAAGCGGTAAGCAAGCATGCAGAGCCTTGATGCGTAAGCTCTATAATACCGACGTATCGAACTATAATTGGCGAAAATAACAATTACGCTCTCGCTGCGTGATCTGAAGCACAGTAGGAT
>JAIDSM010000114.1 GCA_029061225.1 Muribaculaceae bacterium
TATTCGTCGGCAGCGTCCGATGTGTATCAGAGACAGCACTATTATAGCTTCGGGAGTGAAAAAAGCAATGGTATCATTAACGCATTTTAAACCCTCAGCAATGAACAAGCGGAGTTTTTCCCGTTGCTTGCGGGAATTGAGTCTACAATAGAGATTAAATTTAGTTTTTGATAAAATCATATGCAAATTTAAAAAAAAAATCTCTTTTAGATATTGTAAACATAGAAAATTTTATTAATTTTGTAATATTCTTATGTGCAACTCGAATTTTTTGGCTTAAGATTCTTTAAAATTCCTGATATTAAGCAATAGATTCTGAGTGAATGATAAGTTATTCTGAATAACAACTCAATCTTTTACTAAACTTTTTCATAAATGAAGAAAATTTTCCTTTTATTTAGTTTAACAACCATAAGCCTCTCCGGCTATGCCGAGCTTTCAGATCCTATTGTGATCGAAAATGCTTCGATCAAATCGATTTCTCCTAATGGTAAATATGCTGTATCTCAAGGTTCGTCCGGTCTTCGCATATTAAATTTTACCCAAGGCGACGAAAATTCAAAATTCGAAGAATCAGATTATGAAGAGTATTATGCAGGTGATGGAAATTGCGTTAGCGACAACGGTGTCGTTGTAGCTTCTACTCCAACCAATCCGAATGCCCAATATTGGAAAGAGGGGAAATGGCATAGTCTCCCAGCTCCATCTTACACACTTTCGTCAAATCATGCTCAAGGAATAAGTGCAGACGGAAGCCGTATTTGTGGCACTCTTAGAGTCGCCGGAATGGGAGGTGACGAAGATGTTCTTATGGTGGTCCCATGTATTTGGAATGCTGAGGGAAATGGTTATGGATCTCCTATCATACTTCCGCATCCTGATTATGATTTTTCAAATAGTGTCCCTCAGTATATTACGGCTATAGATATTTCTGCCGATGGAAAGGTTATTGTAGGTCAGATTCGTGATGTATGTGCATTAAACTATCCAATCATATATAAGGAGAATGAAAGCGGAGAGTGGAGTTATGAGATTCCATACGAATATCTTATCAATCCCGACCATTTGGAAGCTGTTCCATTTCCCGGAGAGGGTCCCATCATGCCTCAATTCGAGTCTTTTATGACTCAAGAAGAAATTGATGCTTACAATGAGGTCTACAATGAATATGTCAGCTCCGGCTACCAAATTCCATGCCCCGAATATTGGGAATTTATGTCTCCTCAAGAAATTGAGGCTTACAACGAGGCGGCAGATGAATACAATGAAAAAGCAATTGCTTACAATAAGAAGTTTTATGCTTGGGCTGATTTTATTTATGGAGTAGCTAATTCATCTCCTAACTATGCTTTCAATCAGGTGCGTATTTCACCGGATGGTAAAACTATCGGAAGCACTGTCATTGTCGAGGGAGATAGTATGGATCCTTTGACCGGATTTCCGAAGGTTGAAAATTCTGTATGGTTGTTTGACTTGACATCCGATAAGATTGGCAAATATAATAAAGATGGTGATATTAATATTAATTATATAGCTAACAATGGAGTAGGAATCGGTACTACTTCAGTTGGAACTGCAAGCAATTCATATATCCTGCAGGATGGGAATGTCATTGATATGGTCACTTGGATGAACTCGCAGGCACCTCAATACGCTTCTTGGATGAATGAGAATATGATTTTCACTTATGATAAAGAAGTCTTTGATGAAAAGACAGGAAATTATGATATCGTCAATACTGAGGAAGTGTTGACAGGCCGGGCTACATCAAATCCGGATCTTTCAATAATGTCTCTTTCTGTGCAGAACATATGGGATTATATGGACGACGGCTATGCTTATATCTTTGACATTAAGGGTGGAAACGGAGTTGAGACAGTCCGTCCCGCCACAGAGGAAATGATAATCTATGATCTTTCGGGCAGAAAGCTCAAGAACGCTACTGCTCCCGGCATTTATATTATCAACGGAGAAAAGAAAGTGGTGCGTTAATCACACTTAATAAACATAATTAATGGGACGTTTCTTTAAAGGGAAATGTCCCGTTTTTATTTATTTGAAAAAAATTGGCGGGATAAGTGTCTATAAAAAGAAAAAATTAGTAATTTTGTAGTTACTAACGAGAATATGCATATGAAATATATCGGAGCACATGTAAGTACGGAGGGAGGCGTTGCCAACGCACCCCTGGAGGCAATCGCCATAGGAGCGAAGAGTTTTGCTCTTTTCACCGGAAGCAGCAACCGCTGGACTTCCAAACCTATTGCAGCCGAGGAAGCCGAGGCTTTTAAGGAGAATTGTCGTCGCGGAGGATACGAGGCACGACAAATTCTCCCACATGATAATTTCCTAATCAATTTGGGAAGTCCGGATCCACAAAAACTGCATCTAAGCAGGAAATCATTTCTTGAGGAAATGAAACGATGTGAACAACTCGGACTGACTATGCTCAATTTCCATCCGGGGAGTCATGTGAATGAGATTGAAGAAGAAAAATGCCTTGATCTTATAGCAGAGTCAATAAATCTGACCCTTGACCAGACAGAGGGAGTAACAGCAGTGTTGGAATCCACGGCAGGACAAGGAAGCAATCTCGGACACCGATTCGAGCATCTTGCTCATATCATCAGCAAAGTTGAAGACAAGACGCGGGTAGGAGTATGCATAGACACATGCCATACATATTCTGCAGGATATGACCTTGCTGATGCAGAAGGATATGCAAAAACATGGCAAGAATTTGACGAAATCATAGGAAGAGACTATTTGAGAGCCCTTCACCTCAATGATGACTTAAGAAAACTCGGTTCCAGAAT
>JAIDSM010000115.1 GCA_029061225.1 Muribaculaceae bacterium
CTCTACGAGAGTACAAGGTTTGTGAGAGTTTTAGTCCAAACTATGCTCAAAGACTCCCCGACGTGTTTGCGCCCTCAATATTGCCAACTCCTCATTGCCAATCTTTTGTAAAAGCGAATAGATCTACTTTACGCTTCATGGCTGCTTTAGCCTCTCGCTTCTCCTTTTTTAGCTGTTCGATTTTAGATTTTGGCAACTGTCACATATCTTTAACTCATAAAAGGAATCGCTCCATATCTGCCATTGATATAGTCTTTCTCGATGTTACGGTCATTGCGAACTTTATTACCGGCTTCATCACGGAACTCTACCAATGAATAAAGCTCTGTGGAGGCTGTTTTGTCCTTTTCCGTAAACCAGATCTGATCCCGGCGCAGATACTGTATATTGAGAAGATTTGTATCATGAGTTGCAAAAATCAACTGAGCACCATTCTTATTGAAACCCTTATCCATAAACATAGAAATGATCTTCCTCGTCAGGAACGGATGTAGTTTTGCGTCAAGCTCGTCTACAATAAGAATCTGACCGAGCCTTATTGCATCAACAATCGGGCCGGCTATCTCAATCATCTTCTTTGTTCCCTCAGATTCCATCTTATCCGTCGGAAACTCTTTTTGACCTACAACTTTTCCATCGTCGTCATAGATATTATGGATAGTCTTTGATTCGACAGAATCTTCGTCTGCAATATTCATACTCACCTTAATTCCATCGAAACCCAAATGAGTCTGGTATAGTAAATTCATAATATCTTCTTTTCCGGCATCTTGATAAAAGATCGTTCGTAAAGTCTTTCCTGCATAGCCCTTACCATCCATACCTGACATATATTCAATGTTTGAAAACCAGTCAAGTATTGACTGCGATACCTTTCCGTTAAGTTGGGCCACCAATGATACGAACAAACGGTTGGCGGGGGTTGAATCCTGCTTTCCAAGACCTTCTGAAAAACGCGTCTTTGAAATTTTAAATTCATTACCGCTGCGAAGGAACAATTCGAATTCCCGTTCTCCGGGTCTTTTCTCATACAGCCATTCTGCCACGATAGCTTCAGAGGTATAGTCAAAACCATAACGGAATTTTGAACCGTTAAGTGTAAACTGAATTTCAAAGGAGGTCGGATCTGCCATTGATGTCAGATCAAGAGAGAATGGCTCTGCCTCAAGTCTATCTTTAGGATTAAGCTTTACAGAAGTGAGAAGTACATCTCGCATTGATTTCAATGCTTTCAATACGTTACTTTTACCACTTGAATTGGCACCATACATGACTGCGACCGGAAGCAGTTCCACACCATCCGATTCCACAACAGAGTCCGACAGCTCCTGAATCGAAGTCGCTTCCATGCTTAATATCATTTCATTTCGGAATGACCTAAAGTTTTTAAATGAGAAATTAACTAACATATCTTATAAGATTATACATTGCAAAGATAATAAAAAAAATAAACAACACATAATTTATGAGAAAATTTCTCTTAAACAGCAATCTGCAAAGGATTATAGGAGGAAGTGAGAGGGACACTCCTGAAGGTCTATTCCCTTTATTTCTCTCGATACATCAGGAAGCACTTTGGAATTACCCCATCGCAGTTCCGAAAGGCCATTAAAAACCATCAGTAATTTTGCGGGTAACATAAACCCAATGAATCAGTCAGGATCCATCGGGTGAAAACCATTAAGTGAGTCTGTAAACCTTAAATCAGTCAACTTTAATCTGTTTAGAGAGCCAGTCGGAGGCATATAACGCGGCCTCTGCTGTGTTTTTGGTAAACGAGTGGTTTTCTTCGGGAATGAGTTTCAGAGTGCAGTCCTTATACCCTTGCTGATAACGCTCAGCGTAAGTGTATGGTACTATCCGGTCGTGAGTCCCTTGGATTACGAGTACCGGACCGGTGTAACGCCGTGCCGTCTCATAAATGGGAAGATTGACGGCTGTCTCTACATATTTTCGTCCGAGCTTAAGTCCACGGCCAGGAAGCTCGACATAGTCTCCCTTGAAGTTCCAAGGGTCATATTGCGCTCCCTGGGTATTGCCACGGATCGCGTCATCACGAAGGACGGCCGCCGGAGCCATCAATACGACATTCTTGATGACCTTGTCACCCAGTTCTCCGGCTGTCATACTCACTACGACGCCGCCCTGAGAATGGCCAAGAAGTGAGATATTTTCTACCCACGGCTGCGACTGAGCCCATGAGATCACATCCTTCAGGTCTTCGATTTCATTGAGCACAGTCATATCCTGAAACTCACCCTCGCTCCTACCGTGACCATTGAAGTCAAATCGCAGTGAAGCTATTCCCTGTTCCTGAAGGTCATTGGCAATATCTGTCAACAACTCAGTGTTGCAGTTCGCAGTAAAACCGTGGCAGATGATTACAAGCGGTAGTTTCTCCCCACCAGTCACAGGTTTCTGTAACTCAGCATACAGTTTCCCTTCCGATCCATTGAGCGAAAGGATTTCTTTTGTCTGAGCATTGCCGGTCAATGTTGCCGCCAGTGACAATGCTATTGATGCTATTGCTTTATTCATAATATTATCATTAATTTTAGTTTCACAATCTTACTTAAAGTTTAAATCTTTTAACGAGATAACTTTATAACCCTCAAGTTTCTTTTACGAGAATTGACCTAATTATAATACAAATTTTCAAATGGTAAGTTCAAAAGATTAGATTTAGATATTGCGAGCTTCTTCACGGATAACCGCGGTTGCACCCTCTGCAACAGTGAGCATATTCTGATACAGCTGATTGAGCCAGCGAAGTATCACCTGAGCCACACTCCTGTTATGATGCGCTGCTATCTCTTTTAATACCGGATTGCTGAAGATGCCGTTCTGTCCTTCAGCAAACGGAGCCCTGGCTTCCTGCTGTATTCCTTCGGCTGCAAGAAATACGTTAGCTGCCTCCTGCTGAACGAAGTATACAGTCGCTCGCAGGGCCGCCAGTCGGCATAATAGTTGCCGTAAGGCTTATGCAGGAGATAGAGGTCGAGATAATCCAGGCCGAGATTCTTCATTGAGTCGTCAAAGGCCCTCAACGCATCATCATACTCAAAATCCTGTACCCAGATATTCTACCTACAAGGGAAGTTCTATGATGTGGGGCCTGACTTCGGGGTCATGTGTCGCAAGAGATTCGACGCATTTATCGCTCATGCTCATCTCCCTTATCCATTGTAGCGACTTCATCTGGGCCTTCCGGCTTGCCGCTATTCCTGACGGCACCATCTCCTCTCAGTTTTTCGCACTGTAGGCGCCGTATGCGTCCAACAACACATATCTGCCGTCTTTACCGGTAATCTTCACGGCTGACAGTCCGGCACAATGTCCGGGAATATTTATAAGCTGAATCGAGCCATCCTCAAAGAGGTCGAAACTGCGGCGGAACGGGCCTTCTTTTCCGTTGAAGGCAAAGAGAGTAACCGGAATACCTTCCCACCATTTTTTATTATAGCGCACTCTGTTATCGAAATGAGTCGGAAGAATGGTTTTGGCGTACTTCATCTCATCCTCCGACACAAGAATACGCTTTGCATCGGCTACCTGATGAAGACCACAGGCATGATCGCAGTCAAGATGTGTCAGCAGCACGTAATCAAGGTCTGAGGTATCGACACCCAAGGCCCTAAGCTGTTCATCCACGGTCTCTCCTTCAGGAGTATAGCCTTGGTTGATCCTGTAAAGGAAATAACCGAGCTCCCTTATCTGCGCCTGCCTGTCCTCTACCCCTTCAGGACTCATACGGCGGCTCCAGGCCGTATCGACGAGAATCTTTCCTTTGGGATGCTCGATATAATAACATGAGACAGGGAGCCATTTCCAGTCTTTAGCCGGAACAAAAAGTCCGGCAACCTTAGCCATTGAGACGTGTTCCTTGTTGAAAGGCAGCCAACGGGTGGTACGCACCATTCCGCAGCGCAATACATGAATCTTTATAGTCTCCATCACTTATTGTTTGTAGATTTTTCTCTCAGAAATGACATATCACCTCCTCACTTTTGCTGTTACTTTTATAACTACGTTAATCTGATTATGGTTGATTATATTTGTATAATATCCGAGATAATTTGACTACAGTCATACTTATTGCTTCTTGGATTGCCGTCAAAAGCGGACCTGAGCGGAGTATGTCCTTGCTACGTGTTTGATGACCCGTCGTACGGTGCTCCATTTTGGGAATACGGCGAATGGCCTTACCGAACTGTAGCTTAATAGAATCACGGTAAGCGATGCGAGTGCAACGATAAGCAGCCAACCGTATATCTCTTTCATGGACACTACTAAGGCCTGTGTCTGTACCAGTCCATACAGTTGATTTAATGGAGCGAAAGCTGTGTCGAGATTGGTATCTGTCACGTTGACGCTAAGGAGGGCGGCATTTTTCGCCATCGTATGACGCAAGAACTCTCCTATTATAGCCGGTCCGAATGTCGCACCCATCACAGCTCCGGTAAATCCGTTGATCGTCAGAGCCTGCGGAAAGATCTGGAACGGCAATCCGCTCTGCACTATCGAGGTCAGGAACACAATCGAGATAATAACCGCCGCCGCTCCCCGGAAAAACAGAGGAATGAAAAGCATCTCTTTCTCAACATTATAATCTATGAAGAAATAGAAATATGCAAGATAGACGGTGGCCAAAGCAAAACCGATGGCAGTCATGGTCTTGTATCTCCACTTGCGCAAGGCGAATGTGAAGTAGGTGAAGCCACATCCGACAATGATGCCGGCAAATACATACCAGTTGAGATCTATGAGGTTTGTCTCGTCAAAGCCTAATTTTTTTTTACATTAGCTTATATCTAATATAGAATAGATCTAAAAAAGGCAAGTCACCTCTGTATTCAGAAGTGACTCGCCACAATAGTAATCATAAAATTATTTACTTCTATATTGCAATACTTATCAGGAGAATAAACATCAGATTTTAATTCTGGAATTAAGCATTATCGTGGGCAATTTCCGCAGCAGTATCGAAGGCCTTACGTTGATCATCGGCAAAATGCTCATCTCGCCAGGCCCGTTTGTCTTCCTCCCGGAACATCTGCACATCGTAGTCATCGTAGTTGTTGAACTGATAGGTATTGTAGGCTACCACGCGATTGACCGGATGCTTGAACACATGACTGATTTCAGCCTCAAGATCATCCCAGTGATTGAGATAATGAAACTTTTTCGCTAACTCCGGGGTACAGTTGCAGGAATATATCATTGTGACTGGCACTGGCTTGGGAGCAAGCGATTCATGGTTCATGTGATATGTGTTTTTACTGAACATCGCACGTTCCAGAAAACTGTGGAGCATCCCGTTTATGTTGCCGAAATATGTAGGTGAGGCGATAGCGATTGCATCAGCATCATATACCTCGGCGACAAGATCATGAATGTCATCCTTTATGGGACATGTTCCATAAAACGGTCCGTTTTTACGCTTGCAAGAGAAGCAACTGCGGCAGCCGGTATATTTCAGTGTATATAAGTCAACTCGTTCTACCTCGACATCAGGATAAACCGACTTATAGCCGTCTATCCAACTGTCGAGCATCTTGGCGCTGTTGCCGTTTTTACGGGGACTTGCATTTATTGCAATGATCTTCATAAGCACTTTATTTGTATGATTCTACATAAATAGCGGTGACTAATTCGGGTGAGGCCAATTATATGGTCGTGTTACCATCCTGCGAGAGGGATTCGTTTTGTGGGAGGTGGGAAAGTCGCATCAAGAGCAC
>JAIDSM010000116.1 GCA_029061225.1 Muribaculaceae bacterium
GGCAAGACAGGACGTGTACTCGAGGTCCAGGTGAAGAAGAACCGTGCTATCGTAGAAGGCGTCAATATAGTGTCAAAAAGCACAAAACCCAGTGCTAAGCATCCCCAGGGAGGAATCGTTAAGATGGAGGCTCCCGTACATGTGTCAAACCTCAACCTTGTCGACCCTAAGACAGGCAAGCCTACACGTGTGGCACATAAGAGAGACGAGAACGGTAAGTTAATTCGCATCGCGAAAAAATCAGGAGAGGAGATTAAGTAATGAGCACCACTACATTAGCTAAGGAGTACAAAGAGAAAATCGCTCCGGAACTCACCAAGGAGTTCAACTACACCACACCTATGCAGGTGCCCCGCCTCGAGAAAATCGTGATCAACCAGGGTCTTGGCGCTGCCACCCAGGATAAGAAACTTATCGAGACCGCACTCAACGAGATTACTGCTATCACAGGCCAGAAGGCTGTCCCCACTCTGTCTAAGAAGGACATCTCAAACTTCAAGCTCCGTAAGAAGATGCCTATCGGCGTGAAGGTGACTCTCCGTCGCGAGAAGATGTATGAGTTCCTCGAGCGTCTTATCCGCGTCGCACTTCCCCGTATCCGCGACTTCAAGGGCATCGACGCTAAGCTCGACGGCCGTGGCAACTATACTCTCGGTATCACCGAGCAGATCATCTTCCCCGAGATCAATATCGACAACGTGCCCAAGCTTCAGGGTATGAACATCACTTTCGTGACTTCAGCTGATACTGATGCCGAAGGTTTTGCTCTCCTTAAGAAATTTGGTCTTCCCTTCAAACACGAAAATAAATAAGAGATATGGCTAAGGAATCAATGAAAGCGCGCGAGGTAAAGCGCCAGAGAATGGTTGCTAAGTTTGCCGAGAAGAAGGCTGCCCTCAAGAAGGCTGCTCTTGCTGATGCTGACGGCAATATCGACTACGAAGCGCTTACCAAACTTCAGAAGCTCCCCAAGAACGCATCTAAGGTTCGTCTGCACAACCGCTGCATGATGACAGGTCGTCCCAAAGGATTCATCCGTCAGTTCGGTATTTCCCGTATCCAGTTCCGCGAAATGGCTTCCGCAGGTCTTATCCCCGGAGTCAAGAAGGCAAGCTGGTAATCATTACGGATAATAATAATTTATGTAAAGAGTCAGATCAATCGGTCTGACTCTTTCTTTTTATACTGTTCATCGTCGAGTCAATCTCTTTAGCAGTATGAGAATAATGTTTTGTTAAATAAAGTTAAATATTCTAAAATAGATACTTATCTTTCTATTCCACAGCGTGTGACATTTGCATATACGGCGATTTTTTACTAATTTTGCACCGTCTTTCGCGAATTGCGCCCAGGTGCAGTCCGTCGATTGGCAATGAGAGTATTAAATATTGTTCGGTAAATCTGAATCAATTTAAACAAATTTCAACACAAATGACTGATCCAATTGCAGATTATTTGACAAGACTGCGCAACGCCATCCATGCGGGTCACCGTGTGGTGGAGGTTCCGTCTTCGAAAATGAAGAAAGAGATCACCAAGATCCTTTTCGAACAGGGCTACATCCTGAACTACAAGTTCGTGGAAGGTCCTACTCCTTCGGGCACAATCAAGATCGCCCTCAAGTATGATCCGGTCGACAAAGTGAACGCTATCAAGGCTCTGAAGCGCGTTTCTCGTCCCGGTCTCCGTCAGTACACAGGCTACAAGGACATGCCCCGCGTGCTTAACGGTCTCGGTATCGCCATCATCTCCACTTCTAAGGGCGTGATGACTAACAAGGAGGCTGCCGAACTTAAGGTTGGCGGCGAAGTATTGTGCTACGTTTATTAATGTCAGGAGGATTTAATTATGTCAAGAATAGGTAAAGCTCCCATTGAACTTCCCGCTAAGGTGGAAGTGTCCGTGAAGGACAACGTAGTGACTGTAAAGGGTCCTAAAGGAACTCTCTCACAGGAAATCAATCCCAATATCAAAGTTGAAGTAGCCGACGGCCACATCCACGTGACCCGCCCCGACGACCAGCGCGAAAACCGCGCAATGCACGGCCTGTACCGCGCTCTTATTCACAATATGGTCGTAGGCGTTTCTGAAGGCTACAAGAAGGAAATGGAACTCGTCGGCGTCGGCTACCGCGCTACCGCTACCGGTCAGGTCCTCGAACTTTCCCTCGGCTATTCTCACGCTATCTTCATCAAGCTCCCGCAGGAGATCAAGGTGGAGGCTAAGTCTGAGCGTAACAAGAACCCCCTTATCATCCTTGAGTCAAGCGACAAGCAGCTCCTCGGCCAGGTGTGCGCCAAGATCCGCTCGCTCCGTAAGCCTGAACCTTACAAGGGCAAGGGTATTAAGTTCGTAGGTGAAATCATCCGCCGCAAGTCCGGCAAGTCTGCCAACGCTAAATAATCCTTAGGAAGTTATGGTATCCAAGAAAGATAGAAGAAATAAAATCAAAACCCGCATCCGCGGTAAAATATCCGGTACCGCTCAGCGTCCCCGCATGAGCGTATTCCGCTCCAACAAGGCGATCTACGTCCAGGTTATCGACGACCTCGCCGGAAATACTCTTGTAGCCGCTTCTTCTAAAGGCATCACCGAAGGCACTAAGACTGAAATCGCTGCCAAGGTGGGTAAGGAGATCGCAAGCAAAGCTCAGGAAAAGGGTATTACTGAAGTAGTTTTCGACCGTAACGGCTATCTCTTCCACGGTCGTGTTAAATCGTTGGCCGACGCTGCTCGCGAGGCCGGTCTTAAATTTTAATCGTAAGTCATGGCAAAGAATAATAGAGTTAAGTCTACTAATGACCTCGACCTCAAAGACCGCCTGGTTGCCATCAACCGCGTCACAAAGGTCACCAAGGGTGGCCGCGCTTTCAGCTTCGCTGCTATCGTTGTCGTAGGTAACGAAAACGGCGTAATCGGCTGGGGCCTCGGTAAAGCCAACGAAGTGCAGGCTGCTATCGCCAAGGGCGTTGAGGCCGCTAAGAAGAACCTTATCCGTGTGCCTGTTCACAAAGGTACAATCCCCCACGAGCAGGCTGCAAAGTTCGGCGGTTCCAGAATTTATCTCCGTCCCGCTTCCGAGGGTACCGGTGTGAAGGCCGGTGGCGCTATGCGTGCTGTGCTCGAGAGCGTCGGTATCACTGACGTGCTCGCTAAGTCGAAGGGATCTTCCAACCCCCACAACCTCGTGAAGGCTACTATCGCCGCCCTCGCTGAGCTCCGTAGCCCCGCTCAGGTGGCTCAGAACCGTGGCGTATCTGTAGAAAAAGTGTTTAAAGGCAAATAATCATAGATATGGCACAGATAGCAATCAAGCAGATTAAAAGCCGCATCAACTGCCCGGCAGTTCAGAAGCGTACTCTCGATGCGCTCGGTCTCCGCAAGATGAACCATACCGTTGTCAAGGAAGACAACCCCGCTATCATGGGTATGGTCAAGGCCGTGCATCACCTCGTAGAAGTAACAAAACTCTAAATTGTATTTTTCCAATGGAACTACATAATCTTAAACCAGCACCCGGCAGCAACAAGGGTGACAAGAGAATCGGTCGCGGTCCCGGCTCCGGTTACGGTGGCACTTCCACCCGTGGCCACAAGGGCGCCAAGTCCCGTTCAGGCTACAAACGTAAAATCGGCTTCGAAGGCGGCCAGATGCCTCTTCAGCGCCGCGTGCCTAAGTTCGGCTTCCAGAATATCAACAGAGTCGAATATAAAGCACTCAATATTGATGCTCTCGAGGCCCTCGCAACGGCTCAGAATCTCGAGAAGATTACAGTTGCCGATCTGCGCGCCGCAGGTCTCGTTCCCAAGAATGTTCTCGTGAAGATCCTTGGCAACGGCTCCCTGACACGCAAAATCGAGGTGGAGGCTGATGCCTTCTCCAAATCTGCTGAGGCCGCTATCACGGCTGCAGGTGGCTCTGTAATCAAAAAATAACTTTCTGTCAAATGGGATTTACACAAACAATTAAAGATATCTGGAGTGTCGAGGATCTTCGCAAGCGCATCGGCATAACCCTGCTGCTCGTGATCATCTATCGCTTCGGATGCTATGTGGTCCTCCCGGGCATCAACCCAGACGACCTCATGGCCCTCAAGAACTTCACTTCCGGCGGCCTCATGCAGCTTCTCGATATGTTCTCGGGTGGCGCGTTCTCGCAGGCCTCAATATTCGCCCTCGGTATCATGCCCTACATCACGGCGTCCATCGTCATCCAGCTGCTCGGCATGGTGCTCCCTTCTTTCCAGAAGATGCAGCGCGAAGGAGAAAGCGGAAGAATGAAACTCAATCAGTACACACGCTATCTTACAGTGCTGATTCTGCTTCTTCAGGGTCCCGCCTATCTGGTCAACCTGAAATATCAGGTGTCGGCTGCCGGCGGTGTCGTTGAGATGTCTGCCTGGACCATGGCTTTCATGACTATCGTGCTTGCCGCCGGATCCATGTTCATCATGTGGCTCGGTGAGCGTATCGATCAGAAAGGTGTAGGAAACGGTATTTCCTTCATCATCCTTATCGGTATCATCGCCCGCCTCCCGGAAGCTTTCATTCAGGAGTTCACAGGTCGTCTGCTCAACTCAGCAGGCGGTGGCCTCGTGCTCTTCCTCGTGGAGGTCGTGATTCTTCTTGCAGTCATCGCAGGGGCTGTGCTCCTCGTGCAGGGTGTCCGCAAGGTGCCCGTGCAGTATGCCAAGAAGATCGTTGGAAACAAGCAGTATGGTGGTGTCCGTCAGTATATCCCGCTCAAGGTGAATGCAGCCGGCGTTATGCCTATCATCTTCGCTCAGGCTATCATGTTCATTCCCATCACTCTCGCCGGATTCAGCAACAAGCAGACCGGAGTCTGGGGTGCCCTTACTGATATGTACGGATGGACATACAACATCATCTACTTCCTGATGATTGTAGCATTCACTTATTTCTACACAGCTATCACAGTGCGTCCGGCTCAGATGGCGGAAGATATGAAGCGTAACAACGGCTTTATTCCAGGCATCAAGCCCGGCAAGCCGACCGTTGAATATCTTGATTCCATCATGTCGCGCATCACGCTCCCCGGATCTATCTTCCTCGGAATCGTGGCCATCATGCCTGCGATAGCATATGTGTTCGGTATCAACCGCAGTTTCGCTTCTTTCTTCGGCGGCACATCGCTCCTGATTATGGTTGGTGTGATCCTTGATACTCTCCGTATCGTGGAAGGTCACCTTCTCATGCGTCACTACGATGGCCTCATGAAGGGTACAAGAATTCAGGGTCGCGCTGGTGGCCCCGGATATTGATTGTGTCATAATAGTCAATAGGTATTCAGAATGATCTATATCAAGACTGAAGAGGAAGTCGAGTTGGTCCGCAAGGCCTCAGATCTTGTGAGCCGAACTCTCGGTGAAGTGGCAAAATGGGTGAAGCCCGGAGTCACTACTCAGAAACTCGACACCGTAGCCCGTGAGTTTATCCTTGACAATGGCGGCAAGCCCGCCTGTCTCGGATATCACGGTTTTCCCGGAACCCTCTGTATTGAAGTCAACGAGACTGTGGTCCATGGTTTTCCATCGCAATATACCCTTAAAGAAGGCGATATCATCGGCACTGACTGTGTAGTGGAGCTCAACGGCTACAACGGCGATTCGTGCTATACATTCGCAGTAGGTGAGATAGATCCAAAGGTCTATCGCTTTATGGAAGTGACCCTTGATTCGCTCTACAAGGGCATTGAAGCAGCCCGCGCAGGAAAGAGAATCGGCGACATCGGCAATGCCGTCCAGTCTTTCTGCGAGCATCACGGTTATTCCGTAGTAAGGGAAATGTGTGGACATGGTATTGGCAAAAGCATGCACGAGGATCCGGAAGTCCCGAACTATGGACGCCGGGGAATCGGCCCCATCCTCAAACCGGGGATGTGCATCTGCATCGAACCGATGATCAATATGGGATCAAAAAACATTGTCTTCGAGCGTGACGGATGGCAGACGCGTACTAAAGACAGAAAACCTTCTGCTCACTACGAACACACTATCCTCATCACTGATGACCGACCCGAGATACTGACTACTTTCAAATATATTGAAGAAGCCCTCGGCGACAGAAAATTCTGATTATTCATTCTTTTCCATCAATATCTATGGCAAAACAAGCTGCAATCGAACAAGACGGTGTAATCCTCGAGGCCCTGAGCAACGCTATGTTCAAGGTAGAGCTCGAAAACGGGCATGAGATAACTGCCCACATCTCCGGCAAGATGAGGATGCACTATATCAAGATCCTCCCCGGCGACAAGGTCAAGGTCGAGATGTCGCCCTACGACCTTTCTAAAGGAAGAATCGCTTTCCGTTACAAATAAAATCGAAACCCAGATATGAAAGTTAGAGCATCAATCAAAAAGCGCACTGCCGACAGCAAGATAGTGCGTCGTAAAGGAAGATTGTACGTAATCAACAAAAAGAACCCTAAACTCAAACAGCGCCAAGGCTAATGGCCACGTGCACTAAAAACGTAATCACAGAAATATGGCAGTACGTATAGTCGGCGTTGATTTGCCGCAAAACAAAAGAGGCTTTATCGCCCTCACATATATCTACGGCATCGGCCGTAGCGCAGCTAACACTATCCTTAAGAAGGCTGGTGTAGACGGTATGATCAAGGTTCAGGACTGGACCGACGATCAGGCAGCTGCTGTCCGTGAAGTTATCCAGACTGAATACAAGGTGGAAGGTGACCTCCGCTCTGAAATCCAGCTCAACATCAAGCGACTCATGGATATCGGTTGCTATCGTGGCATCCGCCACCGTCTCGGACTTCCCGTGCGCGGACAGAGCACTAAGAACAATGCCCGTACCCGTAAAGGTCGTAAGAAAACTGTTGCTAACAAGAAGAAAGCTACTAAATAATTTTAAATTATGGCAAAGAAGACAGTCGCAGCTAAGAAGAGAAACGTCAAGGTCGACGCTATGGGTCAGCTTCACGTACACTCCTCTTTCAACAACATCATCGTGTGCTTAGCCAATTCAGAGGGTCAGGTGATCTCCTGGTCATCGGCCGGAAAGATGGGCTTCCGCGGTTCGAAGAAAAACACCCCTTATGCTGCCCAGATGGCAGCTCAGGACTGTGCTAAAGTCGCCTATGATCTTGGCCTCCGCAAAGTGAAGGCTTATGTCAAAGGTCCGGGCAACGGTCGCGAATCTGCAATCCGTACAGTGCATGGCGCTGGCATCGAGGTAGTTGAGATCGTTGACGTTACTCCGCTTCCGCACAACGGTTGCCGTCCTCCCAAGAGAAGAAGAGTCTGATACTCCCTCCGGCTTCCCTGAATGCGAATGACCCTCACGGTTTTCTTTCTCTCGAGGGGTCGCGGCTGCGCTAAGGGGAAGGCCGCAAGGATAATATCCTCTTTATTTTTGACACTCTTTATCTAAAGTCAAAACCAATCAAAGATTTTTCAAAATGGCAAGATACACAGGCCCAAAAACCAAAATCGCACGTAAGTTCGGCGAGGCCATCTTCGGTGAAGATAAAGTTCTGACAAAAAAGAATTATCCCCCGGGCCAGCACGGAAACAACCGTCGCCGCAAGACTTCCGAATACGGCACTCAGCTTAAGGAAAAGCAGAAAGCCAAATACACCTATGGCGTTCTTGAACGTCAGTTCCGTAATCTTTTCGAGCGTGCTGCCCGCACCAAGGGCATCACCGGCGAGGTGCTTCTCCAGCTCCTCGAAAGCCGTCTCGACAACGTAGTATATCGCCTTGGAATCGCTCCTACGCGTCCCGCTGCCCGTCAGCTCGTGCTTCACAAGCACATCACCGTTAATGGCGACGTGGTAAACATTCCGTCTTATCAGGTAAAACCCGGCGATGTCGTTGCAGTGCGCGAAAAGGCTAAGTCTCTCGAAGTGATCGCAGATAACCTCGCAGGATTCAACCACAGCAAGTATCCCTGGATCGAATGGGACGAAAGCGTGAAGGGTGGTAAGTTCCTTCATCTTCCCCAGCGTGAGGATATCCCCGAGAATATTAAGGAGCAGCTGATCGTCGAGCTCTATTCTAAATAATAAACTGTTGTAACCCATGTCAATATTAGCATTTCAAAAGCCCGATAAGGTCCTGATGCTTGAAGCGGATTCAAAATTCGGCAAGTTCGAGTTCCGCCCGCTTGAGCCCGGGTATGGCCAGACCATCGGCAATGCGCTCCGCAGAATACTTCTTTCTTCGCTCGGAGGCTTTGCCATCTGCTCAATTCGTATCGATGGAGTAGCGCATGAGTTGGATTCTATCCCCGGCGTGAAGGAGGATGTCACCAACATCATCCTCAATCTCAAGCAGGTTCGTTTCAAGCAGATCACCGAAGACCATGACGAAGAGACCGGTAAGATCCTCGTCTCGGGTACTGATGTATTGAAAGCAGGAGACTTGGGTAAAGCTCTTTCGGGTTTTGAGGTACTCAACCCCGACCTGGTGATCTGTCATCTGGCCCCGGACGCTTCCTTCAACATGGAGTTCTCCATCAACAAAGGACGCGGCTGGGTCCCCGCCGATGAAAACCGCGAAATGCTTCGCGCCATGGGCGCAGATCCCGCAGTCATAGCCGTCGACTCCATCTACACGCCTATCAAGAACGTGAAATATGCAGTCGAGAATTTCCGCGTTGAGCAGAAGACCGACTACGAGAAACTCATACTCGAAGTGACCACCGATGGCTCCATCCTTCCGAAAGATGCTCTTAAAGAGGCCGCCAAGATCCTTATCCACCACTTCATGCTCTTCTCTGACGAGAAGATCTCTCTCGAGGCTCCCGCTGACGAGGCTCCTGAAGAATTCGATGAGGAAGTCCTTAAGATGCGCCAGCTCCTCAAGAGCAAGCTCGTCGATATGGACCTTAGCGTCCGTGCTCTCAACTGCTTGAAGAGCGCTGAGGTTGAAACCCTCGGAGAACTCGTTCAGTTCCAGAAAAACGACCTTCTGAAGTTCCGTAACTTTGGTAAGAAGTCGCTCACCGAGCTTGACGAACTCCTGCAGAACAACAACCTCTCGTTCGGCATGGATATTTCAAAGTATAAATTAGATAAAGAATAAACACAACGATGAGACACAATAAGAAATTCAACCACCTGAGCCGTAAGAAAGGACATCGCGAAGCGTTGCTCTCTAATCTTGCCATCTCTCTCATCATGCACAAGAGAATCTTTACGACTCTGGCCAAGGCTAAGGCACTGCGTGTCTATGCCGAGCCTCTTATCACTCGCTCGAAGAAAGACGATATGAACAACCGTCGTCTTGTATTCAGCTATCTCCAGAACAAGGAGGCTATCAAGGAACTTTTCGGCGTGGTTGCTGAAAAGGTTGCCGACCGTCCCGGTGGCTACACCCGCATCCTTAAGACCGGCCATCGTCTTGGTGACAACGCTGAGATGGCAATGATCGAGCTGGTAGACTTCAACGAGAACATGCTCGCTGAAAAGGCTCCCAAGGCTAAGACCCGTCGTAGCCGTCGTGGTGGCAAGAAAGCCGAGACAGCTCCTGCAGCTGAAGCTCCTGCAACTGAGGCTCCCGCAGCTGAAGCTCCCGCTGCAGAGGCAGCAGAGGCTCCCGCAGCTGAATAATCCACATAAGAATCTCAATGGCCCCTGCGGCCATAAGATCCATAAAGACCCGACCCGCAGAGGCAGCATCAACAGTATGCTCCTCTGCGGGCCGCTTTTCATTTTCCACTCTCCACTCTCCACTCTCCACCCTCCGCCCTTAACTCTTAACTCTCCACCCTTAACTCTCCACCCTTAACTCTCCACCCTTAACTCTCCACCCTTAACTCTCCACACTATAATCTAAACACAAAACACTTAACCCTAAACGCACAAAACAAAACTCAAA
>JAIDSM010000117.1 GCA_029061225.1 Muribaculaceae bacterium
CGATTCATTTGTATCTGACAAATTGATATATTAACCTAATTTTCAACAACTTCAGTAATTTTTACCGAATCATTGTAGTGATTTAAGTCGTTATTGGGAAAATTTTTACTAATTTTGTACTCTAAACGAAGATTTAAATGACAAAAGAAGAACTACTCGACAGACTTAATGATATAGAATGGGATGATTTTGAGATTAAAGATGCCTCTGGAGGTGTACCCAAATCTATGTGGGAGACGGTCTGTGCTTTTTCCAATACGTCTGGAGGATGGATTATTCTAGGAGTAAAGGAAACAAAAGTCAAGTCTGTGTCATCATATGAGATTGTCGGTATACAGAAACCTGAAAAGATGGAGCAGGATATCATAAGTATCCTACGTTCTGTCTCAAAATTCAATGTACCAATCCTTGCCACTGCACATAAAATTGACTGTGAAGGAAAGGCTGTTCTCGCCTTTCATATCCCAGTTTCAGCCAGCAAACCGGTTTATTACGGCAACAATCTTAGCAATACATTTATTCGTGTAGGAAGTGGTGACCAACGTGCCACTGACATAGAGATTGACATCCTGATGAGGGAAAAGACGTTTGGGATAAAATCTGAGATGGTAGTTGATAATACCGGCTTCAATGACATTAATCTTCAATCACTCCAAACGTATCGTAGACGCGTCATAGACTATAATCCTGATTTCAGATATAATGACCTTGATGATGAGCAGTTCTGCATAAAAACAGGCATACTGAGCCAAGGGATGCTGACTTATGGAGGATTACTAATGCTTGGCAATGGCGATATAATAAAAAAATATGTACCCCATTTTTGGATTGATTACATAGAAGTTCCTGGTACTACATATTCCGATGCCGACTGCCGTTATACATATCGTATGCCCGAACAGGAAAATATCTGGGAATATTTTAAGGTACTTCTTCAACGTCTTCGCCTGTATGTGGATAATCCCTTTATGGCTGGTCCAGACGGTTTCTCACCGGAAGACAATTCCCAGCTGTATTGTCTTAGGGAAGGACTTGTAAACCTTCTGGCACATGCAGACTATTTCAGCCCGATGCACTCAACCATAAGGGTTTTCTCTGACAGAATAGAGTTTCAGAATCCCGGTCGTTTTGCCGTACGTATATCCGATAGACCGGGAAAGGTGAAATCAGTTCCGCGCAATCCAAATATAATAGCATTTTTCCGTTTCGCGCGCCAAGGTGAGAATGCAGGTTATGGCATAGACAAGATAATGCGTTGGACTAAACTAACTGGTCTTGATGTTGATTTTGAGAGTGACATTATGTCATCCACAGTAACATATCCGTTACCACTACAGAAAGGTGGTCAGAAAGGTGGTCAGATAAAGGATAATCCGGGAAAAGATAACATTGATATACATAACAATGCCTCTATAAAAGGTGGTCAGAACGGGGTGGTCAGAAATAGTGGTCAGAATCAGGGTGAGGAAACCCGAGCTCGTATTGTAGAGGAGATGCGAAAGAAACCGGAAATATCACGTAAGGAGTTGTCCGGGATAATAGGCATATCCCCTTCAGCTATTCAAAAGCATATAGAGAATCTCAAAGGATCAGGAATTATAATACGGCTTGGAAGTGACAGAAAGGGTTTATGGAAAGTATTGGTATAACTAAGGGACAAATAAAGGACATGATACTTCATATCAAGTAGTACTATACCTTCACTGGCTCAGTATGCTGATAATGCCGAGGAATGTGGCTTTTTAAAAGTTTGACACATTATTTGTTTTGTAAAATATTTTTTATTGAAAAGGAGCGGCCGTATAGTTTCGCTCTCATAATTAATATGAAAAAAGAGAAATGGGATATACTTGACAGTGAGTATCTGATACGCAGGCCGTGGCTTACTGCAAGACGCGACAAGGTCAGACTGCCGGACGGACGGATCAATCCGGAGCATTATGTGCTTGAATATCCGGACTGGGTAAACGTCATCGCCATTACCGAAGACGGAAAGTTCGTGATGGTGGAGCAATACCGTCACGGATTGCGCGATGTCTTCATTGAGCTTGTAGCAGGTGTGACTGAACCGGGCGAAGATCCGCTGGAGGCTGCAAAAAGAGAATTGCTTGAAGAATCAGGCTACTCCGGCGGCGAATGGGAACTTCTGACAGTTATCGGTCAAAATCCTTCCACATGCAACAACCTTACCCATTGTTTCCTCGCCAGAGGAGTCAGAAAGACAGCCGACCAGGATCTCGACGCCACCGAAGACATAGAGGTAAGACTCCTCTCAGAAAAGGAAGTCTTAGACATGCTTATCGCCGATGAGATGAAACAGGCCCTTATGGCCGCTCCCCTATGGAAGTATTTCGCCCTATACGTCCGAACTTAACTCTTGACCTTATTCTTATTTCTACTTTTAACGTCAATAAATTTTGATATTTCAATAGTTTTCATTACTTTTGTAAGATAAAAGGCGTAGCGTGTGCGTTGATAAGTGTCAACGCACTTTATATGCATATATAGCCGTGATTGGCATTGATTTATGGATTTTAAAATTACATCTAAGTATAAGCCTACAGGCGACCAGCCTGAGGCAATAGCAGAACTGACGGAGGGTGTCAAAGACGGACATCCTTCGCAGACGCTGCTCGGTGTGACCGGTAGCGGCAAGACATTTACGATGGCAAATGTGATTCAGGAGGTCAAAAAACCGACCCTGATTCTCAGCCACAACAAGACACTGGCAGCCCAGCTTTACGGAGAGATGAAAAACTTCTTTCCGGAAAACTCCGTGCAGTATTTCGTAAGCTACTACGACTATTATCAGCCGGAGGCCTACATTCCTTCCAGCGATAAATATATAGAGAAAGACCTGATGATCAACGACCAGATAGAGAAACTGAGACTTTCTACGGTTGCTGCCCTGCTTAGCGGACGACGTGATGTCGTAGTCGTTTCATCTGTAAGCTGTATCTATGGTATGGGAAATCCCGAAGATTTCTCCAAGAGTGTAGTAAGGATCGAACTTGGGCAGCGAATATCTCGAAATGCTTTCCTGCGCCAACTCGTAGACTCACTATACAGCCGCACGGAAGTCGATCTCGGAAGTGGAGAATTCCGCGTCAAAGGTGATACTGTTGACATCAAGCTTTCTTTCGAAGATATTCAGCTCCGAGTCGTATTCTGGGGAGACGAGATAGAGAAGATCCAGACCGTCGACCCTCAGACCGGCATCATTCTGAGCGAGCTGGACGGCTTCAACATCTATCCTGCCAACATCTTCGTAGCAAGCAAGGAACGGACCAACAACGCAGTAAACCAGATTGCACTTGACCTTGGAGCTCAGGCTGAATTCTTTCGAAATGACGGACGTTTCCTTGAGGCTCAACGGTTGACCGAGAGGGTAAACTATGACCTTGAGATGATCAAGGAACTCGGACACTGCTCCGGAATCGAGAACTACTCCCGATATTTCGACGGTCGAGAACCCGGAATGCGTCCATTCTGCCTTCTTGACTACTTCCCTAAGGATTTCCTGACAATCATCGACGAGAGTCATGTAACTCTCCCCCAGCTCAGAGGCATGTATTCAGGTGACCTTGCCAGAAAACTAAACCTCGTGGAATATGGATTCCGTCTACCTGCTGCTATAGATAACCGTCCGCTTAAGTTCGACGAGTTCGAACGTCTGACTCCTCAGACTATATATGTCAGCGCTACCCCGGGCGACTATGAGCTTCAAAAATCGGAGGGTATAGTAACTGAACAGATTATCCGCCCTACCGGACTTCTTGATCCGGAGATAGAAGTGCGTCCGTCGATGAACCAGATTGACGACCTTCTTGAGGAGATACAGCTACGTATCGAGCGTGGGGAGCGAACACTTGTCACGACCCTTACAAAACGTATGGCAGAGGAGCTCGATTCTCACCTGCAAAGTTTCGGGGTAAGAAGTGCCTATATACATTCAGATGTCGATACTCTTGACCGCATTAGAATCCTCAACGACTTGAGAGAGGGAACCTATGACGTATTGATCGGTGTCAACCTGCTCCGAGAGGGACTTGACCTTCCGGAAGTATCGCTTGTGGCTATTCTTGATGCAGATAAGGAGGGATTCCTCAGAAACCACCGTTCGCTGACCCAGACCGCAGGACGTGCGGCCCGAAATGTCAACGGAATGGTGATAATGTATGCCGATAAGATAACGGACTCGATGCAGAAGACAATCGACGAGACGGAAAGGCGTAGAGCAAAACAAATGCTTTATAATGAGCAGCATGGTATCACTCCTACACCTATAGTCAAGAAGACGAATACAGATCTTATTGACCTATATCAGGGAACCGCAACCGAGAGTACAGGACAGATGCCACAAAGGCCTATGGTATCTAAGCCCGGCAAGACCACTAAATCCGCACCCAAGCCGAAATCGGAACCGCGTCCTTATTATGAGGAAGAGCATCAGGAAACCGCCCTTGTGGCAGATCCGGTCGTAGAATATATGAGTGCTTCAGACCTTAAGGCCCGAATTGCCAAGGTGCAGGCAGACATGACGAAAGCTGCCAAGGCAATGGACTTTATGGAAGCAGCACGTCTACGCGACGAGCTACTTGCACTTAAAGATCTTGCTACCGCAAAAGAAACCGAAAGCCATGTATAAGAAGACCGATTTTCTTCCAACTACAGCGGATGAGATGAAAATGCTCGGCTGGGAACAGGCCGACATCATCATATTCAGCGGAGATGCCTATGTTGACCATCCCTCTTTCGGAGCCGCCGTTATAGGGCGTACTCTACAGAAGGCAGGATATAAGGTCGCTATTGTGCCTCAGCCTAACTGGCGTGACGATTTGCGCGATTTCAAGAAACTCGGAAAGCCGCGCCTTTTCTTCGGGGTGTCGGCCGGGGCGATGGATTCAATGGTGAACCATTATACAGCCAACCGACGCCTCCGACATGACGATGCATATACTCCCGGCGGAAAGCATGGTATGCGTCCTGACTATCCAACCATAGTCTATACAAAGATACTTAAGGAACTGTATCCGGATGTTCCCGTAATAGCCGGAGGTATCGAGGCATCGTTGCGTCGTGTGGCTCATTACGATTACTGGGCAGATAAACTCCGCCCTTCTATACTTGTCGATTCAGGAGCGGATATGATATCCTACGGTATGGGAGAGAAGACCATGCTTGCTCTTGCTGAGAGACTTGACAAGGGAGAAAAAATATCCGATATAACTGATATTCCGCAGACTGTCTTCTTTACGGATACTCAGGACACCACAATGGATGCTGAAAACTCTATTATCCTCTCAAGTTTCGAGGAATGCCTTGTTGACAAAAGAAAACAGGCGAGAAATTTCAAGCATGTAGAGGAAGAAAGCAATAAATGGAACGGGAAGACTCTCTTTCAGGCTACAGGAGATCATATGATCCGGATCAATCCTATGTGGCCTCCAATGAGTGAGGGCGAGATTGATGCCTCCTTCGACCTTCCTTACACCCGAGTTCCTCATCCCCGCTACAAGGGCAAGACCATACCAGCTTATGATATGATCCGCCACTCCATATGTATGCATCGCGGATGTTTCGGTGGATGTGCATTCTGCACTATCTCCGCGCATCAGGGAAAGTTCATCGCCTCCAGAAGCAAGGAGTCAATATTGAAGGAAGCTAAGAAAGTGACTGAGATGGAAGACTTCAAGGGATACATATCTGACCTGGGTGGACCCTCAGCAAACATGTACCGTATGGGTGGGAAAAACAAGGAAGCGTGCAAAAGATGTGCACGTCCTTCCTGTCTGCATCCGAAGCCATGTCCTAACCTTGATACAGACCACTCTCCTCTCACTGACATTTACAGAAGCGTTGACGCGCTGCCAGGTGTAAAGAAATCGTTTGTTGGAAGCGGCGTACGCTATGATCTCGCTATGGCACCTACGGATTCACCTGACAAGACACGTGCGAACGCGGAATATCTTGAAGAACTTATAGCCAACCATGTGAGCGGACGACTGAAGGTCGCCCCGGAGCATACTTCAGATCGCGTACTTGAGTGCATGCGGAAACCATCCTTCAATTTATTCTACGATTTCAAGAAGATTTTCGACAGTGTGAACAGGAAGCATGGATTAAACCAGCAGCTTATACCTTATTTCATATCATCGCATCCTGCCTGTAGGGAAACTGATATGGCAGAACTTGCCTGCATCACCAAGGGACTCAATTTCCATCTTGAACAGGTACAGGATTTCACTCCCACTCCCATGACGGTTGCGAGCGAGATATATTATACAGGAATCCATCCTTATACAGGAGAGAAGATCTTCACCTCTACTACCGAAAAAGAAAAGCTTGCGCAGCGACAGTTCTTCTTTTGGTATAAGCCGGAGATGAGAACTCAGATCACTGACGAACTCCGAAGGCTACACCGCCCGGACCTTATAGCAAAGCTTTACCCAGGTTATAAGCCTACCGGCAGACCTTCATCCAATGACAATAGAAAATACAATAATCCAAACAAACCCAATAACAAAAAGACAAGAAAATGAACAAGTCAAGTTTAGCAATGGGCGCACTGATCCTGCCGCTTTGCATTGCCACTTCATGCAAGGAAGGAGGCTCTGAGGAGAATGTGATCGAAAAGCCCGAGATCAACATCGTCGACGGCCAGATGACGCCGGAGGTGCTCGAAGCCCTCGGACAGGTGAACGGAGC
>JAIDSM010000118.1 GCA_029061225.1 Muribaculaceae bacterium
CTCTATCTCGACTACCTGTATCTGATGATAGATATAGCTGAGTCGATCAATCTGCGGACAAAGAATTCTCCACTGTATGAGAGCCGGTTTATCCAGCGTCTTATTGCCGACAACATCATGAAGTCGGTCTGCAGCAAGTATTCCGGAGGCCGCTATCCTCTTGATAGTTGTGTCGACCCTCTTTGCGAAAAGATTAAGAATTCCGCGATTTACAAAAATTTCCTCAAGGATACGAAATCCGATTCAAAAATCTGGCCTGAGCTGTTCCGTCATTTTATATCGGTGGACCCTAACATCCAAGCAATAGCGGAGGGATACGAAAACTATTCATTGCGCGGTGTTGACAGAGCCAAGGATATGATAGACCGGACATTCAGCGACTTCGCTTCAAGTCAGGACAATATCATTGACGGTCTGGCTGATCTGAAGCTTAGTCTTGAAAAAGCCAGGGAACTTTATTTCAGGCTTCTGATGCTGCCAATAGAGATCACGTATCAGAGGGAAGTGGAGCTTGACGAACGCCGCCACCGCTATATGGCAAGCGCGGAAGACCTCAATCCGAATCCAAAATTCATTGACAACGAACTTGTAAAGCTCCTCAATGACAGCCAGACTATCAAAGACTTCGCTAAAGAAAAGAAGGTTTCATGGGTTGAGCAGGACCGGGAACTCGTCAGACATCTTCTAAAAAAAATTCTGGAATCCGATCTCTATAAAGACTATATGTCTGACCCTGTAAGTGACCTTCGCCAAGACTGTGAATTCTGGAGAAAGGCCATGCGTAACATCATTCTCAATGATCCTGATTTCCTTGAGATCCTTGAGACGATGTCGGTCTTCTGGAACGATGACCTTGACATAATGGGTGAGTTCGTCCTGAAGACATTCAGGAGATTCGAAGAGAAAGCTTCCGATCCTGAAAGCCGGATAGAAGACCCCGTCCTTCCGATGTATAAAGATGAGGAAGACGCTAAATTCGGGCGGGAGCTCTTTGAAGCCACCGTCAAGAAACACACTGTCTATCGCGGATATATCGACGAGGCTCTCAACAAGCAGCACTGGGATTCAGATAGGCTCGCGTATATGGACGTAGTCATCATGGTCACAGCTCTTGCCGAGATTTTCAATTTCCCGAAGATACCTATACAGGCATCACTCAACGAGTACATAGAGATAGCAAAGTGCTATTCGTCAGGAAAAAGCGGTTCGTTCGTCAACGGTCTGCTCGCAAGTGTGATAACAAATCTAAAAGAAAGCGGCAAACTTAGAAAATAAACCTTAAATAAAACAGATATGAATGCAATTCTTCTTCAGGCAGCAGGCGGTGGTGGCGGTGGCCTCAGCGGCATGCTGATGATTGTGGCTATGATCGTGATTTTCTATTTCTTCATGATCCGTCCGCAGCAGAAAAAACAGAAAGAAATCAAGAAGGCCCGCGAGGCCATGAAAAACGGCGACCGCGTCGTGACGGCAGGAGGTATCCACGGAAAACTTAAGGAAATTTCGGATGCCACGGTTATGATCGAGGTTGCACCCGGAGTCCAGATTAAGGTTGACAAGGGTTCTGTTTTCCCGGCAGGTGTGGAAAATCCAGGAGCTCAGCATTAATATTAGGATAAAAAAGTTCTGTATCCAATGCGGAAAAACTGGCTTAGCACATTAGGAGTGGGGTGGAGAAACCTCCGGAAATCTTCCAGATTCCGGAGTCTCCTCACTTTTGCTGTCTTTGTCGCTATTTCCGCAATGTTCTGGCTGATCCTGACGCTAAATGATTCCGTTCAGAGCGGCTGTATAGTCAATGTCAGGATTGTCAACAAACCCGACAGCATTACGTTTATTTCTGAAGTGCCTAAGACCATTCATGTCGAGGTGAAGGATAAAGGTTCAAGTCTGATGCGCACTATGTGGATGAAGAAACCGACTATCAACCTCAATTTTCGTGAACTTGCGGAAAAAGGACAGTTGATATGCTCGACTTCTGACATCATGGCTGCGCTTAAGGAGACTTTCGGAAACAGCGCCTCGATACTTTCAAGCAGTCTGGATTCCCTTAGGCTCAAGTATACCGATAGGCCTGGCAAGGCTATCCCGATTGTGGTGTCGGTTAAGGCTTCCCCTCATGCCGGCTACTTTGTATATGGGCAACCGGTTTCCGATCCGCCACGAGTCACAGCATATGGACCTCGGGAGATTATCGACACCTTGACGAGAGTCTTCACAAAGGCATACGTGGAGTCTGATCTTTCTGAATCGAAGAGTTTCAAGGCTGATCTAAAAAGCATACCCGGACTCAGGCTGATTCCAAGTTCGGTGCATGTTAAGGTCAATGTAGAGCCTCTCGTAGCTAAGGAGGAGATTGCGACGGTGGTGGCAGAGAATGTACCCCATGACGAAAACCTTCTCCTTTTCCCTTCTACCGTTCGGGTGAGTTATTATGTGCCTATGAGCGAGTTTGAAGATGACAGGAAGGCGGTTCGTGTAGTTGTGGACTACAATGACCTTGCTTCACATATGGGAGCACGCATTCCACTCAGGCTTGAGACGGTGAAGGGTGTGAATGTTGTCAATCCTAAGCTTCATTCTGATTCCGTGGAATATACGTTGGTGCGCTGATCTGAGCCAATTTTATAGATCTCAATATTATAACTTATAAAATAAAGAAAAGTCATGCTTAAAGAAATACTTTCAATAACTGGAAAACCCGGACTTTTCCGGATTATCACCCCGGGCAAACGTACGCTTCTCGTGGAAGACCTCGTAAGCAAGAAGAGATTCCCTCTCGGGGCTCGCGACCGAGTGGTCTGCCTCGGCGATATAGCTATGTATACTGTGGGAGAGGATTTGCCTCTCGACCAGATCCTCGACAGAGTTTACGCTGCAGAAGAAGGCAAGAACATCGATGTAAAGTCAATGGACAACGATATGCTCCGCGCGGAATTCGCTAAAGCCGTAGAGGATTTTGACCGAGACCGCGTGTATCCTTCAGACATCAAGAAGCTTTTCAACTGGTATAACCTTCTGATATCTCAGGGCTATACCAAATTCACCGAAGACGAGCCCGAGGCTGCTGAGGAAAAGGGAGCGGCGCCGGAAGAATAAACCGCACACGATTCAATATCTGTGCCATATCGCAAAGCGACAGGCACAGTGCCTACGAGGCGGTCCTCACGAGGACCGCCTCGTATGTGTCATAAATTATGTTAAGGGAATAATCCAAGAATCGAAGATGTTGTTTTATTTTTGGCACGATAATTGATATGTGTCGGTAGAAACAACGAAAACTCAAATAAAAAAGATATAGAAATGGCTAACGGAAAAATTGGGGTAACTACTGAAAACATATTCCCCGTAATCAAGAAATTTCTTTACAGCGACCATGAGATATTCCTCCGCGAGCTCGTAAGCAACGCGGTGGACGCCACTCAGAAGATCCGAACACTCGCTTCTTTCGGTGACTTCAAAGGCGATCTTGGCACTCTTGATGTGCACGTAGACATAGACAAGGAGAAAGGCACTCTTACTGTCACTGACCGAGGCATAGGTATGGATGCGGAGGATGTGGACAAATACATCAACCAGATAGCATTCTCCGGTGCAGAGGAATTCCTCCAGAAATATAAGGATACGGCCAACAATATAATCGGCCACTTCGGTCTCGGTTTCTACAGTGCATTCATGGTGTCTAAGAAGGTTGAGATCCGCTCCCTTTCATATAAGGAAGGTGCCAAAGCTGTGCTTTGGACTTGCGATGGAAGCCCGGAATATACCATGGAGGAGTGCGACAAGACAGACCGAGGCACTGAAATCACTCTTTACATCGACGACGAAAGCAAGGAATTTCTCGAGCAGACGCGCATCGATACTCTGCTTAAGAAATACTGCCGTTTTCTCCCCGTCCCTGTGATCTCAGGCAAGAAACAGGAGTGGAAAGACGGTAAGATGGTAGACACTGAAGAAGATAATGTTGTCAATGCTACCGAACCCCTCTGGACCAAGAGACCTGCGGACCTCACTGACGAGGACTACCTGAAGTTCTATCACGAACTTATGCCGGGTCAGGACGATCCTATGTTCTGGATTCACCTTAATGTTGATTATCCGTTCACTCTTACCGGTATTCTTTACTTCCCGAAGATCAAGAACGAGTTTGACGTGCGTAAAGATCGCATACAGCTTTATTGCAATCAAGTGTATGTGACCGATCAGGTAGAGGGCGTAGTCCCGGAGTTCATGACTCTCATGCAGGGCGTCATCGATTCGCCTGACATTCCCCTTAACGTAAGCCGCAGCTATCTGCAGGCAGATAGTGCCGTCAAGAAGATTTCCGGCTACATCTCCAAGAAAGTTGCCGAGAAACTTGACTCTATGTTCAAGGCAGACCGCAAGTCATTTGAGGAGAAATGGGACGACATCAAGGTGTTTATTGAATACGGTATGCTTACCGATGAGAAATTCTTTGAGTCCGCAAAGAAATTCTATCTTCTCAAGGATGTAAACGGTAAATATTTCACTCTTGATGAGTATCATACCCTCGTGGAAGGAGAGCAAAAGGATAAGGACGGTCGCCTCGTTTATCTCTACGCAACTGATAAGACGGCTCAGCACAGCTATATTCAGGCTGCCGAAGACAAGGGCTACAGCGTGTTGCTTCTCGACGGTCAGCTTGAACCACATATGGTTGGTCTTCTCGAGCAGAAACTCGATGGTGTCAGCTTTGTACGCGTCGACAGTGACACTCCCGAAAAACTTATCCGGAAGACTGATGAAAAGGCAACCGGCATGTCTGCTGACCAGACCGAGGTTATGACCATTCTGTTCAAGTCTCAGATTCCGGACGTAGATAAGGCTCAGTTCATGGTTGGTTTCGAGGCTATCTCAGCTGACGCTGCGCCGGCTACCGTAACTCAGAACGAATTTATGCGTCGTATGAAAGACATGGCAGCCATGCAGCCCGGAATGAGCTTCTACGGCGACATGCCGGCAAGCTACTCCTTCACAGTCAATACAGACCAGCCTGCTGTCAAATCCATCGTAGAGGAGACTGAAAAGGCAATCGGCGCTAAGAGTGAAGATATCCTTAAGCAGATAGCTGCCCTCAATGAAGAGATAGCGAAAGCATCAAAAGAAGCTCAGGATAAGAAAGAGAATGTTCCCGACATGAAGGAGCAGAACGATAAGATCGCATCTCTTCGTTCTGATCTCGATAAGACAGTTGCTGATTACGCTGCCGGACTTCCCAAAGTAAAGCAGATCATTGACCTCGCCCTCCTGCAGAGCGGACTTCTTAAGGGAGCGGCACTTTCGGAATTCATCAAGAGAACAGCGAAACTCCTTTGATAAATTGCAAGCATTTATAATCTCTCATAAGATCCTAAACTGAAAAAAGTCGGCTACGTTTATTTCGTAGCCGGCTTTTTATCATGTTCAATACTTAATGTCCAATCACGCTTCCCCGCGGAATATCTTTTCAAATACATCGGTCACTTTATTGACTTCCACTATCTTGATGTTGAATTTATCGTGAATGCCCTTGAGATTGCCTGAAGGGATGAAGATAGTCTCAAATCCGAGCTTTGCAGCTTCGGAGACGCGTTGGTCGATTCGCGTGACCGTACGTATCTCTCCTGAAAGACCCACTTCTCCTGCAAAAGCCGCATGACGGGGAACCGCTACATCGAAATTAGACGACATTACGGCCACCACTACTGCAAGATCAAGCGCAGGATCGGTCACTTTGAGGCCGCCGGTGATATTGAGGAAGACGTCTTTCTGGCCAGTTTGAAGCGCGCCCTCTTCTCAAGAACGGCAAGCAGCATGTTGAGTCGTCGTTGGTCGAACCCTGTGACACT
>JAIDSM010000119.1 GCA_029061225.1 Muribaculaceae bacterium
GCTGTGACAATTTCGTGCGACCCGAATACAGGTTAGGTAATATTCTTGAACAACCGCTTCAGGAACTGCTCTATGGCGAGAGGCAGTTACGATTCGGACGATCGAAAAAGTCTTCATTGCCCCGGGAATGCCTGGAGTGCCGATGGCTTTTTGCATGTCATGGAGAATGTCCCAAGAACCGCATTACCACCGATTGTTACGGAGAACCGGGCTTAAACTGCTTGTGCAGCGGTTACCGTCAGTTCTTCGCTCATGTTGCCGCCGATATGGATTTCATGAAATCAGAACTTGCCGCCGGCCGTCCCCCTTCAAATATATGCCACATTAAGCGATCAGAGAATTCTTCTCAAAAAAACCAATAGAGCTAGAGCCTTTTAGTCGCAAAAGCCAAAATGATCTTCGGATGAGATGATGTCTCTGATATACCACTGACCACCTATATCACCAGCAAAATCAGCAACACATAAATTGCAATCGGTATCGCCACACAGATAATGACGGAACTCAGCACATAGTTGCTGCCCAAACGATTGAACCGGTTGAGGAAAGACACTGAATCCTCGAACGCCCGGTCGCACCATAAGCTAAAAGTATGTCGAGTGGCAATGAATAATCCAAGCCAGATGCATAGCAGAGCGCATGTAGTCACGGGAATGCCAAGCCAACAGTCAAGCATGATTGTCCACGACAGAGGGATCAGCAGATAATAGACAATAATATTCACCTCATTATATGTCAGCCCGGTTTTCTTGCCTGTCCAAAGTAGACCGTAGGCTACCTTTGAGAATATCCAATTAACCATATTTTCTTAAATAGTCCCATATGTGAGATTTATTAATGATAATAACAGCAAAGGTCATGCCATAATCACTGATTACTGACACACGCATTCATAAAAGAATACCTTTTGACCACAAAAAGTAAACAGTCGATTGCGATTTTTCATTATTCCCGAGATTCACAAACCTCATAGGAGGATAGGAATTTAGCCGATCGTACTGCAAAACTTACCGTTAATTCAAACGAAGAATGGATAAATCTTGAGGTCACTACAAACCAAATGGTGCCGTCGTGGTGGATCAAGAAAGATTTTGAAATCTGTGATTCAGCTGTCATGGTAGGAACTTATATGACACCGATGACGGATACACAAACCGTTGCGTCCCATATAGCGGAGTTCGCCTTCGGATATGTGGAGAAGTTCAAACGATACGATGATTTCTTCTATTGGTGTGCCACCCGTTCATTGGAGTTTTATCCTATGAATCCCAACGCATGGATCATTCGCGGCAAATCACTTGACAGAATCCTTCAGGACTATCTGGATAGGAACGGACATATCTATGATGAGCATGTGGCTTATCTTGAGACGTTGATCGCCGACAGCATGCGCGGGCTTGACAAGACATACATGACCGAAATTACAGAAGAATTCGAACAGCGCAAAAGACAGAGAGCGATCGAGGCTCAGAAATATTTACAAAATAAAAAATCACAGGAATGAAAACGATTACCTTACACCTGACGCTCTTAGTCATCTTTATCACTTTAGTGCCTTTTTCAGCGGAGGCATATTTATTATCTGTCTCCTTACTGCTATTGCGGAAACAATCCTGTCAACTATACTGATCCCACAGGGTGTGTAGTTCTAAAGACATTGTGTCTGCCGGGATAAGAATTGCTGGAATTCATCTACGATAATCTTACGATCTTCCGCTGGATAATAGTAATGGGTAGAATTTGGTAATATTGTAATATTGACATCCGGTAGATTGGTGAACACCTCTGCAGAGGATGGAGACACCATCTCGTCACGACGGGATAGTATGACATCAACTGGGATTTGAAGATCTGGTATCACTATTTCTCTCACTCTCTTGACCTCTGCAAACAGTTCAAGATAACGCTTTGGCCAACCATAGTAATGCAGAGGATTAAAATCAAGAGAAACCCCATAGGCACTTTTGGCAGCCGTAGTCACTGGATCATTCTGCATATTTCCCATCGCAACCTTGAAAATATTCGAAAACAGATGTATCTTGGGAGTGATACGCATAGGAGGATTGAGCAAAAACAATCCTGATAAATGCCCCAACGCCGTCGCCCCCATCAGTAGAAGACAACCCATTGAATGGCCTATACCTACAACATTGCTAAATCGTGCCGATAGATTCTCTACTCTCCCCTCAACCTGATTCTTCCATTGCGACATAGAAGCATGAGAAAAATTGAGAGCGTTGCCACCATGCCCCTTAAGCTCTACATATTCCACCTCATACTTATCTTGTACTAACGGCTGTAGGAAATCAAAAATCCGATTGTTTCCCACTATTCCATGCACGAATAAGAGAGCCGTTTTCCCATTAGTTCCTTTTGATATCGCTTCCATTGTAATTTTCTCGTCGATTATTGTACTTCTTTATAAAGAGAACGAATAGATGGTGAAAGATATTTTAATTGTTCCATAAGTGCATTAAGATGGTGGCGGATTCAAACTCCTACTCAAGTTAAAGATCTGGATTGAGCATGACCTATGAATTTGTTTGGCCAAAATACAAACAAATCAATCGGACAAACAAATTTTCATTGTTTATCCGATTGATTATCTTTTATTTACGCAACAGAAAGCAATCAATATTCCTCTTCGTTGAAGAAAGAAGTCTTCATTATAGATATTGATTATCAGAATGTTATAAACTTGTCGATAGTGTTTTGATAGTATATTTTGCGGTAAAATGCGGTAAAATGTATACGCACGATATTTGTAAGATATGAGACAAAAGCATCATACTCAAATATAATATTTAAAATATTTTATATGTGCAAATGTCAAAATATGCAGAAGGTTATGTCTCGGAGCAAACATTAAGAACGCTTCTTCTGGAGATAAAGGGATTACGTAATGACCTTAACGAATTACGAACCGGAATTGAATCAGCAAAGATAAAACTTGATCCTAATTACATTTATACCAATAAGGATGTGAGATTAATATTGGGAGTAGATGAACGACTTATAAAAAAGTATAGGGATAATGGATTCCTTACTTATCACAGGCAAAACGATAAGTATTGGTATCGGGGAGTCGATATACTCGATTTTTTGAAACGAAGCCGATATCAAGCTTTTGCCTGATAGTATAATTTAGCAAGAATTGGACTCTCCTTGTATCTTGTATTATTTTAATCTATTAAATTCGCTCATATAACTATATAATGGATATGGATAACGTCATCATATTTTGTAGAGTCTCTACTAAAGTTCAGGACTATCAGCGTCAGGTTAATGATCTGACAACTTTTGCTCACCAGCGAAACTGGGAAGTTGAGAAAGTTTTTTGCGAGACTGTAAGTGGTGCAGCGTCAAAGAATAAAAGGACAGAGTTGCTTGCCATGTTAGAGTATCTCTCAAAAAATAAGATAAAACGAGTCTTAGTGACTGAGTTGAGTAGGTTGGGAAGAGATACGTTACAGGTTCTGGAAGTTATAAATGAGTTGAATCAAAGAGGTGTATCACTTTATATTCAGAATTATAATATAGAGACATTAACTGAAGAGGGTAAGGTTAATGCAATGAGTCAATTCTTGATAACTATTCTGGCTGAAGTTGCTAAAATGGAGCGACAATCAATAAGAGAACGAATGGAAAGTGGTTATATCAATCATATAAATTCCGGGGGAACTGTAGGTCGGAAACCAGGATATAGGAAGGCTGATACTCTTTATTTGATAGACTATGCAGAAGAAATACGTCTAATGAAAAAGGGTATCAGCCTTCGTAATGTAAGCAAGTTGACTGGTACTGCTGTAAACACTTTAAGGAAATGTAAGGCACTAATAAACTAACCATCAAAAAAGTCCCTGACTTCTTGGAGTATAGTTGAGACTATGCTTAATCTGCTTCAATGTGTCAGCATAATATGTATACTTACGACTATACACAGCTTGTTCGGTGATTCTGATGACGTTCGCAAGTAATAGAGGGTCATAGAGGCGTATAGAGTGATACTTACCGTTTTCGATAACAAATTTAAATAAGTGTCCAGATTCGGAAAGCATGAAGACGTTTGTAGTAATATCACTTCCTGCTTCCATAAAGAATATATTAGACTGTTTGTTAAGGGATATGCTTTTTAAATAGGTATGTAGTGGTTCGTTTTTAGCATATATTGTCTGAATCTGTATTAACTTGATGTTTCTCATTAAAAATTACCTTTTTTTATTTGTATATTATACACACAGAAGCTTCAATGGTCTATAAATCCCTGCGCTTATTTTGATATATAACTGAGGGTTACTGGAGATATTTAAGTGAAAGCCGGGTTTTGAACTCGGCTTTCCTCTTTTCTGATTGTTTTGTCTAATATTGTACGTCGGTCAGTCTTTAGGTTGATATAAGAGCTTGAATAATTGGAGCATGTATGCTATGAGACATATCTCAAACCATGACTGGAGTATGTCCGAGAGATAGTTTTGAAATCAACAGTTACCGTTTATCATAAAAATTTTTAGCAAAAAGTAGACTTTTCGCAAACTCCCCAATACAAAGAGTACACTCTTGAAATGAAGGGCGTGAGGGGAAAATCCCCGCATAAAAAATAATTTAAAAATATTATTTATGAAGAAAAGTCAAAATTTACCACTTTCATCTGCCTGTACTGCGAACGAGCGCGAGAACGTACTCAACAACATGGGGTACGACAATGGGTTCTTTGCATTTTCGCGTACCGTTGACGGCTCAATCCCTAATCGCTTCTACCCAACATTGGAGGAAGTCTACAAAACGACTCTTTCAAAATTCAGTGAAATGGGTCCGTTTAAATATAATAAAAATAATTATTTCAGCATCTCAGACAATGCTAAGAATATCATCTATAAAGGTGAGGTCATGCCGTCAAGGAAAATTAAATTTTCCATTTATGGTGGTACTGAGACGTATAAAGTATCTACTATTACCGAAGAACTCAATAAGCTTTCAACTATTAGCAATTTAAATAATAAAATTATGAATACGAAATCAACCCCTACAGTAAATGTCGAAACACTCACTAAGTCTGAAACCAACGAGATGGCTACGACATTATCGCACAACGCACAGGTTTATCTTGACAACGACATCCTTACTCAATCAAATCTCAACTTCCTATGTCTGCCTGAGGAACAAGCCAAATCCCTTGCGCAACTCGTACAGGAGACGGCAACCAATAACAGGGAAGCTGATAACCAAATCTTCACCAAGGCAATTGCTGATGTGTCCAATGGTATGGTCGTAATAACAAAGACGCTTGCATCCGGAAAGCCTATTGTCAGCTCTCATGTCAGTTTCCATGACGACACCCTTTACTGCGCTGCTCACTGCAAATCCTCAGAGGCTCTTTGGGATGGTTCCAACACATGGCGCAAGGTCCCCGGAAAAATCGCCTACGGCAAAATCAGAGAAGCCGTAATGGACATGTATCATAAAGGACAACAGCTATTACTCAATTCACCGACCGGGACTCATTTCAAAACCACGGAACAGTCTGCTATATCCAACGAAAAACTGTCTCTCAGCGAAGTGTCGGCTAACATCACCTCTACAGTCATGACATATCTTAGATGCACACCAGATATGTTGCATTACTTTACGATAAAGGGTAACACCTTGGAAGCCGATCTCGAACAATTATCTAACGGAGTAATAGTAGGGGGCCTCCTTAATAATAACATCACATTATCCATCCCATCCGGTCATTCGTGTGAGATCTCACCGAGTCGCTTTACGTCCGATGAACAACTCCGAAACACAATCTCGATGAAAGTAGCCCAACTATTAGTAGGAGCAAGTATATCGGACATAACACGCGACAAGGTGTCCTCACTCGTTAATCTCTCGACAATCGAGGAATACTATATCAGTTCAACCAAACAACTGGAATCTCAGGCAGCATAATATTCCGAATTATATAACTCACTTCAAGGGTACCACGCTTCGTACCC
>JAIDSM010000012.1 GCA_029061225.1 Muribaculaceae bacterium
ACCATACCACATAAAGACTAAATGTAAGTTCCTTATGTTCTAAGATATTATTAAGATTACTATAGTCGTTGGATCTCTTTAAGATTTCTAAAGAATGGTATCATTTTCCTAAAAAGTAATGGGCTATGCGAAATATACAGGTCCTTTATGGGACGTGTAGTATTTAACATGGAATTTTGGTAATGCAGAGACCAGTCTTAAAGCGTTGGATCGTCTGACCTCCAATTTCCCTTCTGTTCTGTAGGAAGTGAACCGGACGCAGAACCGAGGTTTCAAATTGTAAAATACTACCAAGCGTCTATTCCTATTCGATTTTATATTCAGGGACTGTAATTGGAATACCTTTTTTATTATGCTCTCTGATAGTGTAATTCGCAAGATCTAATTCTTGTTGCATTCTATCATAGTATTTTTCCGGGATACCATTTTCAAGAGCCTTTTCTTTAGATATGGTAAAATGGTATGCTGAATCTTCCAACACAATGTATTGGGTCATTTTTTCTGCGGCTTCTCGAAATGCAGGAATTTCCTCTTCCGGCAACATTTCAGGTTGTTTTGGTTTTTTTTCTGCACAGCCGATGAATAGTATCAAAAGGAAGCTGACAATCAAATTTTTCATTTGACAAATTTAATAAAATAAATTAAGTGTTTAGTCAACATAGGCTTTTTCTCATCAAAATTATCCTTTTTTGACCTTATTTGTACTTTCCATATATAACATTCAAATTTTTAGGCCATATAATTTTTTATATATCAAACGTGTTATAAGGTTGAAAGTTGTAGCCACTACAAAGTTAAGATTATTCTTAAGTAACTGGTCAAATTCAACTTATATGATTTTACAGTCTGAAAATCTATCCGTATAAAATATGAAAAATTTTGTACGGAAAGATCAAAAATAAACTTTGTTTTACGTCAAATTCATTTTTTATTGCGAACTTTGTAAATTAATTAAAATGTAAGTATATGAAGACTATAATTTATTCTATCCTTTTAGTTGCATGCCTTTTTATGGCATGCTGTAGCCATGACCATGAACCAAAATATGAGTCCGAACTTATCCGGATTTGGGTTTCCGCTCAAACCACAGTGACCGATGTATCGGGTGAGGATGGTCACGAGAATCCTATCGAATGCTTGCAGGTCAAATATTCTCCAGATGGTTCATGGGAACCTATGATGATCGGAACGATAAAAGGTTTTGAATATGAAAAAGGAGTGGAGTATGAGTTGAGCGTGCTTCGCACAATGCTTTCCAATCCTTCTGTTGATGGATCTACCTATACATACCGTCTTGAGCGGATCATAAGCCATCAGGTTGTGAATGCCAGCATTCACGGAATAGACAGTTGCATTGAGATACCGGCCGAAGGCAAGGATTTCGACATAGATTTCACAACCAATGCCCCTTGCGAGATTGTGCACGTCACAGGAGACATGTTCGGAGAATCCGATCTGCTGCAGCTTTATGACAGTGGATATGGTTGTGGTTACTCGTTACGTTTGAATATACCGCAAAACACCGGAATGGGGCGTGTCAAGTTGCTGACACTAAGCTTCAGCAACGGGGATGAGAAAGAAATTGGAATCTGGCAGATGCCAGGGACTTTTACAGAATCGGAAGCCTTCGAACTGCCTTATGCAGGCAGTCTTGGCTACTTGATCGGCACTGATCAGTCAAACATTGGAAGAATTCGAAACATAAGGATTGTCGGTAATATGAACGCCCATGATGCATATTATCTCAAGAAGATTCTTGATTCCCACAACTACCAAGGTTATGGAGAGAAACCAGAATATACAGTTGATTTAGTACATAGCGGATTTGTCTATGGCGATAAAGGCAAATACAGCGCCTGTGGTATATGCGATGTAAGGAATGAGTATCTACCCTCCGTATATTCCAATGAAGTGCCTTCAGGGGTTTTCACATCCAATAAATATCTCTTAAAGGTCACATTGCCGGAAGACATCAAAGCAATCAATGCAAGTGCATTCTGGCATTGCGAATCTCTCGGCAAGATAAACATTCCTTCCAGTTGCACGGAGATTGGCAGTCAGGCTTTTAGTTCATGCACTTCCTTGACAAATGTGGATTTTCCATACATATCTCATGAGATGGACCTTCCGCATCTCCAGACAATCGGTGAAGGTGCTTTTTCCAATATAGGCCGTCTTGAAAGCTTTGTCCTTCCTGAATCCCTAAAGAGTGTAGCCACGACAGCTTTGAGCTTCTATGTTGACCGACTGTTCAGTCTGACAGAGGAGCCTCCGGTGTGGGAAGTGCCCGGTAATGCTGGATATGTTATCGGTCCGAAACCGGATGGATGTACGCTGTATGTTCCCTTCGGATGCTCCGAAGCATACAAGGCATCCGAAAAATGGAACCAGTTTAAAATTGAGGAAATGCCCGAAGACAAATGGTGGGAGATGATTCCATAGAGTATGTTATGGTATGGAGTCGTTTTCCTCAAAAGTAATAGGACATACGAAATATACAGGTTCCCTTTCAGGATATGAATTTGTGTCAGTACCTATAAATATCAACATATGTATACGTTTTAAAATTATTATAATCAAAAATCAAAATATGAAAATTAGGATTCTTATTACAGTCCTGCTTGGGATTCTTACCTTGACAGGACAAGCGCAAAAGCACCTCCCTCGTTTTAAATATTCAAAGGAGCCGGCTGTCTTGATAGGCTGTCTTGTCGGTGACAGCACTCAAAGACCAGAAGATATTGATGTAATCCATTGGATGAAATATAACCCCGGTCTTCCGGGAGAGGCCATAAAAGATGCAACATCTTCTTTGGATGAAAACGGAAGCTGCAGTTTTAGCCTGCATACAGGCACTACTGCAAAATGTCTGGTTATGATTGGGGATTATAAGTTTACATGCTATGTAGTGCCCGGAGACACAGTTTCTTTTACTCTCGATTTAGACAGGATTAAAACGCACGGAGTTTCTCAATCCCTTTCTTTCTCAGGCGCATTGTCGGATTTCAACCAGGATCTCGTATACGCGATGGAAAAAGGTTTTGATCCTGAGAAGCGGTATCAAGAAATAGAAAAGAAGCGAAATATGGGCCAACTCGTTAATGAGATGTCGGATGTCAGCGTAGAAGGATATTTCCAGTATCTTGATTCCACATACCAAAGCATCAATAAACGCATAGATGAAGACAGTAATATAGGCGCTTCCTATCGGGAATTTGCCAAGGCCGCGAATCATTATGAATATGGTTCCTTTATTCCGTTTTGCGCTTATTCCATTAAATACGCAGGGTTAGATACTGAAGAGAAACAAGCTGCTTTGGCAGAACGACAGATGACCTGGCTTAAAGACTACATGAAGAACGACCCTTGGACAACCCCGGCACTCTGTTATGTCATGTGGGGGCGTCCTGAAATGTTCATACAGTCAAAAATCGCACAACAAGTAAAACTTCCGGAAAATTACATGCAGTGCCATCTTGCCTCAAAGTATATGATGCAGATCGGTCAGCAGTCACAGTCGCTCTCCGAGGCACAGAAAGACAGCGTACGGCTCTATCTGCCCGAATTAGGACAGGATATTTTGGACTATAATGATAAGCTGGAGCAGGAAATGGCATTTATCAATGAGCAAGGTAAATCTCGTATTTGTACTTTACCCAATGATAAGATTATTGACAATGATGTACTTTTCGCAATTCTTAAGCCTTACCGAGGACGCCCGGTATTGCTGGACCTATGGGAAACGACATGCGGTCCCTGCCGATTTGCTTTCAAAGATATGCATGAGAAAAAGATTGAGCTTTCCGATAGGATACATTTCGTAAATATTGCAAGAGAACGCTCAGATCTCACCACTTGGGAACAACTTGTGCCAAGCTATATCGGCGACCACTATCGCCTGACGGAGCAGCAGCTTCAGTCACTTCACAGTCAGTTGCCGTGCAACACAAGTGGCGTGCCTATATGGGTTCTGATAAACGAAGACGGAACTATACACCATGCTTTTACCGGCTGGGGTAATCTCGACATTATGATGGAAGAGCTGGAACCCGTATTGTAATAAGGTAAAAAAGAGATATTCAGGTAACTACTATAAGAAAAGTTGATATTGAAATCAATACTAATCACTATCTTTAATCTTTTGAATATATAAAAAATGAATAGACCTTTTTTAGCGTTAGCTTTGGCTCTCAGTATCTCTGTCAATGGTTCGGTAATGGCGATAGAGAAGGTTCATATTACTGTAAAGGCAGCGGAAGGTGTAGCTCCGACAGAACTCGTAATCTCCAAAGATGGCACAGATCCTGCCGACAGTCCATACCGGACAAATCTTGAGAAAGGAGTATATGAAATAGTCATAGAGACGGACTTCATCGAGCCGTACGGTATAACGGACTGGACACAGCTTACTAATAACGGTATGACGGATCGGTTAGCACAATTTCTTATAGAAGACGGAGCTGATATTACTCTTACACTGTTTGAAGATAGGATAGAAGCCGAGTCTACAGGACCGGAGCACCATGCCTTAGAGCGGATGGAACGCCTCAAGATGGACACTTTCAAGGCAAGAGCAGAGGAAATAGAAAAGATTGAGGATGAGAATGTGGTTGCTAAGATGTATGATAAGTTGATGGAGGAAATAAATCAATGGGAAAACGACTTCTATGCACAAAATCCAATGATAGCTTTCATCCTTGATCTTGACACCAGACTATTAAACTTTCGTTTCAACGATCATAAGCTTATGCAAAAACTACAGTTGTACCACGATCATTACGCCGACAGATATACGGGACATCCCGCACATCAACACATAGCGGAAAATGAGAACGTAGGATTACAGATTTATGGAGGGAAATACCATGACTACGATGTGCGTAGTATCGACGGTGAGAAGGTCAGGGCTTACGACTTTTTAAAACCCTGTTATAACCTTGTCATATTATGGGCAACATGGTGCTCTCCATGCCGAAAAGAAGCACAGGAAATAGCCGAATTCATTGGCTCATATATCGAAAAGGGTCTCAATATATTCGCTCTTACAAGAGAATTCAAAAACACTGATGCCCTGAAGCAGGCGGTTGATAAAGACAGATATCCTTGGCCAACACTCGTGGATCTCGACGATGAATTTCATGTATTCGACCGCCATGGATCCACAAGTTCAGCAGTCTTCCTTATCGATCCTGAAGGAAAGATTATATTTTCCGATACAGGATCTGACAAAGTCAAGGCCATCCTCGACACCTGTTTTAATTGATAAATCTATTTATTACTCTATCTGTTCGACATTGTCTCGTATCTCAATATCTCTTATAAACAATTTGGTAGAATTGTGCGAGT
>JAIDSM010000120.1 GCA_029061225.1 Muribaculaceae bacterium
ATCGAAGACCACGCCATCTACCGCCTGACCGAATACTCATAACTTATACGTAGAAATTCATAATTCATAATGCATAATTGTTAGTCTCTGAAATTCAGAAGATAAATATTTATGATTATATATATTTAATTTTAATAGCTTCTTAAGACTGAAGACTATGGTAGGACTCGCCGATTGCAATAATTTTTTCGTCAGTTGCGAGCGGACGCTCAATCCGGCTCTTGAAAACCGTCCCGTCGTCGTGCTGAGCAACAACGATGGGTGCGTCGTGGCGCGAAGCAATGAGGCTAAGCGTGCCGGCATCAAGATGGGCCAACCTGCCTTCCAGATCAAAGACCGGATCCAGAGCGGCGAGATAATAGCGCTGAGCGGCAACCATCTGCTCTATCGAGAGATAAGCCTAAAGGTACATGACATCTTCCGCCGCTACGCACCCATGACCCTCGACTATAGCGTAGACGAGGCATTCCTGCTTATGGATGGCATTCCGGATTCGCAACTGCGCTCCATAGGCGAGGCTATCGCTGCAAACTGCTGGGATGAACTGCACATTCCTGTGACGATCGGCTTCGCTCCAAGCAAGACCCTCGCGAAGATTGTATCGGAAAGCTGTAAGAAGCGGGGTAAGCGTGTCGGTGTCCTTCTAAAGGCAGAGGTGGCGCGTCCGGTTATGGAGAAGATGTCCATCTCCGATCTCTGGGGTATAGGACGCCGCCTGTCCAAAAGGCTCTATTCATTGGGAGTCTATACGATAGCTGATTTTGCCGATAGGGAACTCGGGTGGATTCGTGCCACTCTCGGCATCAACGGTGAGAGGTCGTGGCGTGAACTGCATGGGGAGCAATGCATTGAGCTCAGCCATGTCCAGGCCGACCTTCAGGATTCCGTAAGTGAAAGCCGAACTTTTCCCGAGGATGTAGACGACTACGACTATATACGCGCAAGAATCGCAATATATGCCTCCGACTGCTGCAGGAAGCTCCGGACGATGGGGGGCGAATGCCGCTTGATAGGGGTAATGCTTCAGACCAATAGGTTTCACACAGAAAGAGGATATGCACGTCCTGAAGGATCATGTAGATTTGAAGAGCCCACCAGCGACACAGTCTACATAGCCAATGCAGCAATCAGTATTCTTGACCGTATATTCATCCCGGACATACCCTTCAAACGCGCCGGTGTCTGGCTTGGTGAGATAGTACCAGCCCGCTCCGTCGTTCCATCGCTCTTCGACTCCCGTGAAGAAATTCTTGAGAAACAGACTCGAAACCATCTGATGAAAGCCATCGACAGCATCAATCTTGGCCCCGGCATGCCCATCCTCAAACTCGCATCACAGATCACCCAGGGGCATCCAGGACACAACGACGGCTACTCCTCCTCATTCCAGTCTCCCAAGAAGTGAGAGGATACAGGTCCAACTACACCAGGACCAACCTGACCGACAGACTTCACTAATGGTAATGAATGTTTTTTATTTTTGCAAAGATAAATGAAGTTTTTTTGCAAATCCTCTTGTAAAAACATTTGGATTTTCCATAAATTCTTATTACATTTGCGCTGGCTGACAACAGAACAGCACTCGCTCCTTCGGCAGATAACCTCCGTGTCTTGAAAGCGAACCATTAAAATGAATATAGCTAATGAAAAAGAAGAGGAAAGAATATTTCATGAATCTCCGAAATGATGTCGCCTTCAAGATAATTTTCGGGACTCCTGCCCATGCTGAACTTCTGATGAGATTTCTCAACAGCATGTTCTCGGGAGAGAAGACAATTACAAAGGTAGAATTTAAGAACAAGGAGGTACTCCCTCCTGATAAAGATGGCAAAAGGATGGTATATGACGTATACTGTACTAACCAAAGGAATGAGTATTTCATTCTTGAGATGCAGAACGTCTATGAGCCGTATTTTGAGAACAGGGCTTTGCTGTATGCCTTGAAAGGACTCACAGAACAGGTGAAGAAAGGACATAACTATTATCTCGATCCGGTTTTTGCTATTTTTCTGACTAATTTCGATTTCGAACATCTGAAGAAAGGAATCAGTCACGATTTTGGATTGATTGACAGAAACACCCGAGAGGAATTCACAAATCTCCTCAATATGAGATTCATTCCCATGTCATCCGTAAAGAAGACATGGAATGACTGCAGAACCAGCTATGATAAAATTTTGTTCTTAATTAAAAACATACATAAGATGGATAAGAACTCAGATGCTTATAGGAGCAGGGAATACGATGATTTCTTCGATGCTGCTGAACTCGATAATCTGGCGGAAGAGGATTTTGTGGCATACAGCCAGTCATACGCCAAAATGGAAGAGACAGAGAGAGCGATGGAATACATGTGTTCACAATCGTTCTCCAAAGGGGAGGCAGTTGGTTTCGCCAAGGGCGAATTTGAAGGATTTAGAAAAACCGCTATAAAACTAAAAGACCTTGGATTTGACACAGCTACAATCGCAGACGCTACCGGATTGACTCCAGAGGAAATTAATCAGCTATAATCAGGCCCCAATCTTACCATGAAAACCATACAGACATTCTATCCCTTCAACAAAAGGTATCTTCTTGTGCTCTTTGCCATTGCTTTCCTGATCATTCTTAATCTGTCTTCATGTCAGTGCAGACGAAGCAAAGGGCAGGAGTTGAACCTTGACGGAATGCATGTGGAGCTGCCAGACACACTTAGGGTAGGCATGCTCAACTCCCCCACTACCTATTTCGACTATCGGGGCACACCCATGGGCTACGATTATGAACTCATGGAACGCTTCTCGAAGTTTTACGGAGTTCAGTTTAAGGTCGAGGTCGGAGGCACCATTTCTGAGATGATCCAGTGGCTTGATGACGGAAAGATAGATATCGTAGCGAGTCCGGTACCCGTCACGACTGAGTTCCAGGACCGTGCCATACTTTGCGGTCCACGCAACGTCAGCTCCCAGGTGCTCGTACAGAAGACCGACGTGCCGAAAGACTCTATGGTAAAAGACGTAACAGATCTGGTAGGAAGGACCGTGACAGTACAGGACGATTCAAAATACCTCTATCGCATGAAGAACCTCAACGAAGAGATCGGCGGAGGTATCAGGATAGTCCCTCTTGCTAAAGACACTGTCAGCGACGATGACCTGCTAAACATGGTATGGAAGGGTGAGATCCCTCTCACAGTAGTTGATTCCGACGTAGCGGAAGCTGCCCTCTCCTATTATCCGGGTCTCGACATTTCCGTCAAGGTCAGTCTCGAACAGTATTCGCGGTGGGCGGTCGCACCCAAAATGAACGGACTAGCAAAAGCACTCGACCGTTGGTTTGCAGATGAGAAAGATAATGAGGAAGAACTTTTCAAGAAATACTACCGTCTTTCAAAACTGGAGATTTTCGACACTCCTGAAGAGGATCTCGATGATCTGAAGAGCATGACGTTTGCCAACGGACAGATTTCTCCTTATGATCATATCTTCAAGGAAGCCGGGAAAAAGTCCGGACTTGACTGGCGGCTGATAGCGGCCATAGCATATGTCGAATCGAATTTCAATGCAGAAATAAGCAGCTGGGCCGGTGCACTCGGGCTGATGCAGGTAATGCCGCGCACCGCCGCCGCCCACGGCTACACTGCGGAGGAAATGCTCAATCCTGTAAAATGCGTGGATGTAGCGGTAAAGACACTCGGAGACCTTGACAGAATTTTCGAGAAAAGGGTTCCTGATCCGGAAGAACGAGCAAAATTCATTCTTGCCTCCTACAATGCCGGTGCCGGACATGTGATAGACGCTATAGCGCTTGCCAACAAATACGGACTCAACGCCCAGGTTTGGGATGACAACGTTGAGACTGCTGCAATGATGAAATCAAAGCCTGCCTACTATCAGGATCCCGTAGTTAAGAATGGTTATTTCCGAGCTACGGAGACGGTCAATTTCGTACACAAAGTGCAGTCGGCCTATACCTATTTCAAAGACAGGACTTAATTTTTGAGTAATGAGTATTGAGTATTGAGTACTGAGTATTGAGCATTAAGTATTGAACATTGAGTAATGAGTTTTGAGTCAGAGTGAGGACAAATAGCATAGGTTCGGATAGTAATTGTGTGATTTCTTGATTTCACATTAAAAAAATTGAAAAGAAACAGCATTTTTTTGTCGGATTATCAAATATTTATTATCTTTGCGATTCAATACATATAATATCCTATTCTAAAAGACCTTATGCGACAAAACCTAACGACTTTGCTGACTACGGCCCTGCTTGCCGGGTCAGCCACATTCGGCCTTTCGGCACAGGTGACGCTGAATTTCGATGCAGCGAAACGTGGGCCTATGATAAGTCCGCTTCAATACGGAATCTTCTACGAGGAGATTAACAACGCCGGCGACGGCGGCCTCTATGCCGAACTCATCCGAAACAGAAACTTTGAAGATGCCTCCTCTCCCGACTACTGGTCGGCCATCGGGGGTGCCTCAATGAGCATCGTCCGCTCAGGACTCATGAACGAAAACCGTCGGGCTGCCCTCAACATCAAGCTCAACGGAGCCGACGAGGGCATCTCCAATACCGGATACTGGGGCATCCCGGTTCGAGGGGGCGATACATTCAAGCTGACCGTTTGGCTGAAAAGCGACAACGGATATAAAGGCACCGTGACCGCATCAATATCAGAAAACGGCACAACTGCTGCCACAGGTTCTGCTGAAGTCAATCTTGACGGCAAATGGCAGAAAATATCAATTACGGTCAGCGCATCCGATGCAGATCAGTATTTCGGCAAAGGTAAATTCAATCTTACATTCAGTAATGCCGGCAGCCTCACTATCGGAATGGTAAGCTTATTCCCGAAGACCTATATGGACCGGGAGAACGGTTGCCGCGTCGACCTCGCAAAGATGCTTGAAGGGCTCCACCCAAAATTTGTACGCTTCCCCGGCGGATGCTACATCGAGGGTGACGGTACACTTGAAGGACAACGCCGTTTCGAATGGAAGAAGACCATCGGCCCGATCGAGGAGCGTCCAGGACATTTCAATGCCAACTGGGGTTATCCCTCTACCGACGGACTCGGTTTCCATGAATTCCTCCAGCTGAGCGAAGACCTCGGAGCCGAACCGCTCTTCGTAGTAAATGTCGGCATAGGCCATGGCTGGATAAAGGATTATACGGATATTGACGAGTACATACAGGAGGCACTCGATGCCCTTGAATATTGCAACGGCGACGTCAATACCTACTGGGGAGCGAAGCGAGCGGAGAACGGACATCCCGAACCCTTCAACATGCGCCTGCTTGAGATCGGCAACGAAAACTATAACTTCGACGATGACAGAAGCGACCACTACCCGGAGCGCTACAAGGCATTCTACGATGCCATCAAGGCGAAGTATCCTGAAGTAACATTGATTGGAAACGTCGAGGCATGGGGCACCGACGATCCGTCATGGCGCAATTCGTTCCCTGTGGAGATGGTCGACGAGCATTACTACCGCACTCCGAAATGGTTTGAACAGCGCTATAGCAAATACGATTCCTACGACCGCAGCGGTCCGAAAGTCTATGTAGGTGAGTACGCTGTGACCGACGGATATGGAACCAACGGACATCTGCGTGCAGCTCTCGGCGAAGCCGTCTACATGCAGGGTCTGGAAAACAACTCCGACATATGCGTGATGGCCTCCTACGCTCCTATCTTCTACAATGAAGAAAGAGGCGGCGGCTGGCTTCCTGACATGATCCGATTCAATCATGAGTCGAGTTTCGGCACCCCATCCTACTACGTACAGAAGCTCATGCCACAATATCTCGGCAAGCAAAACGTAAAATGGACTGAGACCGGAAACTTTGTCAACGGCGGCGAAAACAAAATCGGTGTATCATCCTGGTCTACAACAGTAACCTATGATAATGTCAAGGTAACTGATATGGAGGGCAATGTGCTGTTGGAAGAGGATTTTTCCGGAGACGCATCCAACTGGGACCTTCCTTCAACTGGCTGGAGCGTAAAGGATGGTCAGCTCTGCCAGCAGAACAGCTCGGAACAGGGAAAGCTGGCATTCTGCAATACAGTGCTTCCTTCAAGCTATGTGCTTGAGCTTGACGCCACCAAGAAATCCGGTGCCGAAGGTTTCCTCGTAGCCGTAAATGTCGGCGACCGCAACAACTACATATGGTGGAACCTTGGCGGATGGAACAATGGTCAGCATGGCCTGCAGGTATGCGCCAACGGAGCCAAATCGGATTACGACCTCAAATCCGGAAATATCGAAAGCGGACGTACTTACCGGATCCGTATTGAGGTAGACGGCACCCGAATCAAGTGCTATCTTGACGGTGAGCTTATCCACGACCTGACACTCCCCGCAGATAGAAAGGTTTATGTCTCCTCTTCCATCGATGATGAAAACAAGGTAATGTATGTCAAACTCGTCAACACCCGTAGCGAGGCTTCAGAAGTTATACTCAATATGGCCAATGCAAAAATCGTAAGCGCTGACCTTAATCTCCTGACCTCCGCTTCGGATACCGATGAGAATACGATGCAGAATCCTTATAAGGTTGCGCCTGCAGAGGCCAACACCATGCTTGCGGAAGGCAATACTCTCAGATATGAAGCTCCGGCATATTCACTTTCCATTCTGACAATCGCCCTTGAAGACATTGACTATTCACCGACAGTAGGCAAACAAGCCACCGAAGAACAGATGCAGAAACTGAAGGAAGAACTCTCTTCTATTTCAAAGAAACTCAGCTGGCTGCATCAGTCTACATCCCTTCCGGTCATGACATCATCCGGAATAGAACTCCAATGGGAAGTACCTGACGGATGCCCGTTGAATGTTACTGTTAACTCAAACCGTCATTCCGCCCAGTTGGAGATTATTACGCCCAACACTACGGATAAGACAATAGAGGCAAACGGAATTATAGCAATCGCAAAATTCCCGGATGGAGCGGAAGGCAGCATAGAGCTACCTGTTCGTTTGGCTGCTCAGGACGATTGGTATGGCTATCTTTACACCTACATGAATTCCGGCAAGGAGATCACAAACATGGCTCTCGGAACTAAGGAAGGTATGGGCAAGAAGTTCGAGCAATTGCTCGACGGAGAGGAAATCTTCAATACCGCTGCTCTTGCTTCCATCGAGGGAGGAACACGCGACGCTTACCTTGGACGCGGACAGGGAGAGCATGAGTATTTCATGACCACCACTGACATGTGCAACGCAAAAAGCGGAAAGTGGAACAATTACGGTATGGATCTCCTTCGCAGCAACGATCTCGTACACTGGGAAAGCACTGTCTTCGACTTCCGTAAGGGTAAATCCATCTTCTCCGACAGCGAAGCTACCACCGACTGCTACAAGACCGATGAGGAATACGCCAAAATCGACCGAGTATGGGCACCTCAGTTCATATGGGATCAGGCAGCAAATGGCGGACAGGGTGCTTATCTCGTCTACTACTCACTTCTGTCAAGCAACGAGTGGGACCGTAACGACCGTCTCTACTATTCATATGCTGACAAGGACTTCAAGACCCTTACACAGCCCCGCCTGCTGATGGATCCCGGAGTCTCACTGATCGACGCGGATATTGTCTTCAACGAATATGATGGTCTCTTCCATATGCTCGTGAAGCGTTCGGGTACAGGAGCCGCAACCACTGGAATCTATGAATATACCTCCCCTGCCCTGACAGGAGCTGAATGGAAAGAGGTAGGACGCATGGAAAACCAGAATACCACTCAGGTTGAGGCTCCGACACAGATCCGTCGTATAGGCGAGGATGTCTTCAACATGTATTTCATGCGTTTCGACAACGAATACAGCTACAAGGTTGCAGATATGGATCACGACGGACTTAAGTCAGGCCTCCCCGTAAAGGTTACGGGAACAGGTGCTTTCCAGCATGGTTCGGTAATCTACGTAGACAAGGAGGAATACGACATGCTCCAGATCTACAGCTCGGTCAAGGGTCTTCTCCGTCAGGCAAAGTCAGCTCAGGAATCAGCGTCGACAACTGCTTTCGACGATGCCATCGACTATACAGAGAAAGTGCTTGCGGACAACCGTACCATAACTTCTCTTCTTGAGAATCTTCCTGCTGCATATGATAAACTTGTAGACGCTACCGGAAAATATCTCGCCGAGGGTGAAAGGGAAAGTAACGGATATATCGACATCACACGCCTGCTGCAAAATCCGAAATTTGACGGCAATGTCAGCACCGGCTGGAGCGGCACAGCATTCACAGCAGTCTCCAACTCAGTAGCTGAGCATTATAGCCGTGTATTCGACACTTATCAGGTGCTCAAGGCCATGCCGGCAGGCTCCTACCGTCTTGAAGCACAGGTATTCTATCGTTACGGACTCCCTGCATCTGCTCTTCCCGCACATAATGACGGTAGCGAGCGTATTCTCGCGTCGCTCTACATCAACGATAACGCTGCTCCGGTCATGTCGCTCTACGATGAGGAATTCTCCAATTATCCCAACAATATGTACGATGCGTACATGGCCTTCAACAGCAATCATAAATACGCCGACAACGCAGTCGAATTCATAATGACGGAATCAGGAGATATCCGCGCCGGAATACGCAAGCTTGAGATGGTAGATGGCGACTGGACAATCTTCGATAATTTCCGCCTCTTCTACAAGCCGGAGCTCGACGCTGTATCTGAAATCGGAATTGATCCTCAGACCATTGTCAATGTGGTCGCTACAGATGGAACTGTGGTCAAGACAGGAGTCAAAGCAGCCGACGCCACGATTGGCCTTGAAAAGGGCATCTACCTCGTAGGAGGTCGGAAAGTGATAGTAAAGTAATCCCAACAGTACAAAGAGTAATTAGTCATACAGCAGTCAAAGAGAGCGGACCTCGTTTGAGGTCCGCTCTTATAGTAACTTATTATTTAGCATTTATCGGTTGCGGACGCACGAACCGTGCGTCCATACCAATTATTTGCAGAGCAGCGACAGAAGCCACATTCTCTGCTCACGCTGATACTGGAGTTCGAGAAGATCCAGATGAGCCTCGCTAAACCAGCTTCTTTCCTGCAGATAGTCGGTAAGCGAGAGTTCACCACCCCTGTAGGCTTTCAGTAGAAGTGTGTTGTAATCTGTTGTTGCAAATACCTCCATTGGAACCTTGAGAGCTTGATCAATAAGCTGAACCTCATCGTAAAGCGCCGTTATCTCAGATTCCACCTTGTCGGTGGTGACCGTCACCTGATATTCCGCCACCGCCTTTGCGGCTTTGGCAGCCTTTACCTTGCCTCGGTTGGAAAACAATGGAATCGATACCCCGAGGGTTGCGCCATTGAAGTGCATGGCATCCTCGAAGTCATGATGATATCCTACTGAAATACTTGGAAGTCCTTCCGCCTTGGCCACACCTATATTCCTGTCGGCCACCTCAAGCTCTGAAATGGCCTTCTTAAGTTCCGGATTCGTGCGTGCCTCCTCCAGATACTCTTCAAGGGAATGTGTAGGAGTCATCACCCACTCCCTGTCGATGCTGTTAAGGAGAGCTGTGCAGTCATAGCCACCGTTGAGAGTCTTGAGACTGCCTTCGCTCCCGCTTTTCTCCGCCTCGAGATTAGCGATCAGCGTATTGACGCGTCCCTGCTCAAGAGTGATTTTCGAAAGGTCGAGACGTGACATCTGTCCTCCCTTTGTTGCCCTCACCGAAGCAGCGTGCAGCGAGTCTGTAGCCGACTGTATGTGCCGCATCATAGCTATGCGACGTTCAGCATAGAGATACGTGCCTATCTCCTTGAGGATCTCCACATATTTTTCATATACACCTGCATCCGCCTCAGCGGCATTGGCGTTCCTCATGGCCTTTCCGAGTTCGCTCCGCGACTTGTAGACCCCGGGCCATTCCATCTCATAGCCGATTGCCACATTCCAGCGATTGTCGACACCTTCGGGCATCCACATATAGTCGCCTTCAATAGTTGGATCAGGTGCATTTGCTATAGTGTGTGTCTCAAGATCCTTGGCGTTCTGCGCAACGGAAATCTGAAGGCGGTCGCCATTACGGCTGAGGATGGCGTTGGCCGCCTCCTGCGGGGTTATGGCGTATGCGCCGGCAGTCCCTAAGACTGCCGGCAGCATTGCGATGCAATATCTTTTCTTCATGTTTAATAGACGAATTTATAGTGGCTTAGGAAACCTTTGATTTCCGTAATTTTCTTTCTTGAATCTTCCGGTAAAACACCGGGACGATGAAAATGTTCAGAAGCGTACTGCTTATGAGGCCCCCCAATATGACTATGGCGAGAGGCGACTGAATCTCATTGCCCGGCTCTCCGCCCCTGACAGCTATAGGCACGAGAGCCAACGCTGATGTGAGTGCGGTCATGATGATGGGCAGCAGTCTGTCGGCCGAACCTTTCCTTACCGTCTCCTCAATTCCCATTCCCTCGGCACGCAGGCGGTTATAGCGCGATATCAGCAGCATTCCGTTGCGCGTGGAGATACCCATAAGGGATATGAAACCTATGATAGCCGGTATGTTGACCTCTCCAGTGGTGACACGCAGTATAAGGATTCCGCCGATCAGCGCAAGAGGCATATTGACAAGGATTGTAAAGGACTCCGCTACGCTCTTGAACTCTCCGTAGATAAGGAAGAAAATCACTATCAATGCAAGTATCGAAGTAAGAGCAAGCATGCGGGAGGCAGCCTCTTCATTTTCAAACTGACCGCCGTAGGTGACGAAATATCCTTCCGGCATTTCCACATGCTCGGCGACATGGGCCTTTATCTCATCAACCGCGCTCTTGAGGTCGCGTCCGTCGACATTGGCCGACACCGTCAGCAGACGGCTTACGTTCTCTCTGTTGATTGTGTTAGGTCCGCTTCCGGTCTTTACGTCGGCTACATAGGAAAGCGGAATTTTACCTACATTGCTGTCGATCATGAGGTCTTCGATCCGCTCTTTGGTATCGCGTCGTGAATCCTCAACCTTTACTGTAAGGTCGTACGGTCTGTTGCCGACGAATACCTGGCTGACCACATCGCCTCCGATAGCCATCTCCACATAGCGGCTGAATTCAGGAATCGTGATGCCGTACTTGGCAAGCATCTCACGGCGGGGCACTATGTCAAGCTGCGGGCGTGATATCTGCTGCTCCACGTTGACATCAACAATACCCTCCACTTCTTTCATCTCGGAGCCTATCTGCTGGCCTATAGCATATAGACGGTCGAGATCATCGCCGAAAATCTTAACTGCGATCTGTGCCTGCGCGCCGCTGAGCATAGCGTCGATACGGTGTGAAATCGGTTGTCCTATTTCTACGTTGACACCCGGAAGCTGTGCAAGTTTCTCGCGCAACTCACGCGCCACCTCCTTCTTGCTCCTCCCCTTGTCGAGCACGTAGGGCACCTCCATCTCCGATGTATTGACACCAAGAGCATGCTCGTCGAGTTCGGCGCGTCCTGTCTTTCTCGCCACATTGCGCACTTCCGGCACGGTGAGAATAAGACGTTCGGCAGCCATGCCTACGCTGTCGCTCTGCTCCAGAGATATTCCCGGCATCGCGCTCACATTGATTGTAAAACTACCCTCGTTGAAGCCCGGAAGGAAGCTGCGGCCGAGCGTGAAGAAGACTGCAAGTGAGGCTACAAAAAGCACTGCCACTCCGATAATCCATGCGCGTGGCCGGGCAAGGACTTTCTCAAGACCTCGGGAATAATGCTCTCTGAGCCATCGCGCGGTCTTGGGCTCTTTGTTAAGTTCCCTTTCCTCTTTTTTTGTGTCGCCGGCGAGCATATAGCTGCAGAGCACCGGCGTCAGAGTAAGGGCGACTACTGTAGAAGCGGCAAGAGCCACTATGAAGGCGATGCCGAGGGGTTTCAGCAGGCGTCCTTCTATGCCGCTTAGGAAGAACAATGGGAGAAACGACGCGATAATGATAAGAGTGGAGTTAAGGATAGGCTTTCTCACCTCTTTCGAAGCCTCAAACACTACCTTTAGCACTGGTAGTCTTGACTCACCTTCCCTTCTTGCGTTTTCACGAAGACGTTTGTAGACATTCTCCACATCGACAATAGCGTCGTCCACAAGCGAGCCTATCGCTATCGCGATACCTCCGAGGGTCATTGTATTGATCGTAAATCCCATGAAGTAGAGGGCGATTACGGCGATTATTATCGAGAGTGGTATAGCGACCACCGATATCACTGTAGTCCTGAGGTTCATCAGGAAGAAGAAGAGCACTATGATGACGAAGAGGGCGCCTTCAAGCAGCGACTGCTGAAGATTGCTTACCGAAGTCTGAATGAATTCACTTTGATTGAAGATCTCGGTGTCGATATTGACACCTGCAGGCAGTGAGGGCCTGAGATTATCGAGCTCCTTGTGTATTTCCTCTGTCAGTTCTATCGATCCTGCACCCGGCTGCTTGGTGACTGTGACGAGCACTGCGGGATGGGCGCGTAAGGTTGCTGTACCGATCTTAGGAGTCTTGGGACCGATCTTCACTTCGGCGATGTCGGAGATCTTCACCGTAGTTCCGGTCTCATTCCTAACGGCGGCATTTCCCAGTTCCTCCACGTCGAGAGTGGAGATCACACCCTTGATGAGATATTCGTTGCCATATTCATAGGTAGTGCCTCCGGATGTATTGACATTCATGTTTTCAGTTGCCTCCGCCACGTCTGACAGTGACACTCCGAAATGACGCATCTTTTCGGGATGGAGAAGTATCTGGTATTCCAGTTCATCTCCGCCGATGACTGACACCTGACTCACTCCCGCAAGCGAAAGGAGCCTCGGCCGTATCGTACGGTCTGCTATGCTTCTTAGTTCTCCGAGCGATATGTCGTCGGCGGTCAGTCCGATGATCATTATCTCTCCGAGGATCGAAGATTGCGGACCCATCACGGGAGCTCCGACATTTGCGGGAAGACTCCCCTCGATGCCCGACAGGCGTTCGCTGACGGTCTGACGAGCTCGATAGGAATCAGTGTTCCAGTCAAATTCGACCCATACTACCGAAAAACCGGTAGCGGAACTGGAACGCACGCGCCTCACCCCGGAGGCTCCGTTGACCGCGGTCTCTATCGGATAGGTGACAGCCCGCTCCACTTCTTCAGGAGCCAATCCGGAAGCCTCGGTCATAATGGCCACCGTAGGAGCGTTGAGGTCGGGGAATATATCTATCTCTGTCCTTACGAGCACGAACAGACCGGCTATGATAGTCGCGCAGGCCGCAAGGAGTATCACAAGTCTGTTGGTCAGCGACCAGTTGATGATCTTGTTGAGCATGTTCGGGAGCGATTAATGGTTATGAGTATGCCCGGGAACCGCAGTCGCCGATGTCTCTGCCATCCTGACTACCTGAGCCCCCTTCACGACCACGTCTTCTCCCGGATTGAGTCCGGAAAGTATCTCTACCCTCTTTCCGTCGGATGCTCCCAAAGTCACGACATGCTTGATGTAGTGCCCCTCGCCATGGGCGGCATAGACGCATTTGTTGCCGTTGATCTCGACTATTGCCTCTTTCGGTACAGACAGGACGTCATGCCTTTCCCCTGATTTAAGAAAGACCTCGGCGAAAGCTCCGGGAGCCACACTCCCGTTGTTGCTGAAGGAGAAATAGACGGGGATGTAGCCGTTTTCAGATA
>JAIDSM010000121.1 GCA_029061225.1 Muribaculaceae bacterium
TCTGCCTTGTGGTGTAATGGTAGCACACCGGATTCTGGTTCCGTTTGTGAGAGTTCGAGTCTTTCCAAGGCAACACTGATACCTTCGATGTGAATCGAGGGTATTTTTGTTATTATACAGCATTATTACTGTTTAGGAGAGCTAAGACCTCTGTCTTTTCCTACCTGAGCAGATAAAGGAATTGACGTATTAGAGATTCCTTTACGTCTTTCATCATGACAGGAGCATCAAGTTCGACAGCCATTGATGTGACTCCTTTGTCGACGAAGCCGCAGGGGTTGATAAGTCTGAAACCATTCAAGTCGGTGTTGACGTTGAGTGCAAGTCCATGCATCGTGATGTATCGGCTGCATTTGACGCCTAACGCGCAGATCTTTCGCTCGCGTTCCGTTCCTATCCCGATCCAGACACCGCTTGCTCCATGCACCCTTCCTGCGCTTATCCCGAAATCCGCGATGGTCCTTATTACAGCTTCCTCCAGAAGGTCTACATAATCCCTGACTCCGAGATGATGCCTTTCAAGATCAAGCAACGGATAGACCACGAGTTGGCCAGGTCCGTGAAAAGTCACGTCTCCACCTCTTTCTATATGGTAAAGTTCCACTCCGTGATGTGCCAATTGCTCCTCATCAAGCAAGACATTGGATTCCTTTGCATGCTTCCCAAGAGTGATGACTGCAGGGTGCTCCACCATAAATATATATTCATCTTCGATGTGAAGGCCAGCTTTCTTCCGGTCTACCATCTCCTGGAAAAGCTTGCGTTGCTTTTGAAGCATTTCGGAATATGCTTTTGTGCCTTCGTCTAAGAAATGTAATGACATATGAAAATTGATGGTTAGAAATTAAAGTGAACCCCTACGCGGAGTCCTGATCTGTCCGTTCCGGGAATATTAAGATAGGTCAGACGCCAGACATAATCTATGCGGAATATTTTCAGTATGTTGTCAAGTCCGATACTCAGCTCCATGTAAGGTGTTGTCTTCATGATGCTGACTTCCGCGTTCTCGGGAAACCGGTAAAGTTGGGATTGGTGCTCCGGATTATTGCGCTTACTCAATCCTCCCCATAGATATTTGAATTCAACTATCTCCCTTAGTTTTGCCTTCTTGACTATAGGTATACGGTTGAAAAGAACGCCATTGCCCCAATATGTGAGGTCGCACGATATGTAGCGGTCCATGGCAAATTCCATAGGATTAAGGAGTGAATAGGATTCGGGCTGGATAGTATAGCTTAGGTTTGCGTTAGGCCATAGAAGTTCCGTATAGGGTACCTGACTCCAGATGACTCCTCCTTTGACCAAGGCATCAAGATATCCGAACGATGAAAACCAGAACCGTTTCCATATTGACATCTCAGTCTTGCATATGGAATAATGGCTGGCACTTATCCCTTTCGGTCCCCATTCCATCAGCATCTGAAGAATAGGCGCATCGCGATTGACAGCGATACGCGTGTCCTTTTCCTGGATGAACTTTTCTCCAGGCGAGTACCTTACGGATGCTCCTACGGTGGTGCGTCGGTAATAAGGTATATTCTCTCCATAGCCGTTGACAAATGGGAGCCAATGAGTAGCGTCCTGTCTTATGTGCTGCCCCCATACTGAAAATGAAAGGTTGTTGCGCATCTCAAGCGTATATTCCAGACGGGTGAGGTGTCGATATGTGGCGAGAAGGTCTTTCTTCCGCTTTAGGCTAAGGAAGACGTTGTCGGGATTAGTGAATAAGTAGTGCTGTCCGATCATGTCCAGATCATACATATGCGTAAGGCTTATGCAGTTGATAGGGAATTCCCGGCTATGATATCTCTTCTTGGCAAATGAATATTCTACTTCACCCTTGTATTTCCATTTCCGGTCTCGTGTGCCATATGCCACATATCCGTTGGCAAAGCAGTTAGGAGAGAGATTGGCTGTAGTCACTCCTCCCAGTCGCAGTCTGACTCCTTCTATCGGATTGGAACTGATGAGCGTATTGATGGGGCCGAAGTCAAACTTACTTCGCTTTCCTGTCTTGATGTATCCGGTCACAAGGACCACCAGGGCCTTTTCTGCCCAATAGAAGAATGGATATCTTCGGAGATCGCCCATTAGTGAAGACATGTTCGCTTCTGCTTGGGTAAGGTCGTCCCTTCTCATATATGTCAATAGGTCGCCATGAGAGTCGGAAGGTTTGCCGATTTCAATGTATGGGCCAACTGTCTCATAGGCAGCTTTGAGGTCTTCGCGGATTTTATCCGAGAAGTTCTCGTATCTTGAAGTGCGAGAGGCGGATAGACGTTGAGTCCCTTTCACCAGGCAGATGTCAAGATAGATCCGGTCGGATATCTTATGTCTTTTTCCTGAAGAATCTTTTTCGTACATCTGCTCGATATACATATTATCGACGAAGTTGAGATTGACAGTTCTTGGAACTTTCATGGACACCTTCCGGATGAAACCGGTGGTGTCGCCTTCCTCTACATACAGATTGCCTGAAAATGAGAAATCCAATGGATTGCGGGGCATGAATGTAAGCTGGATGCAACGTGTGCCTTCCACGTCAAGAGTGTCCGTAATGAAATACCGGTAATGAACGTTGCCTGCTGATGAAAGAGGACTTGGAAACTTATTCGACATAAGAGTGATGTCGTTGTCATAGACATCTACTTCCCTGAGGAGATCCTGGAGCACAACCTCAACATTACCTACATCAAACATCTCGCTAACTCCGTATGATGTCTTACCTCGGTGTACTTCCTTACGGTCTTTTCCGCCGGATGAATACAATACAGTAGCGGCTTTCTCGTTTAGAAGAACTTTCAGCATGGTGCGTTTCCCGTCAGGAGTGGTATCGAGATAAGCGATTAACTCCGGCTTCTCGCCAAGGTCTGCTTCAGATATGTCAAGCAATCCGATGGTCATCTTATCATATTTGTCATAGCTGTAATGAGGAAGCAGACGCGGATCACCCTTTTTCTGGCCGTTCCTGATTGAGCGGATGAGGCGTGTGGCCGGATTGTCTTTTGAATATCTGTCTTTTCCAGGATTTACGATTAGCTCCTGGAGTTCGCGCGCTTCCCGGAGAAAGATGGCGGTGTCCACCTCGACCTGCCTGTGCTGTGCTTTCAAGGTAATTGCGCAAGGTAAGAGTGCAATCACAAATGCCATGAGGCACACGGCATTATGAAGCGACTGCGATTCTTTTCTCTTCGATATGTTGCGGAAACAGATAGATTTCATTAAATTTGCAAAAGGAATCAACACGATTCCCGATGCAAAATTAATAAAAATTATCCGAATAAATCATGGCATTTGAGATAGAACATAAATATTTAGTGACAAACGACGCATTTCGTCAGCTTGCCACTTCCGAATACCGTATTTCACAGGGCTATCTGTCTCGTAACCCGGACAGGACCGTGCGGGTCAGGGTAAAGGGCGACCGGGGCTACCTTACAGTGAAGGGGAAAAACGATGGCGCTGTACGCCGGGAGTTTGAATATGAAATTCCATTGAAAGAAGCTGAGGAGCTTCTCGGGATGTGCGAGTCTCCCGTGATTGAGAAGATAAGATTTTTAGTCCCTTTTGAAGGGAAGATTTGGGAAGTGGATGAATTCTTTGGAAGCAAGACCGGATTGGTGACAGCTGAGATAGAACTTGTTTCAGCCGACGAGCAGTATGATCTGCCTCCTTTTGTGGGGGAGAACGTCACCGGAAATCCGGCTTATTATAATTCAAATCTTTTGTGAAGTTCAACGTCGCTTTGAGAGGGCTTTAAGCATTACCTCAAGTTCGCTTCGTATGTCCTGAAGCTCGCTGAAAACCTTTAGCTTTTTCGATATATTGTCGCGGTTGATCTTCATCTGAGCCTTGGCCGCCTCCACTTTAAGTCCCTTTATCTTGACAAGATAGTGGATGATGCGTAAGGTCTCGATATCCGACGGAGTATACTGGCGAAGCCCTTTCCGTGAACGAGAGGGCGAGATCTCCGGAAACTCGAGTTCCCAATACCGGATAGTGGCCTGTGGAACTCCCAGAAAATCTGCCACATCTCCGATCTTGTAGTATTTCTTGCTAAGGTCATCCATAGTGATTATGTTTTATGATTCTCATCAGTCCATGACATGGCCCGAATTCTCGGCGAGCTGAATCATATCTAAGTATTGCTGAGGTGTGAGATCCATAAAATAATAATGCACCGGATTCTGCGGCTCGCCCTTGAACCTTACTTCGTAGTGAAGATGGCTTCCTGTGGACTTTCCTGTAGACCCGACTTTCCCGATCATTTCTCCTCGCTTCACTTTCTGCCCCGGCTTGACAAGAATCTGGCTAAGGTGGGCATAACGTGTCGTATAGTTATAGCCGTGGTTTAGGTCGATACAGTTGCCGTAAGAATCTTTTCTGTCAGCCACCTCCACTACGGCATCCGCTGTGGCGAAGACCGGAGTTCCCGTTGCGGCCGCGAAGTCGAGTCCTTCATGAAACTTGGCCGTGCCATAGATCGGGTCGCGCCGATAGCCATAACCAGATGACATAGTATAGTCCTTGATATTGATAGGCATAACCGAAGGAATACAGGCGATCTTCTCTTTCTGTTCGCCGGCGGCTTCACGCAGCTGGTCGAAGGAAATGGATTGAGAATAGACCTGATGCTCCAGAAGATCGATGGATCTGTTTATCCGGCTCAGAAGTTCTGCATCATTTATGTGGCCGGATGTTTCAAGTCTTGTGTCGTTTTCAAGTCCGGAAAATCTTTCGTTGCTGCTGAGAGGATCCATCTGCATCATCACCCGATAGAAATTATCGTCGCGGTTACGGATGTCTTCCATCACCTTGATGGAATTATCAAGGCGCTTTTCAAGAATGGCGTATTGCGATCTGAGCTTATCATTCTCTTCCTTCAGGTTTCTCTCGGTAGGACCCTCGAATATATAGACAAGCATGACATATAGCCCTATTCCGATGACGCAGCCCACCGCAAGATACTTCCCAAGGGAAGCGAGTCTGGTCTTTAGCGTAGGGTAGTGACGTTCGAAATTGTCCGTGTCAGGATTATAACGATAGAAAACCTGTTTCACACTCGAATGATTCTTATAGAAGTTTTATGCTGATATATCGTTTAGGATTCTTCTTGATGTCGAGCAGAAGTGAGTCGATGTCGGCCGATACCTGCGTGATGCGGTTGTAGAGCTCCGGGTCGCTTGTCAGCAAGCCGAGGGTGGAGTTCTTGTCGTTGAGCTGACGTGAGAACTGCGTGAGGTTGGCTGTCAGCTGGTTGACATTATCGACAGTGGAATTGATCGGCAGGGTCTTGAGCTGATAGGAGAGCGTACCTATGTTGCCCACGATTGTGTCGAGCGACTGGGTTATCTTTACGGTATTGTTGGCGAGACGGGGCACTTGGTTGTGCATTGTTGAGTTCAGTCCCTGAGTTGTAGCGAGCAGATTGTCGGTTATGCCGTCGAGTCTCTGGATCGACGCGGTGAGGGCCGGATCCGCTACGAGAAGATTGAGGTTGTAGAGCAAGGAATCGACTTTGGGAAGCACTCCCGTGACAACCGGCATCATTTCCTGAACTGAAGACATCAGTCCTCCTTTCACACTTGAAGGCACCTCTCCACCTGATGGTATGGTCTCCGGGCCTTTCCCCATGGAGAGCTCGATTCGTGCTCCGCTTAATAGCGTGGTGCCAAGTTCTGCCACAGTCCCTTCCGGCAGCAGGAGGTTCTTATCGAGAGCCATCACTACTTCCACCTTACCGGGCTTCTCATAATTGAAGTTTACCTCCCTTACTTGACCTACCTTGTAGCCATTGATGAGCACCGGCGACGAAACTGTCAGTTCATCTACGTTGTCATAGTATGCCACATAGTAGTGGGCGGGACGGAATAGATTGATTCCCTTAAGGAAATCGATTCCGAAGATGAGGATAAGGATTGCGACGATCACTGAGAGGCCTATGGCGAACTCTTTGTTGAATATCTTTTTCATTGTATATGTTCTTGATTGGTGGTGGAATACTTTTTTTCTAAAAAATGTCTTTTCAAATGTTATAACACAGAAACCTCAATCATTTCCGTCTATCAACGAATTTTTTTATGGAATTAAATAAAGATTCGGCGAATTTGTCCTCACCTTTTTCAGATGTCATATATTTTACAGACTCTGGGTTGCATATAAAATCAAGCTCTACAAGCACGGCTGGCATCGATGTGGCCCATAGCACCCAGAATCCTGCCTGGCGTACGCCCCTGTTGGCCCGGCCGGCATTGTTGACAAGTTCGTTCTGCGCATCTCCGGCTACCCGGATGCTTTCACCAAGGTTTCTTTTCTGCGCCATCTCGAATATGATATAGCTTTCATCCTTTGAAGGATCAAATCCGGAGTACTTCTCCTTGTAATCACTTTCAAGCTCTATCACGGCATTCTCGCGCATAGCGACCTTCATGTTGTCCTGATCCTTATGTAGGCCGAGCACGTAGACTGAACTACCTTGAATAGACTGCCGCCTGGTATTTTTCTTATCGACGGAATTGACATGTATCGACATGAAGAGATCTCCGTCGGCATCGTTGGCTACATCGGCACGCTGCTGGAGTGTAAGGTATACGTCTGTAGATCTCGTCATCACCACTTTCACGTCTTTTAATTCCTTTTCTATAAGATCGCGAAGTTTTTTTGCGACTGCGAGATTTATGTCTTTTTCTTTCGCTCCGTTCTCGCAGGCTCCGAAGTCCTTGCCGCCATGACCCGGATCAAGCACTATCGTAATCCTGTCTTCCTGTTTCCCTTTGGCTGCGGAGTAAATTGGCATGGACAGGAATACGGTAATGAGGATCGCGAACGAAATTAATCGCTGTATTTTCATTGGATATGTCTTAAAAAAGTGGTTTTGGCTACAAAATTAATAAAAATTACTTAAACTCATATTTGGTCAATATTAAAAAATGTGTAAAAGTTCCGAATTTGGCCAAGTATTCCGCTATAAGGTTAAAGAATGTAAAATGTCCGAACAAAGCTTAGCTGAGAATCGTTGTAAAGTCAGAAAGAGAAAGAAATTAAACATAGACGATAGAAATAACTTTTGTATATAACACGTTAAGACACATCCGGGCCGGTGCAGGCGTCCATCCCTATCAAACCCTTCAAGGGCTTACTGCATAGAAGATAATTGCAAAGGGACGTAGCTCCGGCCCGGGTTGTGTCTTGATATATTTCACGGAATTTAGGCATCCGGTAAAACAAAGAGAGTGAAAGATGTGTTTCACCTATATATAATAGTAGAAACCACTACAGCTATACTGCAATAATGAAAAAGATTATTCTTACTGCCGCCCTTGGGGCGCTTCTCTGCACTTCAATGTCATCCTGCATGGGTAAATTCGCTCTTACGCGCAATCTTTATGCATGGAATGAGCAGGTCTCCAATAAATTCGTCAACGAGATTGTGTTCGTTGCTTTCTGGATACTTCCGGTGTATGAAGTATGCGGATTGGCAGATCTTCTCGTACTCAATTCTATAGAGTTCTGGAGCGGTGACAATCCCATGACTGCATCTACTAAGACAATCGATACGGAACACGGACGGTACCTTGTGAAGTGCGACGGAAAAGGCTATGACGTGACTCTTGAATCGACGGGAGAGACTTACCGACTTGATTTCTGTCAGGAAACACAGACATGGAGCCTGCAGTTTGAGGGTAATGAATATCCTCTTATGACGTATATCGATTCCGATCATGTGTCGGTGCCTCTTTCCGACGGCATCTGGCAGACCGTGGAATTATCGGAGAGGGGAGTGCTCGCTTACAAAGCCGCCGCCCCGGACATGAGGGCCGGGCTTTGAGCCTTGGTCGATAGCGATGAGACAGATTTTTTTCTGTTCCTTTTAATCCAAAAGGCTATTTGGTTGTTGTATTATTAGAACATTAATTAAAAACGAAATCAATATGAAAGCAATTCACATCGTATGCGCTGTAGTTGGCGGCGCGATAGCAGGAGCTGCCGTAGGCCTCCTCGTAGCACCTGAAAAGGGTGAGACCACACGTAAGAAAATCATGAAGGTCCTCAAGGAGAAGGGCATCAAGCTTAAGGGCAATCAGCTTGAAGAGCTTGCTGACGAGATTGAAGATCAGATTGAAAAAAGTCTTTAATGAATAAATAGAAATAAAGATATGAAAGCTCTCAATATTCTTTATGCGTTTCTTGGTGGCGCCTTGGTAGGTTGTGGTGCAGCTATACTTTTCGCTCCTGAGAAGGGTGAGGAAGTACGTGCACGCATCGTCCGTATCCTTAAGAGAAAAGGTATCAAGATCAGCGACGAGGAGGTAGACGCTCTCGTAGCTGAACTCACAGGAGAGGACTGATCCGCTCGCATAAACATATGCAGAATTAAATGAGTAAGACAACACTCGTAGACGAATTAAAGAGTATCATAGCCCGGTCGAAAGACTGGGCTACTCTTGAATTGGAGTATGCCAAACTGACGGCGGCTGAGAAGATCACAATAATAGCCGGTATGGCTGTCGCCGGAGCAGTCTGCCTTCTTTTAGGAATAGCCACCCTGATTCTGCTTGGCATCAGCCTGGCTTTTGCATTCCGTATGTTCATGCATCCGGCTTTGTCTTTTTTGGCGGCTGGTGGAGTCATGATGTTGCTGATGGTGTTGGTCTACATCTTCAAGCAACCGCTGATCATGAATCCTATTGCGAAGATGCTTACAAAGGTGCTGTTGAAGTAAGGCGTAAAACTATAGGATATGGAACAAATCAAAAGAGAAAATCGAGACAGAGTGGTCGAGAAAATTGAGGAGCCTCTGCAGTTTCATGGTTTTACGCTTGATGAAATTCGCCACCATAGAGCTCTGATAGCAGTAAAAAAAGAGTTTGTCAAGGCCAAGATACTTGAAGACTTAGACAAGATTAAAGATCGGAATCCATTCGCAGCTGATGGTTCGCTTAAGGCGGCCGCACGTCTGGGCAATGTCCCTATGAAGATTATGCGCGGTCTGAATTACACCGATTATATTATGATGGGTATTTCAGCTGTGGGGACTGCCCGTAAGGTTTTCTCCTTTTTCAAAAAGAAGAAGAAAAAATGAATTACTACAAAGTACGCCTGGAATGTGCTCCTTGCTCTGAAGACATAACAGATCTTTTAGCGGCTTTTCTGGCAGATTTAGGATATGAGAGTTTCGAACCCGATGGTTCGGGACTCACTGCTTATGTACAGGCCGTGGAGTTTTCTGAAGAGAACCTCAGGGAAATGCTTAAGGATTTCCCAATGGATACCACGGTATCATTCTCTTATGAATTTGTCGAGAGTCAGAACTGGAACGAAGAGTGGGAAAAACATTATTTCCAGCCTATAGTGATAGCCGGGGAATGTGTGGTGCATTCATCGTTTCATAAGGATATCCCGGAAGCGCGATATGATATCCTGATTGATCCGAAGATGGCTTTTGGAACAGGGCATCACGCTACGACGTCGCAGATGATGCGTTATGTGCTTGATTTCGATGAAATTGAAGGAAAGGCAGTGATAGATATGGGAACAGGCACCGGTATTCTTGCTATTCTATGCAAGATGCGCGGGGCCGGGAGAGTGACAGGTATCGAGATAGATCCCGGAGCCTTTGAGAACGCTGTTGAAAACGCTGCGCTCAACAGTCAGTCTGTAGAATTTATTTGCGGAGATGCCTCCGCTTTATCGGATCTGGAACCGGCAGATATATTTCTTGCAAATATCAATCGTAATGTCATAACGGCTGATATCGCCGGATACGCGGAGAAGATAAAGAGTGGTGGCATCTTGCTGCTCAGCGGTTTTTACTCCTCCGACATTCCTATTGTGATGGAAGCTGCAGAGCCATTGGGATTCACCCTTGACAAAGCGACGGAAGAAGGCGACCATTGGGCCGCACTCCGACTCAGAAAAATATAAATAAAGGGTTGAGTATTAATACTCAACCCTTTATTTAATCTTTAAATGAATATGCTAAATTTCTTCATATACTTCAATAAACTCGTCTCTAGAAATTCCTAAATCTCTTATAATATTCTTTACCACCAATTCAGAAACTGGATTAACATGAGTCTGGAAAATCAGAGGTCTTAATAATCCCGCTTTTTTCCATACTTCATGGCCTCCTTTGGTACGAATATATTCACATCCCAAAGCTATTAGAATCCTGCGAAAATCAGCTAAAGAAATATTTCTTAGATTTTTCATGCGGGACAAGCTTCAAATTTTAATATTGCATTTAATCGTTCATACTCTGTAGAACTCTCCATTAAATGTTTAAACTCTTGCTTCATTAATAATTCATCAAATGAAGGTTGGGATATCGTTACTCCATCAAGTTTCCATCCGTGAGCAATAAGATCTTCAATTAGAGTATTCTGTTCTAAACAAAACTCGATGTAAAGTTGAAAATGTTCATGAAACTGTGCTACAGCATCGTTAAAATCAAATCCTGTAGACGTAATATCAAGCGACGGACAATATGCTATAAACATACCATCTGATTCATAAACGTAATATTGTATGAGAAATTTGTGTTTGGACTTACCTTCGGCCCACTCTTTCTCCAAATTCATCCGTATTTCCATATTCTGAGATTTAATGAGAAAAAGACCGAGAAGAAATATTTCTTCCGGTCTATGAAAAGTGGAGCATACCAGACTCGAACTGGTCACCTCTTGACTGCCAGTCAAACGCTCTAGCCAGATGAGCTAATGCCCCGTCAGAAGTTTTTCCTTTCTTCGATGCAAAGTTAAGAATATTTTTTGAAACCACCAAATTTTATGCTAAAAAAATGAATTTTTTTAATGGTGAAAACACATCGTGATGATAATGCCGAGTAATGAAACTATGGAGGTGATGATAATAACCATAACAAAAGTGTTTTTGATTGGGAAAAGACCACTCGATGCGGTCTTTTCCCATATTTATGTAATTATTTGGAAAAAAGGTCAGAAGCATTTACGCTGCCTCCTGAAGAAGCAGTCTTGCTGAATTTTTCCGTACGTCCTGACAGTGAGATGGAGGCTCCGCTGGAAGCGCTGGCCCGGATCTCAGAGGATTTGTTTGATTTTAGCGATATGCTTGATCCGCTGGATGCATCAACAGAGAAGATTCTGCCACTGGCTTCTTTCACGGAAATCGAACTGCCGCTGGAAGAGTCGGCGTCTAAGTCTCCGTTAAGATTGACTACTGTCACATTGGCCC
>JAIDSM010000122.1 GCA_029061225.1 Muribaculaceae bacterium
TCTGAGAACTTTTTACTAAATTTGTAATCTAAACAGCTGCTATATCAAGGCAAACGAGATGCAGGATCTTTTCAATAGTTTCGAATCAATCGCCATTGATTATGATGGTGTAGAGTGTTGGAGTGCACGCGAATTATATCCTCTTTTGGGTTACTCAAAATGGGATAGGTTCAAGGATGTACTTATCCGAGCCAAAGAATCTTGCGAGAATGCCGGTGAAAAAATCTCTGATCATTTTGCCGACGCCGGGAAAATGATAGACTTGGCTAAAGGTGCTAAGCGTCAAGTAGATGATGTGATGCTGACTCGCTATGCATGCTATCTTGTAGCGCAAAATGGCGATCCTCGTAAACCGGAAATTTCTTTCGCCCAGAACTATTTTGCTGTTCAAACACGTCGCGCAGAGCTTGTTCAGCAACGGCTTCTCGATTATGAACGTGTTCAGGCTCGCGCCAAACTTGCTGAAACGGAGCATATACTATCCGGAGTGCTATATGAAGAAAATCCTCCCCAAGAAAAAGAAATAATAATTATGAACCATTAATAAGTCAACTCATGAGCGGAGGACATTTTGATTACCAACAATGGCAGCTGACAGAAATTGCACAGACTATAGAAGAGGATATAGCTCGTGCCCTTAAACCAAAACCTGCAAAGGTTCATAATGATTACTGGACTATTTATGAGAAAGATAATGTTGGGTCTTTTCATTCATTTATGATATACCGAACTTTTGATTCTTATGAAGAGGCTGAGAAGTTCCTTTTGGGTTATGGTAAGGTTCGCAGTGCTGATCCGGAATATGCATCCCATAGATTCTTTGGCAAGAATGATGTGATTTTCCAATCGGATGTTGAATTCATGACAGGGACAAAGGACGGTGAAAAGATTCCTGTTCTCTATGCGATTCATCATGCTGAATATGATAGTTATCCCGACGATGCAGATGTATTAGAGCTTGAAGAGCAAACAATTGAAACTATGAAGGAAGCGTATCGGCAAGTTTGTATTGCAAGAATATATGCTGATCGAGTCGATTGGATGATGAGTGGAGATGACGGAGAGGATACCCTTCAAGAAAGACTTAAGGAAGAATTGGAGAAATTCGATAAGGAATTCCAATCTAAGGACTGGACGTTGACTAATGAAGAAGATGAAGATTGACGATAGTTGTCGCCTAAAAAAATTAAGGTCTATCGTCGAGGATAAATCATTTTTATATTTAAGTTATCATGGCAGAATTCGATTTAAGCAAGCTCGGTGAATACCGAGAACATAATCAACTTGAGGCTAAGAAGGCTAAAGGTGGTTTTCCTGGATCATTCTGGGAAACATACTCTGCGTTTGCCAATACTGATGGTGGAATCATTCTGCTTGGAGTTCGCGAGGAGAAGGATGGTCGACTTGTGCCGGAGGATGTTGATGCTGAGAAACTGGAGAAGGACTTCTGGAACATGGTCAACAACCGCCAGAAGATAAGCGCGAACATTGTTACCCGAAGTATGGTTAAGATCGAGCCGGTTGATGGTAAGAATATTCTTGTTGTGCGTGTCCCTCGTGCTGAACGAGCTGCCCGTCCTGTTTACGTCGGCACTGATCCGAAGTCTGGCACATACCGTCGCAACCATGAAGGAGATTATCATTGCTCACTCGACGAAATGTCGCTCATGTTTCGTGATGCCGCTTATGTCACTCAGGATGCAAAGGTTCTTGACAAGATGGATATGACAGTATTCTGTAAGGATACTGTCAAAGGCTATCGCAACTTCTTCCGTTCCACTCATACAAATCATCTTTGGAACAACGAAGATGATGAAATGTTCCTGCGCAAAATCGGTGCTATCGGGATCGGTGAGGATGGTAAATACCATCCCACAGCTGCCGGACTCTTGATGTTCGGCTATGAGTATGAGATTACACGCGAATTTCCGAACTACTTCCTCGACTATCAGGAAAACCGTTCATTAGGAGCTACCAGATGGACAGACCGCATCGTCTCCACTTCCGGAGATTGGAGTGGTAACGTGTTCGACTTTGTAATTGAAGCTTTGCGACGCATGCAGCAAGGTCTCAAAGTCCCCTTTGTGTTGAAAGGCAATCTCCGAGTAGATGACACGCCAATTCATAAACTTCTCCGCGAAGCCATCACCAACGCCTGCGTCCACGCTGATTTCTATGGACGTCAGGGATTGGTTGTCCAGAAATCAGAGGAAGGCTATCGTCTCTCCAATCCCGGTACAGTGCGAATCTCCATTTCCGATGCTATTGAAGGCGGTATCTCCGACCCTCGTAACGGCATAATGCTGAAAATCTTCTCCCTAATTGAATTTGGCGAAAGAGCTGGAAGCGGCCTGAGTGGCATCTGCAAACGCTGGGAAAAAGTCTATCACACTCCCGTCACGATTGAAGAAACCCACAAAGACGGAGTAGACCGCACCATTCTTACCCTCTCCACAAGAGGCAATGAGCAGGACGTGGAGGCCATGCTCGAACTCTACGGCGACATGATTGAAAGCTCTGACCCCCAAACCGTCCAAGATTCTACCCGGATAGACCCCCAAACTGACCAGAAAACAGTTGGTAAACCCCAAAATGAACCCCAAAATAGGATTCACGAGGAGAATGAACCTCCAAATGAACCTCCAAAGTTGTTAGAAGCGATAAAGATGAACCCCAAAATTACAAAAGCAGCTCTTTCGGAGATGTTAGGGGTTTCATCATCGACCCTCAAACGATGGCTTAAAGCTAATAATATAGTATGGGTCGGTCATTCCAAAAACGGCCATTGGGAAACTCTTAATCCACAAAAATGATTTACAAATTTCTTTGAGTGTGCCGAAATTACAATTCGAAAAAATTTTTAATCAAGTTCTAGTGTAAGATGAATATTTTTGCTAACTTAACTGATTATAGTAAGATAAGACGTAAAAGGGAAATTGTACTTTTGTTCAATGAAGGCTTTTGTGATTATCAGCTTATAAAAGAGACTGTCAATCAATTTGATTATAATAAAGAGGACATTACCTATGTCTTGCAGACTTCGTTATTGACAGAATATCAGGAAGAAGCACTTAATTCTTTTCTAAGAAAAGAACTTGGCACGAACTACAAATACTCCGTCTATAAATCGTCTAAACATTATATCGATAATGGTCAGCCATGTGTTACGGTTTATCATAGGAACTTAGAAGCTTATGTTTTTACTTCAGATCCAACAGAAGAGGATGTTAAAGGACTCAACATTAAAGCGAAAAGTATTATAGGTTGGACTACGACAGTTAGGAGACAAACTTCAGATGAAATTATCAATAAATATAAAAAAGATTTAATTACAGACATCAAAGGATGTCTATCTACAATAGCTAATATATTGCTTACAATTATAGTAATTTTAGGGATAATAACTGGTTGTATATACATATATGAAAATAAGGAGGCGCAATCAATTCTTGCGATTGTTGGGGCAATATGTTTCGTATTGTTTATATTCATTGTGGTTTGGTCTCTTTTTACAGAAGAAGGAGATAGTATATGGAAACAAATAGTTAAAGCTACAGGTATAACTGTCGTTATTATAGGAATATTGATTTTAATTGGTGCTATAATTCCAGATAGTTGTACTGGTTTTTACGACGATGCTCATCGGCCCGATAGATTTTGAATGGGGGATGTAACAATATTTCCTAATTGTTCTTTCATTCTCGAAAAGAATTTTTGATATTCACACATCCCTAAAGAAATGATCGATTTTGATTTCATATATGTTTGATAGTTCACGAAATATTTCGATGATATACTAATGAAATACTAATACGAGTTGCCAGGTGAGGGATTCTAAGAATGGTTGGATTGTATGATTTGAGGGAGGAGAATTTCGACGAGGTCGGTTTGGTTGAAGTGGACCGAGAGGAAGAGTTTGTTGATTCGTTTGATTGTGTTGTAGAGGGTAGCGGAGTCTTGGGATGGGTTGTCACGGTTGTTACAATAGAAGTGTTCGAGAGCTCAGATTAGTTGAAGTCCTCGGACTACGGAGGGGGCGGAGTATTTCTTAATCGTATCTAGGATAAGAGATTCATTGAGCAATAGTTTGCTGAGTGCTCATTGATATAGGTTAGTTCCTCTTCTGTCAGTCGGATTTGAAGTTTACGTGTCTTTAAGTTCATGGGATAATATGTTTGAGGTCGCTCGGAGACTCTTTTGCGGAGTGAAATAGCGGTGAAGCCGCCCCGATGCGTAGCAGTCGGCAAGTGACTTTTGTACGGACAAAAGTACAACTTGCTTGGAAAATCCTGCACTGGTGTGGAAGGCCTTCAGGGATGGTTTCGGTCACTCTTAGCAGCTTCTCAGGTCAGGGTTTGTGATGCTGGTATACCCCAAACTCTTGTGGCCTATTGCTCCAAGATATTGGTTACATGGGTTTCTTAGGTATATGGGTTTGGTCCATTGAAGTAAGTTGGTTTTGATGACATGGATGCATAAGATCATGTGGCCAATGAAGCCGGGATTGGACAATATGAGAATGTGGGTATATGGAATGATTATATTGAATGTCCGGGGTTACTAAGGAGTATGAATAGCGTATTATATAATCTCAGAGCATTGACACACCAAATCACTGCAGTGAGAGATTTTTTGTTCCCTTTGTGTTGGGAAAAACTTTATATGCAGACCCGATGAAAAAAATCTGACGGCTCTAATGCTCTAGAGATCGGGGATTATTCACGCCTAAGTCACCATCATTCTCTACTCCGGATAACCGAAGATTTCACCTAACGATTGATCTCAAAATAGACCTCTATGTAGACCCCCAATTAGACCTCTAATTAGACCCCTTTTTAGACCTCAAATTAGACTGCTGATTAGACCGATAGATAGACCGCTGAAATGAGGTATGAAAAGAGCCGATACTGAGCAGTTTAGGCTCTGCATTGGCTCTTTTGCATATATTAAAATCGTATGTCGGACTGACCGCTGATTTACACCATGATTTTCTACGAGATGTTACCCCTTCAATTTACCTCTTGTGCGCGTTTTCTTGACATCTTTTGTTGGCGGAGGTAAGTAAAGTCCTAACTTCTTTGTCTTGGGGAGGTCGAGACCGACGAATTCCGGCGAACCGGGTCTTACGATTTCCTTGCCATCGATCTTTCCATATAGTACCCAATCGAGTACTTTACGGTTGGCAATATCTACTTTCTTGATGTCGAAACGGATATAGATGTTTGTGATTCGGTTTCCGTATTCGTGTCCCAGGGCTTCGGCTATCACGCGGTCGGGGATGTCTATGCTCGAAGCGATGGTAGCCCAAGAGTGACGTGCCCAATAGGCAGTGAGCTCAGGAAACAATGGCTCGTAGATTTTCTTGCCTCCCCGTCCGGGCTTCTTATGCATTGGGCCAATCTTCTGTAGTTCCTTATTCATCTTTCGTCGGAAGAATTCATCGTTGGTCCAGTGGTCGAGAATGAAAAGCAGATAGTTCTCTCCACGATACTTCTCAAACAGTTCCATCGCTTCCGGTTCAACTTTCATAGAATACAGATGCCCGGTCTTGGTGCGGTTGAAGTCGAGTCTGCCGTTATTGATTTCAGTAAGTTTCGCCAAGTCTATCATATTGACTCCCATAAGATAGAACGACAGTCGGAACATATCAAGATATTTCTTCTGATGTTCATCGCAAGGGAAATAGAATAGTCGGCGTAGTTCCTCGACTGACAGAGACCTCTTTGCTGTCTCGACAGCCTTGATCTTGAACTTACGAAATGGATAGTGGGTAGTCACCTCATTCTCAATAGCACTGTTGAACACGGCACGGAGATTACGGAAGTGGATGTTGCGTGCATTGGGACTCGGAGAAGTCTTCGCCATAAATGCATTGAAATCATGCAACCAGTCGAGGGTAATATCCTCAAATTTCAATGCGCTAAGTGCGTCATCACCGATATATGCTCTGATGCGGTTGAGGGTATGCTCATACACCTCTTTGGTGCTCTCTTTCTTCGGTTCAATAAACTTTCGGAAGCGAGGAAGAAACAGCGATTCATCAGTCTGTGGTGTTTCTGTCGGATGCAATGTATCTTCGACCTTTGCTTTCAGCTCCTTTGTAGATAGGCGATTGAGTTCACCGGTGCGTGTAAGTTCGAGTAGTAGGGTGCTGACTGTGTTCTTCACCTGATCGAGATAAGTTGTGAGCAGTTGCTTGTCGGGATGGTTCCGGATAGTGAGCTTGTCGCAGTCCCACTGAGAGGGAAGCAGTCGGACATCAAGGGAGATGAGAATTGTCTGATGCCGATGAGCGATCGCCAGCTTAAGTATAGCCGGCTGACCTTCGCGCGTTTTGCGCCTGTCGAGGTAGAATCTGGTACTTGCCATAACTTTACGGTCGGATTCTTCCGCATGCGAGTTGCACGCACATTAGCACGCGTTGTTCAGCAACAATGTGCAGGAATGGACAACTTTGTGCAGAAAAATCCTTTTTTTATGGCGTTTACATCCGGATTTCAGATACTAAATAACCCTGATTTCAAGGTTTATCGCCTTAAAATCAGGGTTTTAACTAAGAGTGGTCCCACTTGGGCTTGAACCAGGTGCTCCCTGCCAATATACAGCCAAGGAGAGTCAGGTGCTCAAACAAAAATCCGAATTCGAAAGAATCCGGATTAATCTTGTGGTCCCACTTGGGCTTGAACCAAGGACTCCCTGCCAGTATGCAGACAAGGAGAGTCAGGTGCTCTTAACAAAAAATCCGAATTCAAAAGAATCCGGATTAATCTTGTGGTCCCACTTGGGCTTGAACCAAGGACTCCCTGCCAGTATATGGACACGGAGAGTCAGGTGCTCAAACAAAAAATCCGAATTCGAAAGAATCCGGATTAATCTTGTGGTCCCACTTGGGCTTGAACCAAGGACTCCCTGATTATGAGTAGGTGGACGGCATGATTTTATAAGAAACTTCGTGATTCGTTATGATTAATTAGAAATTTGAGTATTAGATGTTTGTAGGATTGAAAAGAATTTTGTAATTTTGCATGAGACCTCTTGAAACTTTGGAGTTGTGTTCAAATTGTGTTCAAAAGCTATTGTCTGAACACGCTCCCTGATTGTTTTAATGGGTTTGAGAGATTAGATAGAAACTTGAACATAATCTTGAACACGGCAACATGAATAAGGCTCTTTTCAGTGATGAATCACGAAGATTTGCAGGAGCGACAATATATATCGTTCTTGCTCCGGACAATAGATATAAATTCGATACAGGTAAACCTGTGCCGTTGACGGTCTGCGTCACCCATCAGAGGGTACGACGATATTTTGCGACTGGGGTCAAGGTGTCGTCAATCAAAGAATACGAAGCGTTGTTCTCAAAATCTAATGCCGCGATTGAAACTCGCAAAGGTCTCCGAAAGATATTTGATCAGGTGTGTGCTAAAGCCGATGAGCTCATATTGCTTAATCGTTTCTCGGTTTCCGATCTCAAAAGTCACATCGAAAGATCGGAAGGTAAGGTGACTGAAAAGACAATGAAGGCGGATGATACCTTTTCTTATTGGGAGGCTCTTGGAGCATCGAAAGAAAAGGTAAAGACGCGTGCTATGTATTCGTCCGCCCTTGACTGGTTCAAACTGTTCCGCAAGGATAAGCCGATTTCACTCGGTTCAGTAGATACCGCTATAATCACACGCTTTTCTAAATGGCTTGATGGACAGAAATCCCGGAACGGCATGGATCAGCCTCTTTCCCTTGACACGAGAATGGTAATTCTCCGTGCCACTCGGGCTGTATTCAATCAGGCATATAAAGACGGACATACTACGATAGCACCAAATTTTAAAGGACTTATTCACGCTGGTAATCGTCGCAGATTGAATGCGTTGACTGTAGAAGATGTGTTGAAGCTATGGGAGTATTGGCTTGCCTCACCGGATAAACAGTCTAAGTATGCACGTGCTGTAGGGCGCTGGCTGCTCCTTTACTGCCTCAACGGTATGAATACGATAGACATGGCTAAACTTATCTGGACAGAGAAAGCGGCTATAGGGCAGAATTATCCTCAGTTTGTTTTTATTCGGTCTAAGATTGACAGAGCGAATAAGCCTATTGGAAAGCAACTTGACGAGACATCTGTTCCGATAATCCCACAGCTTCGTCAACTACTTGATGTATATGCCTCGCCATATAATCCCGGAGAGCTTGTCTTTCCTGACATATTTCTAAATGCCGTAACTGATGAACAGAAGGCAATCCGTGTGCACGATTTCAACCGCCGGATTTCAAAGAACATAAAGGACGTATGCGAGTCGCTCGGCATCCAATGTGTAACGCCACAGTATGCTCGTAATTCATTCATTTCAGCTTTGGCGCATCATGGCGTTATGACTGCCTACATCGACTATGCCGTAGGGCACGCTACCTCTGAAGTATCGGCACTTCTCGCAGGTTACATCTCTAATGTAACTCCGGCGATGATGCAGGCTTTTAATGAAAAAATCTTCATCGTGCCATCTACATGATAATACAGATATTTTCCCTTTTACCATTTCATATATTGGTTATGGTTTAACGGCATATATTGCGCAAACCAGATACATCAAGCGACGGAATCTCAAAAAATAATTGCGATTCCGTCTTGTGATGTAAATTTTGTTTTGTAATTTTGCACCGGATAAATATAAAAACAGACTTAGATATGTTGATTGGACGAAAAGATGAGGTTAGGGCTTTGACCGATGCATATAAATCGGATAGGTCTGAATTTATTGCCATATACGGCAGGAGGCGCATTGGCAAGACATTTCTTGTAAGGGAAACATTCGATGGCAAATTTTCATTTTCTTATTCAGGGATCTATAATGTATCTACCAAAGCTCAGCTGCAAAATTTTCATATGGCACTGAAACAGCATGGAGCCTCAGTCAAGAAAACTCCGGTAAATTGGATAGAAGCGTTCGGTCAATTGTCAGATTATCTCAATGGCTTGCCAAAGGGAAAGAAGATTGTGTTCATTGATGAACTACCATGGATGGATGGGCCGAAATCAAGTTTTCTACCAGCCTTTGAAAATTTTTGGAATGGCTGGGCTTCCGCGAGAAAGGACATTCTGCTAATAATATGTGGCTCTGCAACATCGTGGGTCGTTAATAAGATATTCCACAACAAGGGTGGTTTACATAACAGGCTTTCTGATAAAATATATCTACGGCCATTTACATTGGGCGAGTGTGAGGAGTATTCAAAATCTCAGCGACTCAATATGCCGCGCAAGGTATTAGTGGAGGCATATATGATATTAGGAGGAGTACCTTACTATTGGTCACTGCTAAAACGGGGACAGAGTCTTGCTTCCAATATTAACGCACTGTTCTTTGCAAGAGAAGCAAAGCTCAAAGATGAATTCAAGGAACTATATTCCTCGTTGTTTAAGAACCCGGAGCCATATATGGCGGTGATTACCGCACTTGGCAACAAAAAAGTTGGAATGACCCGCGAAGAAATAATACGTGAGACATCACTGCCGGATACGGGCCGCATAAAGATTTATTTGGAGGAACTTGAATCAAGCGGATTCATACGACGTTACAATGCTATTGGTTCGAAGACAAAAAATGCGTTATTTCAGTTAATAGACAACTTCACATTGTTTCATTTCCGGTTTTTATCAAAGAAGACGCTCTATGATGAAGACTATTGGTCAAAAATTCAAGGAACATCGAAATATAATAATTGGAGCGGTCATGCGTTTGAAAGGACGTGTCTCCAACATACAAATCTCATAAAAAGAGCGTTGGGAATTCAAGGAGTGTTGACAAGCGAATGTTCATGGCGTGCACTGCCATCCGACGGACAACCAGGTGCTGAGATAGATTTGCTAATCGACCGCAATGACAAGGCAATCAATATCATTGAGATAAAATTCACAAAGGGAAGATTTGCCATCTCAAAGAAATATCTTGAAAATCTTGAAAATAAGCGTATGCGTTTGCAAAATTCGTTAAAGTCTCATAAGTCAATATTCCTGACAATGTTGACATTTGAAGGCTTGGCAGAAAACGAATATTCGTATGGGATAGACACAAGCTTTACATCGGATATACTATTCCAATAAATGCACCAAGTAACATCTGTATCCTCCTATGACGCTGATATGTGAGCAAATTGAATATTTTATGTTGTAGACTAAGAGGGAGAAAAGGGAATTTGAAGCCTTTTTCTCCCTCTCGTTCCATTTTAATATTTACTGACATTTTTTGTGTCATGTCACACTTTTTGTCAATACGAAGTCTGATAATATCTGGTAGAAATAAAGGATCTAATCTTTTATCTTCATCAACTATCATGTTGGGGTAACTTCTATCTATGTCCTTTTTGGCTTAAAGGAACTTCTAATCGTCACCTTTTCGGTTACACTGAAATTTTCTCACTTCGCCAAATAAATCCGCAAAGTATTATATCACAGAAACTTAAATTTAGCAACTTGCTGGATCTTACAACTTTGTATTTCTGAGTTTTTCAGGGCAAAAAGAAAATCACACGTTTTATTTAAGAAAAGTGTTCAGATTTTCTTCACATAAGAAAAGTCTATTGTAATTTTGCAGAGTCTCATGAGGACAAAATGAGTATGGCCATACTCCACGTTGCCTTTATCACCCTTTATTTCTTTAGTGACTCCTGTTTCTTTAGCGACTCCTGTTTCTTTAGCGACCTCTGTTCCTTTAGTGCCCTACGTTCCTTTATCGATCTTTTTCCCACACTTAAAAAATTTCCACCCATGAAAATAGAAAATCTTCTATCAAAACCGGTGTGGCAGATGACCGGGGAAGAGCTACTGTTCCTCTCACGACAAACAGCCGACACCAGCATCCATACTGAAACCACCAAGGAGACTCCATCGGAAAAACGTTACGTTTACGGCATCGCCGGAATATGTCACATCTTCTGTTGCAGCAAAGCAACTGCAATCCGTATTAAGAAAAGCGGAGTAATAGACAAGGCCATCACCCAAGTTGGCCGAAAGATTGTGATTGACGCAGAACTTGCCTTGCAGCTTGCTTCCGCCAACCATGAACTCAACAAACGATAGGAGCCTAACCTTAATCATTGGAATTTAGCTATGAGCTAAACCTATCCATATTATTCTGACCCAAACGTCCCAAAGTCCTTTCCTTACAAACCAAATCCTTTTTTACAAAAGGGAGAATAGTGTTGCCCCGCTAATCGCCAAAAAAGAAAAAATAAAGATAATGTTAGGGGGATTTTTAAGGGGCAAAAGGTCTTTTGGGACAATTTAATACTCATCATTAAAACTTTGAATATGGAAAATATTAAAATTTCTGCAATGGAGTTTGACTCCATCGTGCCGGTCGATGACCTCTGTATGGCTGCCGGATTTGTCTGCAACTCTCAGCGTCGTGCTTTGAGACACTATGCTCTCCCTGATGGTCGGGAACTGACCGTGAACACTGCCCGTAACGAATGGGCTATGAAAAATCCGGACTGCTATGGCAGTGCATCACAGCTTGTCAAAAAACTTGGGTTAACAAGGTTGACAGAAGGTGACAATTTCGGAATGGCATTCTCACTTGTGGAGAAACTTTATACAGAGCGCGATAGTATTCCGCCAACATTCGGCTATATGCCAATTAGCAGACCGATATGGGATTTCACGGATACTTGCCATCCTAAAAATCGGGAACTCGGAAGACTGATGAACCGATACGGCCTGTCAATGGATAACGTTAAAATCCACACTCTTGAAGGCTCATTGCCTCATGTCAAGAGTCAGAAACCTGAGCGCGTCTTAGCTATGTCTGTTGGTGAGAATACTGATAGTTTCATGGCTTTCAACGGACAGGTGTTCCGACAAATCGGTGATGCCGGAATGAGCACGGTGGGACAACGCAGGAAAGACCAGACCTGTATGGTCTATGAAAATCCCCTCGACTTCCTTACCCTTATGGAATCGGTGATACGCAATAATGTCTACCCGATTATGGCTCGACGTTATCACATTATCTTAAATGGGAAGCGAGGGCTCGCCGAGGCTTGCGAATACCTGAAGTCTAATCCTGACTTTCTTGAGGTTCGTTGTTTTATGCCTCAAAATGAGTTTGGGCAGACAGCCTTCGCTGCCATAAATGATGCTGTGAAAGGGACTGCCATCGACCGCTCAGACCTGTTCCAAGGCTTCGGATCACTGTTTGAAAAGTACCGCCCGAAGGTGCCCGAATCTTACAGAAAATGGAAGACGGCTCAGATAAAGAAAGAAAACCAGGTTTACGTATCGGAGGCAGTGAATGTCGGACAAAAGGAAATGACACCTAAGATCAAGAAACGGTCTTCGTCTGGTATGGAAAAGAGCGCGATTATCGACCGGAAGGAAGGAGGACTGAAGTTATGAAGGCCTTTTTGCTCTCTGGAATTCGGGTGGCTCTGCAAGATGTGTTTTTGTCAGACACTCCACTATCGCTCCGTCCTGAAAAAACACCCTTGCAAGGGGAAACCCCTCGACCCGATTTGTCTAACAGACTACAATTGAAACCTGCGGTTTACAGTCGTGAAAATTTTGTCATAGAATGAATGCAAGAGTTGGAAAATCGTCCGACATTTCCCATAGTCTGGGCTATGCGCAGAATCACGAGAAAGACGGTAGAATCCTGTTCGCCAATTTCACTGATCTATCAGCATCGCCGGAAGAACAGGCGCAGGATTGGATGGCAACAGCCAACGATTATAAGACGCAATGCTATACTATCATCATTTCATTCACTCCTGAAGAGACCGCAATGCTACGCTCGTTGCCCGACAACGGACGCGATAAGGTCAGGACTATCATCAGAGATTTTCTTGAAGAGCTGTCGCAACGAGGAAACGATGTCTCAGAATGTCCGTATATAGTGGCTCGTCATGACAACACCGACAATGAGCATTATCACATCGTTATCCGAACTACCGATGTCAACGGCAAGCGGTTCTGCGACAAGTTCATAAACAAGAACGCTAACCGTGCTGCTGCCTGCATCGCAATGAAGTATGGTCTGGAGACAGCCCGAAAAGCTGCCGAACGTGAGAAGGCTCATCAGGAGGCGGAGGGCAAACGCCGGAAAGATAAGACAGCACGCCAGCATAAGTCATCGGCTACTCAATCTCAGATAGATGAGAAGATGCGACGCAAACGAGCTGTCGAGGAGGCTCAGAAACGAAAAGCAACCCTCAAATACCTGATTGAGAAAGCGGCCATAGGGACTACTGATTTTGTTGGGGCACTCGCCGCCGATGGTCTGACTTTATTCACAGATCCGAAAAAGGGTCTTTGTGTAAAAATGACTGATACTGATGGTAAGGAACGGAGTTACAGTCTGCAAAAAGATCTTGGCATTGACATGAGTATCATTCCTCCTGTCAGTATCACACCTCCAGGAACATCGCAGTCACCGGCAACCAAAGTTACCGCATCTTCGACAATGAACAAACCTTCTCAATCTTCTCCCTTGAAGCCAAAATCCCAGATTCCAGGGACTGCAAATATCAAGGATAATCCTTCCGGCAGCTCTCGCAATGCAGAGTATGAGATTCGGGATGGTAAGGGCACTGATGATCCTGATGAAGAATGGGAAAGACGTAATGGATATAAAATGTAAAAACAATATTGTATGAAACACAAACCCTCAGTCCTGCAAGGCAGGCGTAAACATAATAACTCAGACGAAAACTTGTCTGAACGTATCACTTTCAGACTATCACCTATTGAGCGAAAGTCTCTTGAGGAGAAAGCCAAGGAACGAGGCTTGAAACTCAGCCTTCTATGTCGCCTCATTGTAATGCGTCGGAAAATCCCTGATCGTTCTCCTCAGACGCTACAGTGGTTCCGTGATCTCGTGGGTATGCAGAACAATCTTAACCAGATTGCTCACCATCTGAACATTACAAAAGAATCCGACCGATGGGCTATTGAGGCAATACGCTTCATTGCCGAAGAAATCAAAAAAGCAAAACACACCTTAACCACTAATAATTATGAGCAATCCATTTGATAACGTGCCGTCCACAGCTGATGTGCCGGAAACAATTGATAAGAAAACATTAACCACCATGACCGCGTTGGTTGAGCGATTTGAGGCAGTAATAAGCCGAGAAGAAGCTGTAGCCAAGAATCAGGAAGAACTTGCCGGTGTTATGTTTGAGACATTCCTTGATGATGATGGATCTTTAAAAGACTTCGCTCACTCTGCGGAGATAATCTCTGCCATTCGCCAAAACCAATCGGCTATGGACAGATACTGCGAACGCATCGAAAAAGCTCAACGAGAAATACCATCAAGCATTGAGGCACACCTCTGCGATGAAGATCGCGAGCGCCTTGATACCAATTTCATTAGGTTGAAAAATCTGATCAAGCTCAATCTCCCTATAGTCATAGGTATCGGCGCACTTGTCGGCATCTGCCTGATGGGGAGCATCATGGTCTGTAACTCTGCTGCAAACAAAAGACACAAATATGAGCAGCGCATAAACGAACTCGACCGCTGGCATCAAGAAAATGCCGAGGCAATCTCCTTCGGGCAATTCTACCGTGAGAACTACCCAAAGAAGTACCGCGAATGGCAGACCGGACGCTGGCAGCAGGACATCGCCTACCGCGACTCCCTCATCCGTTCCCATTCCCTCGAACGCTTGAAATACCTCCACGAAGACTAATAACAACCCAAAAACAACTCTACACTCGACAAGTCTCATATTTGCCCCGGGTAGAGCTACTATTTTCGTACTCAGACTCTTGTCCAATTCAAATTTTCTTTGTAATTTTGCAACGTCAATCGGAAGATTGGCAGAAACATATTGAATTAATAAGAGACGTTATGTCCTCTGCTTGTATGTGAAAAGCGTCGGAAACTTATCACACTGCGCAAGAGATGGCAGAACTGTCTCCACGTCATAAGGCGTGGAGCTGTTTTATTCCACCACTTCGCAAAAGGTAATCCGACCACCTTCACATAAAGGCGTGGCATAGCAGCCCACGCCTCTTTTACTAATTTATTAAATTTGGGTTGCATTTGAAATAATTATATATGAGCAAGACAGCTAAATATTTAGTTTCTGCACTGGTGATATTTCTATTTATCATCATTTTTGGTGCAATCGTTGGTATCAGCTCTGATGCTGGTCATTCCACTCCCGGTATTTTTGGCTTGATTGTGTTCGCCGGTTTAATAGGAGCACTTCGTGCAATATGGAAATCAAAATCGTCAGACAACGATGATGATTCTGACAAAACTGCTTTGCAAAAATAGACGATGTTCGTTGATTATTACTCCATATTGGAAATACAGTATCCATCTTCGCTCGATGAAGTAAAAAAATCTTATAGGCGATTGTCAATAAGATGGCATCCTGACAAAAATCGAGATATAGATACATCCCAAAAGATGGTAGAAATCAACGAAGCTTACTATGTTCTCAAAGATGTTGAAAAGAAGTCTCGTTATGATGATGAATATCTCCATTTTCAACATCACGAGAATATTGTTAGAAATAAACAAGATCGCCATAATCCGCCTACATCCCACAACAATCATCATAACACTGATGATGTTAATTCTTTTGATTCACAACATGTTTATGGTAATTATCACTTTTACAATACCAAAGTAGAAGAAGATATAAACGAAGCACATCAATTCGTAAGGAAACTTGTAGATGAATTTCTTAAAGAATTAGAGGAGAATGCAAAACGTGCATCAAAAGGTGCATGGGAAGAAATGTGGCCTTATTTTATAGTAGTTCTAATTTTACCAATCTTATTCGCATTAATTCGTTCATGTCAGTAAAAAATTTTATTACACTATTCTTTTTCTTGATATTTGTTAGCTGTGGAAATAAACATACTGAAACCACATGGAAAACATATACAAGTCAAGATAAATCGTATTCAGTGGAAATCCCGTCAAATTTCTCACTTCATTCGAATGAAGTAGGCGGTTGGATGGCATTTCAAAAAATCTCACAAAATTCTAGTGATGCGGCGTTTATAACCATCCAGCCAGTGACTAGCGGTTTTGCATCGTTTGATGAAGACTTATCGAAGAATCCAAAGTTTCAATATTCAGTATATAAGGAATCACCTAACTTAAAATTTGCAGAATGTAGCAAGGGAATGTGGAGCGCTGTAAAACTTGGTATGTTAAAAGATATCGATGGTAGCCAATACCTAATTGTGTTAGATGCTCAAAACTCCAAAAGCACTTCAGAAGAAATAATTCAGCATATATTTGACACGATGGTAGATGGCGTTCCGGATTTGTCGCAAGGGAAACAAGACTCAAAAGAAAGTGATTTAGAAAAATACTCTAATCCTTATCTAACTATTTTTTATCCCAAAGACTGGATAAAGGTAAATAATCCAGACCAAATGTCCGATGTATACATCGGAGCAAAAGATGAAACTGTGGGATTTTCTATTGTGAGATTTGACACCGACGCTTCCTTGAGTCAAATCGTAAGAGAAGCTAAATCAGGTGCCGATTCTAACGGAATGAAGACAACTTATAATAAAAATCAAGTTGTTAATGGTATTGAATGTAATAAAATGGTTAATGAATATGACTACCAAGGTATTCCTATTAAAACCATCGCCTATACTTTCAAAAAAGGTAACACCTTATACTCAATAAAATTTGGGACTCAAAAACAATATGTAGACGCTAACATAGATTTGATAGAAAAAATCATAAATAGTTTTGAGATTAAATAACCCAAACAATCTCTTGTCTTTCCCGCATAGAGTGCTTTAACGTGCGTTCGCAGTACGTTAAAGCACTTTTTCTATGCAGACAACCTCTATCAGTTTCAATGTGTCGTAAGGTTGGCGCGAATTTCCATAAGTTATTGTCTGAACACACTGGCATGAACACAGGGCATATTAAGACAAGGCAAAATAGAGTTGGCAAGGAGTTGTGTTCAGATTTGTGTTCAAAGTAAAAGAAAAAGCAGCTGCGACTGTTGTCGTAACTGCTTGATTTTTAGACTGTGGTCCCACTTGGGCTTGAACCAAGGACTCCCTGATTATGAGTCAGGTGCTCTAACCAACTGAGCTATAGGACCTACGCGTGTTTTGCGTTTTGCGACTGCAAAGTTACGCATTTATTTTGGATTATGCAAATGTTTTTGCAAAAACTTTTGATTTATCTCTAATATTTGTGTAATTTTGTATGGAATTTAACTTGATAAGCGCGTCAGGACTGTGCGTGGCTATTTAAAGCCGTCCTTACATTTACTTTGTCGCGAGTAAGTAAAATTCACGATTCTCAATTATATAGTTATGACCGTAAGAGAGGAATTAATAGAAGTCAGAAATCGACTGGATGGCATATTCGACCGTCGTGAACGCGAAAGTGTGATCCTGCTTATCTTCAGTTATGTCAAAGGCTGGAGTAGGGTAGACCTCATCATCAATGAAGGCGCGGAACTCTCGGAGTTTGCCAAGAAAGAAATTGACGGCATTGTTGACCGTCTCATACTTGGAGAACCGATTCAGTATATAACCGGGCAGGCTCGGTTCTATGGAATGGATTTCAACGTAGGCTCCGGAGTGTTGATTCCTCGGCCGGAGACGGAGGAACTCGTAGACTGGATTGTGGATGACGCTAAAGGAAAGGAAGACCTTTCTGTACTCGATATTGGCACCGGATCAGGATGTATAGCAATCTCTTTGGCCCGAGCTCTCGCTTTTTTAAATGTTACTGCGCTCGACTTCAGTCAAGACGCCTTGAAATATGCGGAAGCTAACGCTAAGGATTTGAAGGCAAAAATCAGTTTCCTAAAGGCCGACATGTATGATTGGTTGCCTAAACCAGGGTCTCTCGATATTGTCGTTAGCAATCCTCCCTATATACATCCCGATGAAGCCGCCGACATGGAAGTGCGAGTCAAGGATTTTGAACCGCACGAAGCCCTTTTCGTTACAGCAGATCAGCCCATACTTCCTTATAAAAGGATAGAGGAGATAGCCAGACGTGGTCTTAAACCAGGAGGATCAGTATATCTTGAACTCAATCCAAGGTATTCGGAAGAAGTCAAGAACTACTACGAATCAAATATATGGGAGAGTGTCGAGTTACGCGTGGATTCATACGGTAAAAAGCGGTTCCTGAAAGCTGTAAAAACACTATAAAATACGATTTTGAAAAACCGTGCTCCATTAATTATTTCCTGTCTCAATTACCAATATCAATTATGGCAAAACGAAAACCTACTGCCGATGAAATGCTCGTGAGGATGGCCGGCCTGTGTGCCGCAGCCGAGCAGTGCGCGTCTGACATAAGAAACAAGATATTGAAGCAAGGCTTTTCAGCGGAGCAGGCTGAAAGTATGGTGGATTATCTGAAGAAAAACAAATATCTTGACGATAACCGCTATGCTCGGGCATATGCCGTAGATAAGGTGCGCTTTTCCGGCTGGGGACGAATGAAAGTGCGAATGGGACTTCGCGCCAAGGGTATGGGCGATGCCGTCATCTCCCAGGCTTTGGAATATATCCCTGTTTCAGACTATGATGAAGCTCTCTCGAAAGTCATGGCGGCAAAAGCTAAGAATCTTGATTTGAAAGATGTGAAAGACCTGCAGAAGCTTTACCGCCATTTATCTTCGCGCGGTTTTGAATCTAATCTTATTGTCTCTGCAATGCGTAAAATGATGAAGGAATCACAGGAACGATGAAAGAAATATTTAGGGATATAGCCGATTTTTTCATGCCGCGCACGTGCCATCTTTGCGGCTGCTCGCTTCGCGATTCGGAGCGGGTCTTCTGCGTGCGGTGTATCGAGACGCTTCCCCGTTCCCTCTATCATAGGATGCCGTTCAATCCTATGGAGCGTCGTTTTGCAGGCCTTGTGCCTTTTGTCCGGGCTACTGGATACTTCATCTATTCTCGAAATTCCAATCTTGCCGACGCCATCCACGATATGAAATACCGTAGTTTTCCATCAGTCGGACATCGTCTGGGCGAGATCGTGGGCGATGAACTGCACATGTCAGGTTTTTTTGACGGTGCCGACTGTGTGGCAGGTGTGCCTATGCACTGGTGGAAAAAAGCGCGTCGTGGCTACAATCAGACCGACTTTATAGCGAAGGGTGTCGGAGAGGCTGCCGGACTCCCGGTGGTAGACGTGCTCGAAGCTGTGCGGACTCACAAGACCCAGACCGCCATGACGCTTGATCAGCGTCTCGCAAACCTTTCCGGTGCATTTAGGGTGAAGGATGCCGAAGCCTTGCGAGGAAAAGGTCTTGTGCTGGTGGATGATGTCTGTACTACCGGTTCCACTCTTCGCTCTTTGGCTGCCGAAATCGCGGCAGCGATGCCCGACTGCCGGCTCTATCTTCTCTCGCTCTGCGTGACGGTGTAGAGAGCCTCGGCGTCTTTATATCCTAAAACTTGCAACTTAAAACTTACAACACTTCCTCAAAAAATATTAAAAAATATTTGCAGGTTTCTCCATAATGTCGTAATTTTGCGTTATAATTGGCAGAATATGTTGATTAAGCAGAAACTCTCCTCCGCAAAACCATCATCTCTTCTCCGCAAAAATGTGATATTATGAATACTCCGGATAAAATGCTTGCAGAAAAACTTCTGCATATCAGTGCTATAAAACTTCAGCCATCCATGCCGTTCGTATGGAGCTCAGGCTGGAACTCTCCTATCTACAACGACAATCGAAAGGCTCTCTCTTACCCAGACGTCCGCAATTTCATCAAAATTGAGATGGCGCGTCTCATTCTGGAAAATTTCCCCGATGTTGATGCAATCGCCTCCGTCGCCAACGGAGCAATAGCTTGGGGTCTGCTGGCTGCAGATGTCATGGGGCTTCCATTCGCGTATGTCCGCGATACCCCGAAAGACCACGGATTGGAAAATACAATTGAAGGAAATCTCAAACCTGGCTGGAAGGTTGTGGTGATCGAGGATCTCATTTCCACCGGAGGCAATGCCATCCGTGCAATTGAGGCCGTCGAGAATGCCGGATGTGAGGCTGTAGGTATCGCCGCGCTCTTCAACTATGAGTTCCCTATTGCGATAAAGCGTTTCCGCGAGGCTAACGTCAATGCAGTGGCACTTTGCACTTACACCGCCATGCTTGAGGTGGCCGAGAAAATCCAGTTCATCAGCCCTTCAGAAGCCGAGGCTCTTCGCGACTGGAGGAAGAATCCGGACTCATGGGTGCCACAGACCGAGGCGTTCTGAAAAAATATAACTTAACAGCTTAAACTCAAATTTTAGACATGGCTACATACAAAAGCGATGAAGTTCCTTTGAAGGCTTCGGCCGACAACGTCTTTAATCGTCTAAGCAATTTAGAATCTCTCAAGACACTTCTTGATCAGGTCCCTGCCGACCAGATTCCTGCTGATAAGAAGGAAATGTTCGATAGCATACGTCTTACCGCAGACAGCATCGAGCTGCCGGGTGGTCCGGTAGGATCGATCAAGCTACGCGTAGTGGAGCGTAAGGCTCCTTCTCGCATCACCCTTAAGGGAGAAGGCACTCCCGTCCCCCTGCAGCTGCAGCTTGATATCCATCCGGTGGATGAAGCGTCTTGCCGTGCACAGGCAAAGGTGGATATCGAGATTCCCATGATGCTTAAGCCGATGATCTCAGGCCCGATGCAGAAGATGACCGAACAGTTCGCAAGCGTGCTCCGTTCGATTCCTTTCTCATAAGTAATTAACAAGTCCTCCCTGAAAAGATGATTTCCATCGGCTTTCTATCCTTTCTGAAGAAGGGTAGCCTATTCCTGTCTCTGATGGCGATGCTGTTGGCCGTCGTTGCGTGCAATCAGGTCGACGATGAACGCATCCCCTCTCTTCCCGTATATATCGATCTGTCTGGAGCCGGTTTGTGGAACAGCTATGGAGTCGCCGGTGTAGGCCTATCAAGAAATTTTATCAATTGGAATGGGGTGGTCAGTCCTGCAGGATTCGCTTATACGGCAAATACCTATGTAGGATTTGGAGGCGTGTTGCTCATTGGAGGAATTGATCCGTTCACAGCGGAACCAAATGTGCCCCTTGCATACGATCTTTCGTGTCCTGTGGAGCGAAGCCAGACGGTCAGGGTCGCGATTGATGCCGATAATCTCGAGGCCGTATGTCCTGAATGCGGTTCTCGCTATGATGTCGTGACGGCCGGCGGCGCTCCCGTAGGTGGTCCTGCGTTGACTGGGAAGTATAAATACGGACTTCGACGCTACGTCTGTCAGCCCGAACGGACCGGAGGCTATATCATCCATAATTAAGAATTAATCTTTAATTACAAAGAAGGTGGCGGAACTTGTGTTGATGATATTGCGCGGATTGATTATCGGGGTTGTGATTTCGGCTCCGATGGGTCCTGTCGGCATCTATTGCCTTCAGCGCACTCTCGACAAAGGTCGTCTTTCCGGATTGTATACCGGTGTCGGAGCTGCGGTGTCTGATTTCATCTATTGCCTGCTGACAGGTTTCGGTCTTTCTTTCATTGAAGACTTCATCAATACCCACAGAAGTCCCATACAGTTTCTGGGGTCGGTGGTCCTTGTATTTTTCGGCATATGGCTTATGCGTAAGAAACCCGACGGTCAGATCGCGGCCGATGCAGACCATGGCGCTCCATCTCGCGAAGGCGACATTCTGAAGGGTTTCGCATTGACCTTCTCAAATCCTTTGATACTCTTTCTGATAATTGGTCTCTTCGCCCAGTTTAATTTTGTTATCGAGGGTATGAAGTTCTATCATTACGTGCTTGGATTCTTAGGAATTATCGGTGGAGCACTTGGCTGGTGGTGGCTTGTGACATTTTTCGTCGACAAACTACGCGGACATTTCACTCAGCGCACCATGAAGAGGATCAACATGGCTATCGGCGTGATCATCCTGATCTTTGCCGCGGTCGGGATATTCTCTTCCGCCTCCACGCTTTTAGCAGCTACCGTTTCACTGGAACCTGCAGAGATGAAACAGGCTGAGTTTCGAGTCGGGGATACGTCAATGAAGGGCTGGCGAGCTGACTTCCCTTGTGATGGCGGCTCCGCCATTAGGCTTGAAGTATTACCTCGCTCGAAGGCGGAGCCTTTCGGAGATACTCGTATCGATGCCCTTTCAGTTCGTGTCCTGGAGATGCCTTCGGGAAAAAAGTTGGGAGATGCCACCATAGCTGATGGAGTGGATCCCTATCGTGGAAAAAATGCATGGCGAGTGGTTCGAGACGGAGGAAGGTGGAATGTTTTCGCAGGCAACCGTGAATACAGGTATGTCTTAGATTTTACATCGCAATTATGTCCGATAGGAGAGCCGGTTGTCACATCCACTGCTCGAGCTTCAATTGAGTTCTCTATGGAAAATTTCAAATCCGCCCCAGTTGAGATTCGTAAGTCAACGGAGGCGGATATCATTTCAACGCTTGCTGCTCTATCAGTAAAACCCACAGAACCTCAAGGTGTCTACTCAGTTCTTGACTATGAACAAGATGACGCCTATGCCAGACTTGGTGGCAATTATAGGATCGCCGTGATTCCCGGCGATGTCGAAGACACATATGACCTCTACTATCTCGAGGGAGCGAGGACTAACGCCTCCTTATGGATTCCGGGGCGCATGAAAGCGCGATTAAAGGCTACCCCTTTCCCGACGGTCTTTGATGTTGAATGGTGCGATGCCGAAGGGGAATGGATGGCGAACGACGTTCAGGCTGAGTTTGATCAGCTCGGCCGTACGCTTACGGTTAAGTTTCCGTATCAAGGGAGCAGCATTAGGTTTCGCAAGGAATAATTTTACATGGAAGATTTTTAAAGGAAGCCTACCATCTGCCGGAGGCTCCTCCGCCTCCAGTGCGGCCGCCCCCGAAGCCACCTCCAAATCCGCCGCCGAAACCGCCTCCTCCGCCGCGTCTGCGCGATGATCCGAGCATGGCTGCCGCTGCCATCGCTGCTGCCATATCCTTCTTCGGTATGCGGTATCCCTTGTTGTCGATTCTCCCGCAGTAGTCGCACCGGTATTGTGACACTCCCTCTCCTTCTGCGTGGTATGTCGGTTGGCGTAGGGTGCGGTTCCCGATATAATGATATGCCCGCGTGCCGCAGTGGGGACAATAAGTATATTTGCTGTTTTTTACAGGATATGAAGTCACCTCGGTGTTGCCGCACTTCTCGCAGCGGTGTACATCGTAATGCACGGAGCCAATTTTCTCCTCAAACTGTTGGCTGGGTGTAAGGGCTCCAAAAGCCTCGTGGCCTTTCACTCTAACTGATTTACCCCCGCATTTAGCACAGACATGGTTTCCATAGCGGGCTCTTCTGTAGTGGTAAAGTGCAAGCAGATAGAAGGGGAGTGCCGTGAGCAATGTGGCTAAGGAAAGCAATCCGAGGAGGGTCAGTATCGAGCGCCATTCCTGGGCTTTCATGGCCTCCGATGATATCTTGCGGGTCTTAAGTCTCCGCGAGATGTAGCTTACAGCTGCAAAAATCCAGAGAAGAACAGCCACTATCACTAAGAATCCTGTCATTGTCTCTTTGCTGACTGGCGCCTCATCAATCCCCGAATGATTGTCGCGTAAGCTGGAGCGAAGTTCGTCGGCATATTCAGGATTGGTCATAACCTTTGAGATCATGGCGGTCGCTTCCTCTACAGCGCAATCCAGGCAGTCATTCCGCATGTTGGGGATTACCGCCTCACGAATGATGCGTCCGCATATGATATCGGGAAGCACACCCTCGGATCCATATCCTGTCTGGATCCTCACCTCATGGCTGTCTGGAGATATAAGGAGAAGCACACCGTTGTCCTTGTCCTTTTTGCCAAGCCCCCATCGGGTAAAGACCTTTTCAGAGAAATCCTCAATTGAATAGTCTCCTATCGAAGGCACAATCGCTACTGCCACTTCCGCTGTAGTGGAATCGCGAAGTGCCTGAAGCCTGGCGTTGACACGGTTCCTTGTCTGCGAGCCCAGCATATTTCCTGGATCCGCGACATACTCATACCGGTTCGCTATGTTAGGATTGACTATCTCCTCCGGCTTATAGTCGCGTGCTGACAAGCACACGCAATATAGCATAAATATAAACAATATGCCGATTTTGTTTTTCGTCATACTTAATTATCAATAAGTAGTTATTCAAATTAAATATATAATGTCATAAATGTTTTATCTTCTGAACTTCAGAGACTGGGAATTATGCATTATGACATGCTTTAGTTTGGCTTAGCCAATTATGAGTTCCTACCTAAACTGCCGGGAGCGAGTGTCCGTTAAGTGTGCGGAAAAGATCGAGCGCGTAGACGTCAGTCATGGCCGAGACATGGTCAATCACCCCCTGAAGTCGTGTGTTGAGATTCTCGGATCGCACGTCGTATTGCCGTGGCACTTTTTCAAGAAGCAGTCTGGAATATGCCTTCTCCGGCGCCATTACCGCTCCTACGAGATTTTCCATAAGATAGGTGATGATGCGGTTGCCGGCAAGTTCGATGTCGATAACTTGCGGCGAACTGTAGATCTTCTTCCAGGCTGTGTCGCTGCATATGGCGTAAGCCTCGCTCAGTCGTCCCGGTATGTTGGCGGTAAGTGCTCCTTGATAGTCTCCGGCAAGTATTTCCTTTTCATGGTCTGAGAATTCCTTTGAGCATCCTCCCACGAGCGCTCCTATCACTTTTGAGCGCATATATCCCACTTGCTCGTTGGGATCATCCAGGCGTCGCATTGAGTCTCTCATATGTTCCTGCTCAGACTTGTCGAAGAAACCGAGCATTAGCTGCTTCACCTCCTCGGTAGATAATATCTTGAGTTTATGGGCGTCCTCGAGATCCATGATCTGATAGCATATGTCGTCGGCTGCCTCCATGAGGAATACGAAGGGATGACGCGCATGCTTTCCGGGTTCTGTCTCCGGAATGCCGAGCTCTTCTGCTACTTTCAGATAAGTATCCTCTTCCGTCTCGAAATATCCGAACTTCCCTTTCTCTCCGGCGAGGGCTGAGGAGAAAGGATACTTCACTACGGAGGCCAGTGCGCTGTATGTCATGGCGAAGCCACCCTCGCGACGTCCTTCGAATTTGTGGGTCAGCAGTCGGAAGGAATTGGCGTTGCCTTCGAAATGAGCGAAGTCGCTCCATTGGCGTGGAGTCAGGAATGGCTTGAGGGTTAGGCCTTTCCCCTCGGTGAAAAAGCTTGAGATAGTTTTCTCTCCGTTGTGGCCGAAAGGAGGATTGCCAAGATCATGGGCAAGGCAGGCGGTAGCCACAATATCTGCCATGTCGCATAGCTTTGCTGTCCGTATGTCATAGCCGTGTCTGTCTATGAGGATGTTGGCTACCTCATTGGCCATAGATCGTCCTACAGAGGACACTTCAAGGCTATGCGTAAGACGGTTGTGTACGAAAATGGAGCCAGGCAAAGGAAACACCTGGGTCTTATTCTGAAGCCGGCGGAAAGGAGAGGAGAATATGAGCCGGTCGTAGTCCCGTTGGAAATCTGAACGGGTATGCTGTTGCGGGTCGTGGTATTGTTCGAGTCCCAGACGCTTGTCTGATATTAGTCTATTCCAGTCCATATTGCAAAATTAACGATTTTATTTGTTAAAAAATCTTTAGATATTGATTTTTTTTGTAATTTTGCGGAGTTTTTCTAAATTGAGATGAATAATATCGGTAGAACGTATTGTAGAGGCGGAGAGACAGCCTGGAACCTGATGATCTCCGTGATGCTTGTAATGCTGGTGGCCTGCGGAAATAAGACCACGGCTGTCGGCTTGGATGAAAGTCGGCAGGAGGTGGCCTCCCCTTATCATGCCGATAACGACATTGCCATGACAGTGTGCTCTCTTGTAGACGCTGTTCGCGTTGGCGAGCCCCTTGACAGCGCAGACTATAATTTCCAGGGAATCCTTACAGACGGTCAGGGTACGCCGTTGTATACCGATATAGAGGGCAATCCCGGAGAGTGGGAGGTCATCGTGATAGGTGACGATGAAGCGCGTATCAGCAATCTTCAGCTTGGCGACCTATTGACAGAAGACCTTAGAAACTATATAGTGGGGGCGCTTAATCTCAATGATGCGGATCTGGCTACTGCCTATGTAAATCCGGCGGATGAGCAGGAATTCATCTGGCTCTACGATATGGGAGACGTTCAGTTGGTGTTTTCGGAGACATTGGTGAAGATGCCATCCGGTCTTGACGGCATAATCATGTCGGTGTCTGTCTTCAAAAAGTGAATTAATACCTGCCTATTTCTGATCTTAAGATAGCATGTCCGAAGCGGCAGTGCAGGCATTCATGACGTTCGCAGTATTCCTTGCGAAGATGGATCAGTGCCTGCGATGAGCCGGCGTCCTTAGCCGTCAGCCCTAATTGCTGCCAACTTCGTATGATGGCGTTGCGCTCGGGGGGCAGTTCTGTCAAGAGTGCGATTGCAGCTTCTTTCATCTCATGGTCGCAGTGGAGTAGCGCGTAGGCATACAGTAGAGGCGCCGCTACGTTGATCAGCAGAACGCTTATGCTTGGCTCGGAGAGCGAAGGCGGATTGGCTTCTGTCTGGCAGTCTCCGCCGAAAGTGAGCCTTCGGCTCCAGTATTGGTCTACCTGCCACCTGAAAAGCGGGCGAAGTTTATCCTCGTCGCCTCCTGTCTGCACGATCCTTTGCATAAGGTCGGGCATTTCCGACATCGCCTTTGCCAGAAGCGCTATCCTGCGGTAGGGAAGGTTCTGGGGGCGTGTTCTCGCAAACTTCCACGCTGTGCGGGGGATAGGATGCATCGAGTATTTGCGTGCGAGAAACTGATATTCCCGACACATCAGTTGGTATCTTCGATCTCCTGTGTAGGTGTTTGGGTCGAGCATTCCGGCCTGTCCGAAGAAGATGGCTTCCATCTGTATGATATTGTCGGTATGCCGCCTTAGATGATTGAGGTCGATGCTTTGGGCAAGCATCTCGAAAGGGATGCCGTTGAGCCCGAATCCCAAAGCGCGGGCGAGCGTGATGAAGCAAGCCGCGTTCCAGTCGCCGTGCGTATCGCGCAGAGCATCCTCTATGCGTGCCGCCTTGTGCTGAAGGCGTTCGATTGTCAGTGTCTCGATCCAGTCGGCACGCCTTAATGCGTCTATTTGCTGGATCCGTGAAGCGCAGCGTATGTCCGAATTTGTCTGGGTGAGATATGCGAAAGTATGGTAGAAGTTTTCTGGTAGCGCAACTTTCATCTGAGGCAGTTCCGAGCCGTCCTTGCGCAGGATTCGGGTGTCGCTGTGAGCTACCACATGCAGGATTACGTTGTCATAGGCCGGGTCCGAGCTGTGTCCGTGCCTATGCCAGTCGGAGGCCTTCATGTGTATTTCGATGTTTCCCGCCCACATGCGGTCATTGATCTTCACTTTTGCATTGAAGAAATCCGGACCTGCATCTCGGTTAAGTGTCCCGGGATCCAACACTCTGACCATCTCCCCGCTATCAAGCGGAAAGCTGAGCCCAAACATTCTGTGCGCCCATAAAAGCTGAAAGATTTCCTCCACAATCCTATTGATTCAAAACCTATAAGATATGCGGAAGTCGATGGTGGGATATACAGGAATCGCCTTCATCAATCCCATGTAATCGCCCACTTTGCCTCGGAGTTTGGTCAGATCGTTCAGCACGGTGCCGTCGTGAGTGGTGACTTTCGGTGCTCCTCCCCAGAATTGCACGCCGGCATCGAAGGATGCCTGCCATTTGCCATCCGGGCTCAGTGCTCCTCCGTAGCCGAATCCGACGTATGGGCGGAACCTGTTTACCTTTGCCTTCGCACTCACGGTCCCGTCCTTGTCAGGATGTATCATATAGGGAGTGCCGTCTTTGTGGTCGCCCACATGTACGCCGAGAGAGCCCCATTCAAGAAGTTTATCCTGAAGTGCCAATGCTGCCTGCGGACTCAGGTAGATGTCGCCGTAGATTGGATTTTCCGTCACGTTTTCAAAGAAGTTCTCGTCTGTGGCATAGTTATACAGTCGGTCATACATGTTCATGGCCAGCAGTGATGGCATCTCGGTCATGGTGTTGATTGTCTTGCCTATAGAGTTGCCCCCATAGAAGAAGCCGGCAGTGAAGTGCCAGTGTCGGTTATGCTTGAATGGATATACGTCTACGAGAACCCTCATTGTTGTCATGGTAGGTTTCGACTCCATATGCACGTCCTTGTCTATATGAAATCCGCTGAGTTTATACATCGTTTCCTCAATTCTGTCGAATTTGTCGTTGACCTTACCGTCAACGTAACTGTCCATGCTGAAGGTCATCGGGACAGTGAAGGGAGGCATCCAGTCGAAGCCTACCCTTAGCTTTGCCCACTCCGTCATGGGACTTGCTACTTCGAGTCCGAGACCGGTCGTGCCGATGTTTGCTGCCAGTTCTACTTTATTGAAGACTCCGAGCTCGTCCATCTTCTGTATGAGCGAACGCTGTGCGAAGGCTGCTTCCGTCTGCGAAAGAAGCGGTATGAGTGTAAGTCCTATGGCGAATTTTACGATTTTTCTGACTGTAGGGTTCATGTCAATGCTTTTTTTGAATTTCAGGTGCAAATTTAACTAAATATTTTTAAAGTATGGTGATAGGACGAGAAAAATTGGTGTGTAATTGATATTTTTGGTGGGAAAAGTGTTAAAGATAAAAGATAAGGTATTAGTAGATGAAAATTTTTGACAAAAGAAATAAAGGCAGAGGAGGCTGGGAGCCGGACCGCATACTCCGCCGTGAAAACAAAGGTGAGACACCTATGGGCCTTCTTGAGTTTGCCGCCTCAGTCTTGCCCGATGCAAAGCGTGGCGATCTCAAAAAGTGGCTGAAGTTTGGTCATTTCGCTGTTGATGGGAGGGTGGCTACCGCCTTCGACAGCCCCGTCTCTCCAGGCAGCGTGATGGAGTTGAACTTCACCCGTCCTTTCGTTGTCTTCCATCACCCAAGACTGAAGCTTGTGTATGAGGACGATGATATCATTGTAGTTGATAAAGGCTATGGCCTTCTCTCGGTCGGAACGGATTCTTCAAAGAAAAGCAACGTAGAGACAGCCTATAGCATACTGCGCGAATACGTTAAGTCCATACATCCCTCCAATAAGATATTCATTGTCCATCGTCTTGACCGAGATACATCCGGCTTGATGGTGTTTGCCAAGACTATGGAGGCTAAGGAGGCTCTTCAGCACAACTGGAATAATATGGTCCTCGAACGTAAGTATGTCGCTCTGCTCGACGGCGAGCTTGAGAAAGAGTCGGGAGAGATACGAAGCCATCTTGCGGAGACTGTGCAGCATGAGGTCTATTCTACTGAAGATCCCTCGGAGGGAAAGCTTGCCGTCACTCGTTACAAAGTACGCCGCATAGGGAAGGGCCATACTTTGGCGGAATTCTCACTGGATACCGGACGCAAGAACCAGATACGTGTTCATGCTCGCGATCTTGGATGCCCGATTACCGGTGATAAACGATACGGCAACGGCAGCGGTCCGCTCCATCGGCTTGCCCTTCATGCGGAGACTCTTCGGTTTGCGCATCCTGTTAGCCGTCAGGATATGAATTTTACAAGTCCGGTGCCTTCTCTCTTTTATAAATTCATATAACTCACCTCGCATAACGTAAAACGCATATGTCTAATCATTTCGATTACATGCCTAAGCCTGAAGGATGGCAGTCGTCTGAGACTATGGAGATTACTCCCGTGGAAGAAACCGCACCTGTTGTCGCTCCTTCTACTACTGCGGAAGCTGAACCATACCCGCAGTCAAATCTTCAGGATACTCCTGAAGATACGACACCCGTCGAACGCTTCATCACCGGATTCTCCCACCTGATATCATGGGTGTTTGTGCCGTTGCTGATGCCGGTCTATGGTATTTTGCTGATCTTCTCACTGTCGTTTCTATCGTATGCTCCTTTCGGCACGAAGCTGCTATTCACCCTTATAGTCTTCGGCGCCAACTTTCTGGTGCCTATGATTCTTGTGCTTCTGCTTAAGAAACTCGGTATGATAGAAGATGTCGGGCTCAACGGTCGCAAAGAGCGGCTGATACCTTATATAATCACAATAGTGTGTCTGGCGGGCACCGGCCTTTTCCTCTATCTTAAGATGGCTCCCGTATGGGTCGCTATGTTCTTTGTCGGAGGAGCTCTTGCGGGGCTTGTCAATCTTCTGGTCAATTTCCGATGGAAGATCAGTGCTCATGCAGCCGGAATCGCCGGAGTGGTAGCGATGCTTATTCAGGTCATAAAGGAAGGTCCGTCAAGTGATGGTATGGTCTGGTGGATAGTAGGAGCTATCCTTTGTGCCGGCCTGCTGGGCAGTGCGCGCATCTGGCTCGGACGCCACACTCTCTTGCAGGTGCTTGCCGGCTCCGCCGTGGGATTTCTTTGCGTCTGGTCGCTATCCCTAATTCTTAAATAACCCTGTACCCCGATACCCCGATACCCGGATAACCATATAACCCTTAAGTGAGCCTGCGAAACTTAAATTAAATTAAGGATTAAAGATTTTGCTATTTGGGAAATTTTTACTAATTTCGCATTCTGCAATGCCGGATACTCTTTCCAGATAAGATTAGGCATCTTGCAGTTTATCATTCATCATTAATAATTAATCATTAAATAGAAATGGCACAGGAAAATCAGAATCAGAACCAGAACCAGCTTCAGATCCAGCTCCGTCCCGAAGTGGCCGACGGAAAATACTCCAACCTTGCGATGATCGGCCACGGCGCCAATGAGTTCCTCATCGATTTCATTTTCGCAGCCCCCGGAATGCCGCAGGCTCCGGTAGTGAGCCGCATCATCATGAGCCCCGAAAACGCTAAGCAGCTTATGTATGCGCTCACAGACAACGTGCGCAAGTATGAGGATAAGTTTGGCGAGATCGTTCGCAAGGACGGAAATGGCGCTCAGAAAAAGAATCCTTTCAGCAACAATTGATAGACTCCATCGTTGCCGACACTGTCAAAGTCGTCATCGATGCTTGCATATCGGGACGCGCGGACGCACATGCCGGGCGTCCTGATGGGTTTTATAGGATTACCTCACGATTCACAATTTTCAATTCTCCATTCTCAATTATAAGAAATGCTCTACATCTACAATACACTGAGCCGCGTTAAGCAGCCGTTCAAGCCTTTGCACGAAGGGCGTGTCGGCATGTATGTTTGCGGTCCCACCGTCTATGGAGATGCCCATCTCGGTCATGCGCGTCCTGCCATCACTTTCGATATCCTTTTCCGATACCTCAGACATCTCGGCTATAAAGTGCGCTATGTACGAAACATAACGGATGTCGGGCATCTTGAGCACGATGCCGACTCCGGAGAAGACAAGGTCGCGAAAAAGGCGCGCCTTGAGCAGCTGGAGCCGATGGAGGTGGTGCAGTATTATCTCAACCGATACCATCACGATATGGAGGCGCTTAATGTATTGCCTCCCAGTATAGAGCCTCACGCCTCCGGCCATATCATCGAGCAGATTGAATACGTCAAGAAGATACTTGATGCCGGATATGCCTATGAAAGCCAGGGTTCTGTCTATTTCGATGTCGCTAAATACAACAAAGACCACCGCTACGGCAAACTGTCGGGACGAAATATTGACGACCTTCTCTCTACTACGCGCGAACTCGATGGTCAGGATGAGAAGCGCAATCCGCTCGACTTCGCCCTCTGGAAGAAAGCCGCTCCGGAGCATATCATGCACTGGCCTTCCCCTTGGAGCGAGGGCTTCCCGGGCTGGCATCTTGAATGCTCCACTATGGGGGAAAAGTATCTCGGAGAGGAATTCGATATCCACGGTGGAGGAATGGACCTTATGTTCCCCCATCATGAATGTGAGATCGCCCAGAGTGTCGCGGCAAAGGGTCATGACACGGTTCGCTATTGGATGCACAACAACATGATCACGATAGCCGGAAAGAAGATGGGCAAGAGCTACAACAACTTTATTACCCTTGAGCAGTTCTTCAAAGGTGAGCATCCGCTTCTGACTCGTCCGTATTCTCCTATGGTGATTCGATTCTTCATCCTGCAGGCTCAGTACCGCAGTACTGTTGATTTCTCCGATGCTGCACTTCAGGCTGCAGAGAAGGCTCTTGAGAAGATGCTTGATGGCTATCGCAGGCTGCAGGCCCTCAAGCCTGCTGAGAAATCGAGCGTGGAGCTTCCCGACTTTGCCTCAAAGTGCTACGAAGCCATGGACGACGACCTGAATACTCCTACCGTCATAGCGGAACTCTTCGATGCCTGCTCTTATATCAATAAGGCTACCGACGGACAGATTACCCTTTCCGCCGAAGACATCGACAAGCTTAAATCCCTTTTCAATACATTCCTTATCGACCTGCTCGGTATACGTGTGGATTCCTCTGCGGGAGCAACAGATGGCAATCCCGCGCAGACCAGGGCCTTTGAGGGAGCCGTAGATCTGCTGATGGACGTTCGTAAGAATGCCAAAGCAGCCAAGGACTGGGCTACCAGCGACTTCATCCGCGATCGTCTCGCCGAGCTGGGCTTTGACGTGAAAGACACCAAGAACGGAGTTGAATGGAAGATAAAATCATAATTGAGAATTGGGAACGGTGAATTTTGAATTGTGGCGCTTTGGATAATCCTCAATTCTGAATTCTCAATTCTCAATTCAAATTCTCAATTATTCTTATGTCAAAATATAATTATAATAGGAGGCGGAGCAGTGTCGCCCGTGCTGGAAATGTTGAGATCGGCGGAGATAATCCTATAAGGGTGCAGTCTATGTGCAACACCAACACAAACGACACAGATGCCAGTGCGGCTCAGTCGCTGCGTATAGCTGAAGCGGGGGGTGAACTCGTTCGCCTGACTACACAGGGGGTAAAGGAAGCATCAAATATGGCCAATATCAAGAAAGCTCTCCTTGAGGCCGGATGCGACGTGCCGCTTGTGGCTGATGTCCATTTTAATCCGAATGCTGCTTTCGAAGCGGCCGCTACCTGCGACAAGGTCCGCATCAATCCCGGTAACTTCGTGGATGCTGCCCGTACTTTTAAGAAACTGGAGTTCACCGATGATGAATATTCCCGTGAACTTGAGAAGATACGGTCAAAGTTCGTTCCTTTCCTCAATATCTGCAAAGAGCATCAGACGTGTGTGCGTCTTGGTGTGAATCATGGTTCTCTTTCCGACAGGATCATGAGCCGTTATGGTGACACTCCGGCAGGTATGGTGGAATCAGTGATGGAGTTCCTCCGCATAGCGCGGGAAGAGGATTTTGACAACATAGTCATATCGGTAAAGGCCTCCAATGTCACCGTGATGGTGGAGACCGTGCGCCTTCTTGTCGAGACAATGGAAAAGGAGGGAATGCAATTTCCGCTTCATCTTGGAGTGACGGAGGCAGGCGACGGGGAGGACGGCCGGATCAAAAGCGCTGTCGGAATCGGCACTCTTTTAGGCGACGGTATAGGCGATACTATCCGCGTCTCACTCAGTGAGGATCCTGAAGCGGAGATTCCGGTTGCGGTCAAGCTCCGCGATTATATCGCCTCCCGGTCCGGTCACGATCCTATTCCGGAGCCTGCGGCAGTGCTTCCGGGTAAGTCCCGGGAGTATGCGTCGCCTTTTCATTGTGATGAATTCCCTGTGATGGACCTCGACTTCACGCTTCAGCCTGACTGGCATTATACCACCACTGCTATGGAGCCCTCTTTATACGATGATTTGAAGCCGGTAGTGCTTACTACCTCGGCTGACAATCGCCCCGGTGCCTTCAGAAGCTGGATCGATAGGTTCGTGGCCCTCGGTGGAAAGAATCCGGTCATAATCATGATGGGCTTCCTGACGACAAACCTTGAAGAGCTTCAAATAGAGGCTGCCGCCGACTTCGGACCGTTGCTTCTCGACGGTTACGCATCTGGCATTGGTATCGTCGCTTCCGAGAAGTTTACCAAGGAGGAAGTGAATAGTGTAGCGCTTGGAATTCTGCAGGCTGCAAGAATTCGCATCTCGAAGACGGAATACATTGCCTGTCCCGGTTGCGGACGCACTCTGTTCGACCTTCAGAAGACCCTTGCTGACGTGAAGGCTCACACGGGCCATCTGAAAGGGCTAAAGATAGGGGTGATGGGGTGTATAGTCAATGGTCCCGGAGAGATGGCGGATGCCGACTACGGTTACGTGGGGGCAGGCCCCGGAAGGGTGTCTATATATAAAGGAAAGACACTTGTCCGAAAGAATATTCCGGCCGATGAAGCCTTGCAGGCTCTCTTGAATCTCATTAAGGAAGACGGAAAAAGGTGACTGCAACTTTTTTAGGAATAATAGCGAACATTATCAAGTCCCTTTTGTTATAGATTTGAAAGTGGTGATTTTTTTTCATATTTTTAGTGAAATTTGAAAAAAATATATTAATTTTGCAGTCGTTTATATAATGTCGCAGAAAATGAAGTTCAGGTTTGCATATGAGAAGTATGGCAATGCCTGATTGCTGATTCCACTTGTTAAGACGCAATATAACAACAATTAAATAATTATCAATAACTTAAAATTACCAGAGATGAAGAAAAAGGTACTCTATGGGTTTGCCATGGCGCTTGTTGCAAGTGCCTCCATGGGAACTCTTCAGTCCTGTAAGGACGACATGAGCGACTTCAAGCATCAGTACAATTATGATCAGGATAGTCTTCTGAAAAGGTTAAGTGCTCTCGAAGGTGCCGTTCAGGCTTGCAAGGAGAACTGCCGTCAGGAGATTGACGCTCTTAGCCGTCGTATCCAGACAAATGCAGACAAGATCGATAATCTTGATGCGGAACTCAGAAATCTTGCTGCGAAGTTAAGTGATTACGTCACTTATACTGACCTTGAGACAAAACTCGCTGAACTTGAGACAAAACTTGAGACAAACTGCAATGCTTATACTGACCAGCAGATAGCCAATGCGTTGGCTCCGATCATTACTGACTTAAATAATGTAAAGACTGATCTCGGTGATCTAAGCGGTGTTGTTAACGGTCTTAAGGAAGACTTTAGTAAACTCTCTGATAAGGTAGACGCTAATGAGGCGGCCATCATCGCTATGAACACTACTCTTGAGAATCATGAGACTGCTCTCCGTGAGTTGAACTATAAGCTTCAGGAGCTCGAGGCTACAGTGCTTGGCCACACTGAAGAGATCGAGGGCCTTAAGCTGGAGATCGAAGGCCTTAACAACATGATTGAGGAGGCTTTCCTCAAGATTGAGGAAACTCAGCAGTTCCTCACTCAGGCTATCAACATGCTCATGAATGAGATTGAGGAGAAGTTTGGCGAGCTTACCAACCGTCTCGATAACCTCATCACTGGTATCGTGCTTCAGGGCACCGATTCCCCGGTATTCGGTAACCTCAACACTCCGCTTGGCATCCAGAGCAACATCCTCTTCAACTGGTATGGCTACAACGACAATCCTGGGTTCAAGTTCCCGAGTGCTTCCAGCATGTACAACTACTATGATGCAGAACCGGTCCTTACAGATAGCGATCTCGCAGCCCTCGCTCCTGAATATCAGGATGTGAAGAGGGGTATCTATGGCGACGTCAACCTCGGTAAGCTTTACATGACCATCAACCCTGCAGGCCACTTCTTCAATGAGGAAGGCTTCAAGCTTGAGTCTACTGCCGAGAACCAGTATCCCGCTACTCTCAAGGTTAAGAAGAGCACCGAGGAACTCACTTTCGGTTATACCCGCGCTACAGTAGAAGGCAACGGATTCTATGAAGCAGACGTTATCGTTGAGGCTGCAAACATCGAGGCTGCCAGAATGGATCTTCAGGATGGTCTCAAGTCCTCTATGGAAAATGCTCTCAAGGATCCGTCAAAGCGTACTGCAGCTGCCCTCCTTAAGGGTGTCTACAGCCAGCTCAACGGCACTCTCCCGGCATATGCCGTTCGCTATAACTGGAGCAACAACGATAAGGACTATTCCGTAGTCAGCAACTATGCAGTGGCTGCCACTACCGCTAAGCCTCTCAGCTACTCCTTCCTCTATGGCAAGGGCACTGATAAGAAGCTTCCGACTTTCGGCCATATCGATAACTTCATATATAAGCTGAAAGACAATGCTAATTTCAAGTTTGATTTTACTGGATATGGTCTTGATTTTGAACCGTTCTCTATCAAAATTGATCCGCTGGAAATCAACGCTGATAATGTTAAGGTAACTGGTGGAGAACTGACTGTGAATCTTCCTCCGATCTATGTCTATGGAAACGTAGAAGGTGTCAATAAGGGTCAACTTATTGGCGAGGCTCATCCGGATCCTGTAGTGGTTGAAGGCAATGACCTTAACAATATCTACGCAGCTATTGAAAAAGGTATAAAGGATGCTATTAAGGATATGTCTGGTGATATTACCGGCTGGACCAATGATCTTCAGGGTCAGATAAATACTAAGGTTGACAACATGCTGTCTGACGTTGAAGTAAAGATCAACAAGATGCTGAAGGATATAGGTGATGACATAACAGGTCGTGTCGAAAATATCATTGATGAATTCGGCGATCAAGCTGAGCCTTATTTCAAACGTATCAACCGCCTTATCGATCTCTACAACAAGGTAGCTGGAAAGATCAATGGCTTCCTCTCCAACCCGAACCACTACCTGCAGGTGGCTATGTTCTACAATCAGGCTAACTCCAACATGGGCCTTCTCTCTAATGCCAAGTCTTCTCCGACAGTCTTCACACGCGGCAATGGTAACTTCTGCCTCTACGCGTCAAGCTATACCGGCGAGCTCGTTTGTCCCGCATACATGAAGTATGTAGCTGTAACTAATGTATACGACGCTAAGACTGGTGCTGTAGCCGCTAATGCAGCAGCTGAGAGAACTGCAGTGAACAACGCAGCCGAGTACTTCAACACTGTTAAGAGCGGCAACACTATCCGCTATGCAGTGCCTGCTTCCGCTCTCAAGTCCGGCCTCATCTATGAGATCGTTTACCAGGGCGTTGACTACTCAGGTCGCACCTCGACTCAGAAATTCTACATCCAGGTTAAATAAGTTTTGATTATGTCGCGTCCGGAGTCTTCGGACTCCGGACCGATTGAAAAACCATTAAGTAACCCAATTTATCAAAGAATTAATTATGAAATTAAATAAGATTCTGCTCGCTGGTGCCATGCTTTTCGCCGGAGCTACTGCAATGGCTCAGGAAACCATCACCGAGTATTCATACGTCAATAACTGGTATATTCAGGGCCAGTTTGGCGGTCAGGAGACTCTTGGTGAGTCCTCCTTCGGTCACCTCTTCAACCCGAACGCACAGATCACCGTCGGTACTAACTTCAATCCCTACATCGGAGCTCGTCTCGCTGTCAATGCATGGCAGTCTAAAGGCGCACTCGATTTCAGCGATCCCGTAGGCAACCAGCGTTGGAAATGGAACTATGTAGCTCCTACAATCGATGCTGTTGTCAATATGACCAATCTCATCGGCGGTTACAATCCCAATCGTTTGGTTGACGTTGACCTTATCGCCGGTATCGGCGCCAATATCGCATGGAACAACAAGCAGGCTATCGCTGCGAGCGACCGTCTTGTCGCTAACAACGCAGGTCCTCTCGAGCTCCTCTGGGACGGCACAAAGGCTCGTTTCTTGGGTCAGTTCGGATTCGATCTTAACTTCAACGTTTCTGAGCATGTAGCTCTTGGCCTCGAATTCATGGCCAACGTGCTTCCCGATGGATACAACTCCAAGCTTGCCCACAATGCAGACTGGTATTTCAATGGCCTTGCAGGTATCAAGTATACTTTCGGTCCGAAATACAACAAGACCGTTCGCACTGTTGAGGTTCCCGTTCAGCAGCCTCAGATCATCGAGCGCATAGTTGAGAAGGTCATCGAACCCGCTCCGGTTGTTCCGGTAGTTGAGGAAGTGGTTAAGCCTGAGATGCTCCGTCGCGACATCTTCTTCCGCATCAACACTGCTACTATCACAAAGGATGAGATGTACAAGGTCAATGAAGTGGCTCAGTTCCTCAAGGATCATCCCAATGCTAAGGTTGTGATCACCGGTTATGCCGATAAGGGTACTGGTACACTCGCCATCAACCTCCGTCTCAGCAAGCAGCGTGCGGAGATCGTGGCCAACACCCTCAAGAAAAATTACAGCATCGCAGCAGACCGCATCATCGTCAAGAGCATGGGCGAGGCTGAAGAGCAGCCTTACGCAGATCCCGTTGACAACCGCGTAGCTATCTGCGTCTGCGAGTGATTATAGAAAACTTGCAAAGGATACAATATAAGTTATATCCCGAGCGTTAAGTGAAAAGCACATCCGTCGTGTCATGTTGCACGACGGATGTTTCTTGATTTAACCCATTTAACAATACATATGAAGAAACTTCTACTAAGCGCAATCATTGCCATGTCGGTGTTTCCGGCCATGGCCGACCTTGAGGGTGACGGCTATTATCGTGTGCAGAACGCCGTGACCAAGCGTTATGCCTATCTCCTCGACAATAAAGGATCTTTCAATGCCGCGACTTCAACTGTAGACGTTCAGGCGTTAGAGCTCTATCTTGGTTTTTCAAAGGCTTGCTCGGACCCATCCACCGTCTTCTATATCAGTAAGATCAATTCCACGGGTTCTTTGTCCAAATATGATATTGCCGGACAAGGAACAAGCATTCAGGGTTTCCTTGATGAAGTCAATATGTATATCATAAAAAGTAAGGTGATAGATGGAGAGCAGGCTTACCTGGCAAACGGAGATAATGGCCTTATGTCGAAATATCTTGGCGACAGGAACTCAAGCCTGACTGAGGAGCAGGGACTTGCTTCCGCCGATGTCTCCGGCGACAGGAGACTGTGGTATATTGATCCGGTGAAAGCTGATTCTTCCGACAGTTATTTTGGAGTCGCTCCGACCCTCACGTGTGGAGGTAAATATTACTACCCGATGTATGCGGGCTTTCCCTATGACGCGTATTCCGAGGGCATAAAGTTCTATGCTGTCACAAAAGTGAATCCCTGGGCTGAAGTTCCGGCTGTAGGACTCAAGGAACTTACAGGTGTGATTCCAGCGGGAGCTCCTGTGATCATAGAATGTTCGCATCCTCTTCCTACCGACAATCGCCTGAATGTAGGTGGGGATGGACAGCTTGCGGAGCTCAGCGGCAATCTGCTGAAAGGTGTCTACTTCAATAATGATGATGTCATTCATAAGAACCGTAAGGCCTATGACCGCAAGACAATGCGAATCCTTACGGTAAAAGACGGCAACCTATGTTTTGAAGTGGCCGATATCGACTATCTTCCGCGTAACCAAGCCTATCTTCAGCTTACTGAAGCAGATCAGTACAATGTCGGAAGCTTCAAGGTGGTGAGTGAAGAAGTATATGAGGCTGAATACAATGGGGTTTCTGTTGTGGAGGATTCCTCTGTGGTCGATGTGTATAGTCTGGATGGCAGGCTTGTGAAAGCCGGAGTCAACAAGGAAGAAGTTCCCGCTCTTGGCAAAGGCTTATATATCCTGCGCAGCGGCAACAATTCGGAAAAAGCGGTCGTGCGCTGATAGAAACTTACTCAAACATTATAATCCGTTTCTATGTTATATAAGGTGGGGACGCCCTTGGGCGTCCACACTTTTTTGTTGTCATGAAAGAGAAGAGACGGTGGTGTAAAAGCACTTCGCTCTAACCGGAGATGACTATTGCGATAATAAATAACTAATAAATAATTAAGGACAAGAATATTATGGACCAGAATCAAGATATAGAAATCATAGATGTTCCGCAAGATTCAGAGGCTTCGCCTGAGATGAAGACCTTTGCCGACCTTGGAGTTGCACCCGAGCTTCTGAAGGCTATAGGAGAGCTCGGTTTCGAGCATCCGATGCCGATACAGGAGATGGTGATCCCTCATCTGATATCTAAGGAGGGTGATGTGGTCGGACTTGCACAGACAGGTACCGGAAAAACGGCAGCTTTCGGACTTCCCTTGCTACAACGTATAGATCCGGACAGCGAAGCCACGCAGGCTCTCGTCATTGCTCCTACACGTGAACTTTGCCTTCAGATTGCAGGTGATCTCGCAGACTTTGCGAAATATCTCGACGGAGTCAAGATAATCCCCGTCTATGGCGGAAGCAGCATCGACTCTCAGATAAAGGCTATCAAGAAGGGCGCTCAGGTGATAGTGGCCACTCCGGGGCGACTCATCGACCTCATAAAGAGGGGAGTGGTGAAGCTGCAGGATGTCAATACAGTGATTCTTGACGAGGCCGACGAGATGCTCAATATGGGTTTTATCGACGATATCAACGAGATTCTGTCGCATGTCCCTGAGAATAGGAAGATGCTCATGTTCTCCGCTACCATGCCCAAGGAGATCGCCGGGATAGCTCGTAAGTTCATGAAAGACCCGGTTGAGTTTGTAGCCGGAAACAAGAACGAAGGCTCGAAAAATGTCAAGCATGTCTACTACATGGTTAAGGCTCATGACAAGTATCTCGCACTGAAACGTGTGGCCGATAACAACCCTGATATCTACGGAATAATATTCTGCCGTACGAAGAAGGAAACGCAGGAAATCGCTGATAAGCTTATTGCTGACGGATACAACGCTGACTGCCTTCACGGCGACCTTTCTCAGGCTCAGCGCGACCTAGCCATGAAGAAATTCCGCGACCACGTCACTCAGCTGCTCGTAGCTACGGATGTCGCGGCCCGAGGACTCGACGTCGACGACCTTACGCATGTCATCAACTATGGTCTGCCCGATGATGTGGCCGTATATACGCATCGTTCTGGACGTACCGGACGAGCAAATAAGACAGGAGTCTCGGTGGCCATCATCCACTCACGAGAGCGCAGCAAGCTTCGTGAGATAGAGAAACGCATAGGAAAGACTTTCGAATATAAGAAAGTGCCGACTCCCGACCATATAATCGAGAAGCAGATATATCACCTTGCCGACCGTATCGAGCGTGTAGCCGTTGACGATGAGCAGATACAGAAATTCCTTCCCGGAGTGCGTAAGAAACTTGAGTGGCTTTCTGAGGAAGATTTGCTCAAACGTGTGCTTTCGCTCGAATTCAACCGACTTCTTGACTACTATCGGGATATGCCTGATATTGATCTCAATGCAGATGCCAAGAGAGACCGGGCGGAGAGCGGAGAGCGTAGAGACCGCAAGGGAAAGGGAGAGCGTCGTGAACGCGGGGATAAGGACCGCCGCACAGCTGAAGACGGCTATGAGCGACTGATGGTCAATATCGGAAAGGCAGCCGGATTTTTCCCGGGAAATCTTATGGAGCTTATCAATCGCTCTGTAGTGGGAAGCAAGCCTGAGATCGGTCGTATTGATCTCTTGCCGGAATATACTCTGTTCGACGTTCGCAAGAAGGATGCACGCAAGGTAGTGGACGCTCTTCGCAACGCCGACTTCTTCGGCCGGAAGGTAAGGGCTGAGTTCGCGACAGACCGGGATTATTCCCGGGAGGCCAAAGACCGTATGAAGAAGGCTGAATTCAAAAAGTCGAAAGCTGAGAGCGTAGAGCGTAAGTCAAGGAAAGCCGCTAAGACAGCCCGCACCGACTACGAAATGTCGCTTGCAGGCGCGGCGACAGGTAAGAAAAAAGACAAGAAAGAGAAAAAGTCTAAAAAGGCTGAAGCTCCCAAATCAAAATACAACGGAAATTACGACATATTTAAAAAGAAATGACACTACATAAGCCAGAATATACGATTCGAAAATGGCTTATTACGGCCTTCTGCCTCGCGACTATTGTCGCGGGGCATGCCCGTACGACCGCCAAGAACGATTCCGGCCTGACTCTTACAGCTTCGAAAGTATTCGCAGAGGCACCTCTTGAGATACTCGACCTGCTTCGTCCATCGACACGTCTTGACATGCTTGACTACTATACACAGGCCGACAGTATCCTTTCAGCTACAAACGCCCTCGGAGAGACGAGCCGTCTTGTGCGGGTGACTCCTGACTATCTAAAGGTGTCTGTCACGCCCGTCAGCTTTCTTGAGATCAAATTGCTCCCGGTGGGAAATAAACAGATGGTGATGACATTATACACAACCGGCGACGAATCGATGGCGCGTGACACTGAAGTCCGATTCTTTGACTCTCAGCTGAAACCTCTGGAGACAGGTAAATTCCTTAAGGCTCCTCACCTGAAGGATTTCTTCACTCTCAAGGGAAGCGGAATCGATGGGGATGAGCTTCTGGAAAAGATCCCTTATACTGCGGTAGAATATTCTATCGGTCCGGGAGAGGCTCCCCTCACCGCGAAGCTCACTACTCTCCAGTCCATCTCTAAGGAAGTCCGCGACCTTCTTTCCCCATTCATGCTGCCATCACTCTCTTCGCAATGGAAAGGGGCTTTCAAGTTCTAAAATCCAGATTATTATTTCAATTCTCTAATAAATGAAAACAAGAGTAAGATTTGCTCCATCCCCGACAGGACCGCTCCATATCGGTGGAGTCCGCACAGCACTTTTCAACTATCTTTTCACCCGCCAGCACGGAGGCGATATGATTCTCCGCATCGAGGATACCGACAGCCGTCGTTTTGTTCCGGGTGCGGAGGAATACATCTGTGAGAGCCTTGACTGGCTTGGAATAAAGTTTGACGAAGGAGTTCGCGAAGGTGGCCCACATGGTCCCTACAAGCAAAGCCAGCGTCGCGACATCTACCGTAAATACGCCGATCAGCTCCTTGATGCAGGAAAGGCCTACATCGCTTTCGACACCCCCGAGGAGCTTGAAGCGGCCCGTGCCGAGAAGCCGAACTTTCAGTATGATGCCCACACGCGTGGTGAGATGCGCAACTCCCTCACCATGCCGCCCGAGGAAGTGAAACGTCTCATCGATGAGGGCCATCAGTATGTGGTCCGTTTTAAGAATGAGCCTAATGTTGACGTGAAGGTCAACGACCTTATCCGAGGAGAAGTGGTCATCAACTCAAATATCATCGACGACAAAGTCCTCTATAAGAGTGCTGACGACCTTCCCACCTACCACCTTGCGAACATCGTAGACGACCATCTGATGGAGGTGACCCACGTCATACGCGGCGAAGAATGGCTTCCGTCGGCTCCACTCCACGTCCTGCTCTATCAGGCTTTTGGCTGGGAAGATACGATGCCTCAGTTCGTGCATCTTCCGTTGCTCCTTAAACCTGTGGGCAACGGCAAGCTTTCCAAGCGGGATGGCGACAAGCTGGGATTCCCGGTCTTCCCGTTGGAGTGGCACGACCCTAAAAGTGGCGAAGTCTCTTCAGGATATCGTGAGAAAGGTTATCTGCCGGAGGCCGTGGTCAATTTCCTTGCCCTACTTGGCTGGAATCCCGGTGACGACACAGAGATCATGAGCATGGACGAACTCATCAGTAAGTTCTCTTTCGACCACTGCTCGAAGGCAGGGGCGAAGTTTGATTATAAGAAGGGCATATGGTTCAACCATGAATACCTCATGCGTATGGATGACATGGCTCTTGCCGAGCTCTTCATGCCTGTGCTCAAGGAGCGTCTTGCCGAGAGGGGCCTGAATGCAGATGATTTCGGTATGGATTATGTGGCAAAGGCTGTAGGCATGGTAAAAGGTCGAATCGAATTCGTGCAGGATCTCTGGGATCAGGGAGATTTCTTCTTTGTAGCTCCTGAATCGTATGCAGAAAAAGATGTGAAGAAACGCTGGCAGGAAGATACTCCGCGCATCATGGAGGAATTGATCGGCGTACTTGAGGGAATAGACGACATGTCGTCGGCCAATGCAGAGAAGATCGTACTCGACTGGATTGCAGAGAAAGGATACCATCTCGGCAACGTGATGAACGCTTTCCGCCTCGCGGTCGTAGGCGCATGCCGTGGCCCGCATATGTTCGACATCACCGAGCTCATGCCCAAGTCGGAAGTAATCGCACGCATCAGGAAGGCGATTGCTGTGCTGTCAGGAGGAAAGGCTACTGAGTGTTAAATTCCTCCATAGCTAAAACAAGCAATACTGAATGCGCGTTATTCCTTTAAGGGGGAATGCGCGCATTTCTCTTTTATCAAGCAACATTAACATTCAAAATAAGTGAAGAATGAAAAAATCATTACTGCTTTCAGCAGCTTTCATCGTGGCTGCTTCAGGTTTTGCATTTCAGAATGCCAGACCTTTGTTGAAAGGCAATGACATGTATAGTGTCGGTCCTACTGCTTCTCCCGCTTCCTCTTCGTCGTCAAGTTATACAAGAGCTTCAGGGGCGATTGATTTTTCGTATGCTCAAGGCGTAGAAAACGCGCTCAGTCTGAATGGAACTACCGGAGGCAAGACTCGCGTATTCATGTCGTTTCAGATGACTCCGGAGGACATCAAGGCTTATGCGGGATCAAAGGTGACAGGTTTTACTGTTTATAGCCCTACCGGAAATTCTGGCACTAATTCAATCGCATCCGGACGCTTCTTCTATACTACAACCCTCCGGAGTGAGGATTATACTCAGGAATTTGACTTCTCAAAGTCAGGTTATGCTAAGAATGATATTTCTCTTGATACGCCATACACCATTACAGGAGAGGAAGGGCTACTGGTTTTTGGCTACAGCTTGATCGTGCCTCGAAGTGATAATATGTATTATGTGCCTATTGACGGAGTGCCAAATGACAATCCCGGTACATGTTTGATCAATACCAGCAATACGGATGCATTTCCTTCTGGAGAATGGATGAGCCCGTCTTCTATGTATGGAGCTCTTTCTATGGCGATAAGGCTTGAAGGCGATAATCTGCCGGAAAACCAGGCTTCAATAGTCGAGATTGACGTTCCTCCATATTTGCCGGTGAGTGGAAAGGGTACTGATGTGGCCTTCCTTGTAAAGAATGTTGCAGCCAATGCGTTGTCTTCAGTAGAAGCTACTGTGTCTGTCACTGGAATGCCTGATATGGTTCAGTCCTTTGAATTTTCTCCGATTTCTTTCGGAAACACAACTGTTTTGGTATTCAATGGTGTAAAGGCAAATCAAAAGGCTTTTGTAGATTTCTCAATGCAGTTGACCAAGGTCAATGGCGAGCCGTATGATGGAACTATGGTCAGGGCCACTGTCCCTGCATATGAAGAGGGCTTCCTCAAGAAGATTGTAGCCGAAGACGCTACAGGTACGTGGTGTGGCTGGTGTCCGGGTGGAATCGAGGCTCTTGAATATCTCAAGAAGACCTATCCCGACAGGGCTATTGCGATAGGCGTGCATAATGAGGACGATATGGCGATAAATGAATATCAGAAGTTTATAAATGAATATGTCGGCGGATTCCCCACTGTGATATACAACAGAATGATCAGCCAGACACCGACGTTTCCTTACACTCAGGTTTGTGATTTTATCGATCAGGTTGCGGCATATCTGGATTTCCCCTCTTATGCGGAGGTTTCGCTTGAGGGCCTGCCCGGTTCTGACGAGGAAACAGCTTCAGTAAAGGCTTCTACGAGATTTGCTATCGGAACTTCGGTTCCCCATTACCTGTCTTTTGTTGTGGTTGAGGACAATGTCGGTCCATATGTGCAGCAAAATTATTTCCCCAGTCAGAGAGTGCCTATGAATGGTTGGGAAACAAAGGGGTCTGCTGTCAAGACCATGTTCAATGACGTAGCTCGTTACTATAATTGTTATCCTGGTATTGCAAATAGTCTGCCGTCTGTTGTAGAAAGTGATAGAGTATATGAATATTCCATTGATATTCCTTTATCTAATGTCAAAGGAAACGATTTTCGTGTGATTGCCATGCTTTCCAATGCAGCGACAGGTGAGATCGTCAATGCTTGTGAATTCAGTATGTCCAAGGACTCCGCATCCAGTGCGGTAGAAGGTATCGAAAACTCCGACAGCATGCCGGCGGAATACTATAATCTCAATGGCGTAAGGGTGGCAAAGCCCACAGAAGGCATCTTCATCCGCCGTCAGGGTGATAAAACCGAAAAGGTAATCGTGAAATAATCTGTCTCCTTCGACAGAGAATCTTGTAGCCCCGAGTGAAAACTCGGGGCTAACCGTATCCATAACGTAGATCTTTGAAATGCAGTTGCGCGGGGTCTTCCCGTGTAGGGCGTATTTTTACAATAAAGCAGGCTTGTAATCCGTTTATAAGTTGGGTTAACCGACCTAATAATCAAAAAATACTAATATGAAGAAACTTTTACTTTCGATGATGCTGGGTGGCGCGCTGCTTGGCAATGCTGAGACCACAACAGCCGATTTTTCATATATCGACGGTGTCGAAGATTACTTCGGAATGGGACCTAACTATAAAACAGAGGTCTACGATGTCGCTATATTTCTTCCCGGCAACGTGTTCAGCGGATATACCATCAAGGACATCAAAATGCCGGTCCGTAATATATCCGGTATAGAAAATTATGGAGCCCCCACGGTATGGCTTTCAACTGAGCTTAAGACCACGTCGAACAAGAACGTTCCCGATATAGGCACTTATGACGCTTCGATTTCTATGGTAGGTGATGAAGCAGTGCTTGCAGGTACGCTGCCGGAATCCTATACGATTGGTGACAAAGGAGTATATGTGGGTGTCACCGTCAATGTCCTTAAACAGGATGACAGCACTGCCTATCCCATATCGTTAGGTGCATCCGACACTCCAAGTTCCTTCTGGCTTCATATTCCCTCGTTTCAGACATATGTAAGATGGACAAACGGATACGATAAGTTTGGCTACGGATGTGGAATAAGCGTGACCATTGACAACGTGCCTCCTCATGATGTGAGGATCGTGAATATTCCGTCAGACATATATACTTCTATAGATACTCCGGTAACAGTCGACATGGAGCTTTCAGCCGTAGGCTCACAGGAGGTCAACTCTGTAGATTTCGAATATGAGATTGGAGGGAAACCTTATACATATCATTATGATTTACCTAAGGCTTTGCCTGCAGGAATAGGCAATAAGATCAACGTGCCGATTGAGATTCCGGCCCAGAGCGAGCCGACAGTTGAGGAGGTGGCATTCAAGGTCACGAAAGTAAACGGTGAGGCGAATACCGACCAGGCTACCGCTGTAGCATCGCTTTATGTGTTGAAGACCATGCCGGTACGTCAGACTCTGATGGAAGAATACACTGGAACATGGTGCGGATACTGCACCCGTGGATATGCCGCCCTCGAATACATCAAGGAGAATCATCCTGATTTCGTGGTTGCCGCTTTCCATGGCACCAACGGGACAGGCGTTGATCCAATGATCATCACTTCCAAATTACCTCAGCAGCCCCAGAAAGGTTATCCCGGAGCATGGCTCAACAGGGCGGTTGGAGCCGATCCATACTTCGGTGTCAGTGCTCAAAGCAATGGTTTCGAGATAGTGAATGATATTCTCGCACTTAATGCCCAGTTCACGCCATGGAGCGTAAGCGTATCCCATACATGGACTTCCGACGATGTGCTGACCGCCACAGCGAATCTCACCAATGTGATAGGTTATGAGTCGGGGAAGTATAAGATGGTGTATCTACTGGTAGCCGACGGCCTGACCGGAACCGGTAGGAACTGGGTGCAAACTAACTACTACAATAGTGAGCTGCCTCATTATATTGAGCAGCTGAACGCTTTCTGCAGAGGAGGTGAATACGGCAAGGCATCCGTCGCTGGTCTTGTCTTCAATGACGTGGTGATATCCACTACCGGTATCTACGGTGTCGACGGAAGCATCCCCGCGTCGCTGGAGAAGGATAGCTCAGTGACCCACAGCATAGAATTTGACCTTTCAAAAATTTCCGAAACCCTTCTCCCTGATAAGAATAAGCTCCGTGTCATCGCGGCTGTCATCGATGGATCGGGAAAAGTGCTCAACTGTGCTAAAGACGAGGTCAACGATTATGTCGGTGCCGGTGTGGAGTCGATAGGCGATCCGAATGCCCCGGTAGAATTCTACAACCTCAACGGCGTGAAAGTGGCTGAGCCTTCAGAGGGTATCTTCATACGCCGTCAGGGAGGCAAGGCTGAAAAGGTAATAATTAAGTGACTAAAAAGTAGTTCAGCCTACAAATTGAATTGCAATGGCCTCATCCTGCCTGGATGAGGCCTTCATTATCTCCTGCAGCATGGCATGCATTTGCAATTCAATTGAATTTTATCATTTTTTTATATGATAATTTTGTGGATGTCGGAATTTATTTGTATTTTTGCATCGCAATTGCGCAGAGTTAGTAACAACCTTATAAACGCAACACTTAAATCAACGGCGACACAAGAAAATGGCAGCGATGTCATGCGCCAACCTTAAACAAAAAACAATGGAAGAGAAGAAACCAAAGAGACCCAGAATCGGAGCACTGCCTACCACTTCAGAAAACACGGAAAACAAAGATCAGTATTTTCAGTCAAGACCATATAAAGGCACAGAACGTCCTGATTTCGGACAGCGTGGATTCCAGCCAAGACCACGCACTTACCAGAACAGCTACTCGAATTCATACCGCAACGCGGAGGATGGCGGCTACAGCCGTCAGACTCGTCCGGCATATCAGCAGCGTCAGAACTCTTATGGCAACCGCTCTTATCAGAACGGCAACTCCAACGGAGAAGGCTATAAGAGATACAATACAGATTCCGACAGCCAGAATACCTCTTCGGAAAACACCTATCAGCAGAATCAGACAGAAGGAGGTAGCCAGCAGAACGGCTACAACCGTCAGAATAATTACAACCGTCAGGGTGGCCAGATGAATGGCTATGGCCGTCAGATGGGTGGTTACAACCGCCAGAACAATAACCGTCAGGGTGGCTACAGCCGTCAGGGTGGCCAGCAGGGCGGTTATCAGAACCGTCAGCAGGGCGGATATGGCCGTCAGGGTGGCCAGCAGGGCGGCTATCAGAACCGTCAGCAGGGCGGATATGGCCGTCAGGGTGGCCAGCAGGGCGGATTCCAGAAGCGTCAGAACGGATTCCAGAAGAACCAGAAACCCGGAATGAAGTTCACTCCGCGTCCTCGTCAGATCGACTACGTTATAGACGATATCGATCCGAACGAACCGATCAGACTCAACAAATTTATGGCTAACTCCGGCATCTGCTCGCGCCGCGAGGCCGACGAGAAGATCCAGGCCGGTCTTGTCACCGTCAACGACGTTGTCGTGACTGAACTCGGCACAAAGATTAACCGCGACGATGTGGTCAAGTGCGAAGACAAGGTCGTGACTCCGGAGCGTAAGTGCTATGTGCTACTCAACAAGCCGAAAGACTGCGTGACTACAAGCGACGATCCTAACGGACGCATGACGGTGCTCGACGTTGTCAAGGGTGCCTGCCGCGAGAGAATATATCCGGTCGGCCGACTTGACCGCAACACCACCGGCGTTCTCCTGCTTACGAACGATGGCGAACTTGCCTCCAAGCTTACACATCCGAAATTTGTCAAGAAGAAGATCTATCATGTATGGACCGACAAAGACATCACCGAGGAGGATATGCAGCGTATCGCCGACGGCATACAGCTTGAGGACGGCGATATACACGCCGACGCCATCTCTTACGCCAACGACACAGACCGCAATCAGGCCGGCATCGAGATCCACAGCGGACGTAACCGTATCGTACGCCGCATCTTCGAGCACCTCGGCTATCGTGTGACAAAGCTTGACCGCGTATATTTCGCCGGCCTTACTAAGAAGAATCTCCCGCGCGGACGCTGGAGATACCTCACTCAGGAAGAAGTCAACTTCCTGCGTATGGGCTCATTTGAATAATCATCAGAAACCAAACCATAAAATGCAGAACATCAAACGTACGACCGTCAAGGCGCTTCTCTCCGATCCTGAAAAATATATCGGCACTGAAGTCGACGTCAAAGGCTGGGTTCGATCCCGCCGAGGCAACAAAAACGTCGCTTTCATAGCCCTTAACGACGGTTCTTCCATAAAGAACGTTCAGGTAGTGGTAGACTTCGCGAAGATTCCAGAGGAGTCTCTTAAGGATATCACGACCGGAGCCTCCATCCATGTGCAGGGTCAGGCAGTGGCCTCCCAGGGAAAAGGACAGGCAATAGAGGTGCAGGCCGACGAGATAGAAATCTACGGAAAGGCCGATGTGGCTGAATACCCGCTTCAGAAGAAAGGTCACTCTCTGGAATTCCTCCGCGAGATAGCTCATCTGCGTCCACGTACGAATACATTCGGAGCGGTGCTCCGAATTCGTCACGCTCTGGCTTACGCCATCCACAAGTTCTTCAACGACAAGGGCTTCTATTACTTCCACACTCCGCTCATCACGGCCTCTGACTGCGAAGGTGCGGGCGCTCAGTTCCAGGTGACCACCCTTCCCCTCGAAGACCTTCCGAAGACAAAAGACGGCAAGACCGACTATTCTCAGGATTTCTTCGGCAAGATGGCTTCGCTCACTGTCAGCGGACAGCTCGAAGGTGAGCTTGGCGCCACCGCACTCGGATGCATCTATACGTTCGGCCCGACTTTCCGCGCAGAGAACTCCAACACTCCGCGCCACCTCTCTGAGTTCTGGATGATTGAGCCGGAGATGGCCTTCTATGAGATAGAGGATAACATGGAACTGGCTGAGGAATTCATCAAATACTGCATCAAGTATGCGCTTGAACACTGCAAGGACGACATCGAGTTTCTCAACGAGCATTTCGACAAGGAACTCATCGATCGCCTGAACTTCGTGGTGGAAAACGATTTCGTACGCCTTCCTTATACCGAGGGAATCAAGATTCTCGAGGAGAGCGGCAAGAAATTCGAATTCCCTGTCTATTGGGGCGTCGATCTCGCTTCGGAGCACGAACGCTATCTTGTGGAGCAGCACTTCAAGAAGCCCGTAATACTTACCGATTATCCTAAGGAAATCAAGGCTTTCTATATGAAGCTTAACGACGACGGCAAGACCGTACGAGCGATGGACGTTCTTTTCCCGAAGATCGGCGAGATCATCGGCGGCAGCCAGCGTGAGGAGAACTACGATAAACTAAAGCAGCGTATGGCCGATCAGGGACTCGAAGGCATGGACTGGTATCTCGACACCCGCAAGTTCGGTACAGTGCCTCACAGTGGGTTCGGACTCGGATTCGAGCGTCTGATCCTCTTCGTGACCGGCATGCAGAACATCCGCGACGTGATTCCCTTCCCCCGCTATCCGAACAACTGCGAATTCTAAACGATGAACCGCATAATCGCGATACTCATTACGATATTTTACCTCTCCTGCGGCGTGACAGCTCAGGAGAGGACCGATACTCCCTTCCCTGCCGATTCAGTCGGCGGGGAAGACCTTATTGTAAGCATCGTGACTTGCGATCCGGGTCCGGATGTCTATGAGCTTTGCGGCCATGCCGCCCTGCGTATCAGAAACGCGCAGATGGATTCGGTATGGAACTACGGCATATTCGATTTCACCTCGCCCAATTTCATCTATCGTTTCTGCAAAGGTGAGACAGACTATATGGTCTATGGCTATCAGTTCGACCGCTTCATGCCCGCATATGTCAGAAGAGGCTCCAAGGTGACGGAGCAGGTGCTCGACCTCACTCAGGAAGAAGCACGCAGACTCAGAGCTCTTGTGCAGGTGGAGTCGCGTCCGGAAAACCGTGTCTACCGATACAACTATGTGCGCGACAACTGTGCGACGCGGCCTTGGAAACGTGTGACGGAAGCCTCCGTCCGAGACATTCATATGCCGGATACGCTCTATTATCCTACATTTCGCTCCGAAATGAGGCATTTCCACCGCAATTATCCATGGTACCAGTTCGGCATCGACCTTGTATTGGGAAGCGGTCTGGACTATCCTATGGCGAAAGACGAGGATATATTCGCGCCTCCAGTGCTCTCAGCCAAGATTGCCGAAGCTACCATCGGGGGGCGCCCTCTCGTGAAGGAGACAAATGTCATTTTCCCCGGATATGTAGACGCGACCTTGCCTCCGACGCCCTGGTGGCGAACGCCGATGGCTGTGGGCATTGTCATGCTTCTGCTGAGTATTGGCACGATGTTTGTTTATCTCAAAAGCGGTAAGCTTTGGAAATGGTGGATTTTCCTCTATTTCTTCGCTGCAGGCATAGCGGGATGCATCGTCACCTTCCTTGTCTTCTGCTCGGAGCATGAGGCTACTTCTCCCAATGTGCTGATCTACTGGCTCAATCCGCTGCAGCTGATCGTGGCTGCAGGCATATGGTTCAAAAGCTGGAGAACCCCTGTTTCGGCTATGGCCGCCTACGACTTTGTAATGGCTGTGGTCCTAATAGTGCTTTTTGCTGCCGGTTTGACACCACAGAAGGCAAATCCCGCCGTTTGGCCGATGCTGCTTAGCGTTATCCCGCTCGCTGTCATAGTGCTTCTGAATACTGGAGCATTGAAAGTAACGTATAAAGAATATAAGAAATGAATAGATTGCTGACATCCGTTCTCTGCGGTCTCGTCGGTATTTCGACGGTCGCGATGGCAGACCCTACCCGGCCCCGTCTTGTCGTCGGGATAATGGTCGACCAATTGCGTACCGACTACATAGACTTTCTGAGCGCACGCTTTGGAAAGGATGGGTTCAATCTCCTTAAGAACCGTGGACTCTATCTCAAGAACGTTGATTACAATGTAAAGGATCTCGATATAGTCAGTTCCACGGCCATCGTGTATACGGGCAACTATGCGTCAGCATCCGGTATTCCCGCCGATAAGGTCTACGACCACGCGTCAAAATATCCGCAGCCGGTATTGCACGATCCTTCCACTATCGGCAACTTCACCAATGAGACATACAGTCCGGCATCCTTACGTCTCTCCACGATAAGCGATGAGATAGCTGTCGATGGGGTAGGACTCGGAGCCGTCTACAGTATTGCCCCTGATCCCATGCAGGCCATCATAATGGCCGGACACGGGGGAAGCAGTGCTTTCTGGATCTCGGACGAGACCGGAAAATGGGCTACTACGACCTACTACAAGGAAGTGCCCAACTGCATCAGCCAGCGCAACTACCGTGCTCCGCTTGCCGAGCGTCTCGACACCATGGTGTGGACACCAAGCAAGGCTCTCGACACTTACGACGGCGTTCCCGCTCAGAAGAAATATTTCCCATTCCGGCATGCCTTCCCGAAAAAGAGCAGTGACCGTTATGTGAATTTTAAACAGTCGGCGCTCGTCAATAATGAGGTCACCGATTTAGCAATAGACTATATTAAGAGCCTGCAGCTCGGTCAGCGTGGTGAAGTCATTGATATGCTCAATGTAGGATATACCGTGGCTCCATACAAACACGGTGTTGACTCCGATATGCGTCTTGAGATGCAGGACAGCTATCTGAGGCTTGACGGACAGCTTGAAAGGCTCCTGAAGGCCATCAACGAGAGCGTCGGGCTTGACAATACACTGGTCTTTCTCGTCTCGACAGGTTATTTCGACGAGGCTGCTGAGGATGAGCCGCGCTATCGCATTCCTTCGGGAACTTTCTCAATGAAGCGTGCCGTCTCGCTTCTTAATTCCTATCTCAGCGCGAAGCATGGCAATGACCAATATGTCGACGGCAGCTTCCGCAATATGATCTATCTTGACCATTCGACACTGGAGCGTCATGGTCTTGATCTTGCCGCGGTAAGGCGGGACGCAAGGGATTTCCTCGTGATGATGAGCGGTGTGGCCGATGTCAAGTCGCTCACTGATATAGTGGGAGAGACTACTCCCGAGCTCAGGACCATCGGACGTGGTCTCGATCCCAAGACGGCCGGCGACCTCAGGCTTGAGTTCGCTCCCGGCTGGACGGTTAACGATGATGTGCGCCTGCCTGTACTGACATGGCAGGTCCGTGAGGGCAATCCTGCTTCCCCGGCCTTTATCATGGGGCCCGGTGTGCCTGTGAAGGTTGAGACCGGTGAGGTCAATGCCTCCGCCATAGCGCCCACCGTAAGCTCGGTGATGCGCATCAGAAGCCCCAACGGTGCATCTGATAAGCCCCTTATGTGGTAATGAATAATTCATAGTCCATAATCTTTGCAAATGATGAATTGACACTTAAATCATGCATTATGGTTTAAGAATTTTGAATTAAAGCAAAAATTATGCATTATGTATTATGAATTATGCATTAAAATTATTATCTTTGCAACTTAATATAGAATATAAATTTAATTCTCATTAAAAAATGGGATTCAGCAGCATACTTAAAACAATTTTCGGCGACCAGAGCGAGCGCGCAGTGCGTCCTCTCTGGAACCGCCTTCAGAAGGAAATCAATCCGATTTCCGAGCAGATACGCGACATCTCCAACGATGAACTACGCGATAGAATCAATGTGATCCGCGATGACATTCGCGGCGAGGCTCAGACCTATAAGGACAAGATGGCCGATATCAGGAATCAGATCGAGACCATGGAGTTTGACAAGCGCGAACCCTATTGGAAGGAGATCGACAACCTGAAAGAGGAGATGTACAAGATGTATGCGCGCAAGCTCGATGCGGCCCTTCCGGAGGTATTCGCCGTGATAAAGGAGACAGCACGCAGACTTGCCAACAACGATACGCTTGAGGTGACCGCAAGCGACTTCGACCGCGAACTTGCCGCCGAAGGCAAGGATTTCGTCAGCATCGACGGCGATAAGGCCATCTATAAGAATTCATGGATTGCCGGCGGCAACGAGATGAAGTGGGACATGGTCCACTATGACGTTCAGCTCATTGGCGGTATGGTCCTCCATGGCATCCTACAGGGCGACAAGACTTCCAACAACATCGCGGAGATGGCTACCGGTGAAGGTAAGACCCTCGTGGCTACTCTTCCGGTCTTTCTTAACGCCCTTACCGGAGAAGGCGTCCATGTGGTGACAGTCAACGATTATCTTGCCAAACGTGACTCTGAGTGGATGGGACCATTGTATGAGTTCCACGGACTCTCGGTAGCATGTATCGATAAGACGGAACCCAATTCTCCCGAGCGTCGCAAGGCATACCGCAGCGATATCACTTTCGGTACTAACAACGAGTTCGGCTTCGACTATCTGCGCGACAATATGGCAACCCAGATGACCGACCTCGTACAGCGTGAAGACCATTACTACGCTATCGTCGACGAGACTGACTCAGTGCTTATCGACGATGCCCGCACCCCTCTGATTATCTCGGGTCCCATCCCCAAGGGTGACGACCAGATGTTCAATGAGTTTAAGCCGAATGTGGAAAAAGTGGTCAATGCCCAGCGCAAGCAGGCTCAGGCCCTTTTGCTTGAGGCTAAGGATAAGATCTCAGCTGCTATGAGCGGCGACCCTGAGAAGATAAAGAAATACGACAAAGGCGATGGTAAGAAGCCTCTTACGGCACAGGAACTGCTCGAAGACGGTGGCCTCGCTCTTTTCCGCGTCTACAAGAGCCTTCCGAAGCATGGACCTCTCATCCGCTACCTCAGTGAGGAGGGCATAAAGCCTATACTTCTTAAGACAGAGGAGAAATACATGCAGGACAACAACCGGGAGATGCCTTTCGCTGTTGAACCCCTCTTCTTTGTAGTGGATGAGAAGAATCATAGCATCGAGTTGACCGACAAGGGTATACAGGTGCTGACCGATACCACTCAGGATCCTCACTTCTTTGTGCTCCCCGACATCACATCACAGCTGTCGGAGGTTGAGAATATGGATCTCACTGATGAGGAGAAACATCAGCGTAAGGACGACCTGCTGCAGGAATACAGCGTGAAGTCGGAACGTGTTCACACCGTCAACCAGCTTCTCAAGGCATATACGCTATTCGACAAGGACATCGAGTATGTGATCGACGACAACAAGATTAAGATTGTCGACGAACAGACCGGACGTATCATGGAAGGGCGCCGCTATTCCGACGGTCTGCATCAGGCTATCGAGGCGAAAGAGGGCGTGAAGGTGGAAGCAGCTACACAGACGTATGCTACCATTACGCTGCAGAACTACTTCCGTATGTATCGTAAGCTGGCCGGCATGACCGGTACGGCTATGACGGAGGCCGGTGAGTTCTACGACATCTATAAGATGGAAGTGGTGGAAATACCGACCAACCGCCCCGTCATCCGCAACGACCAGAAAGACCGCGTCTACCGCACGAAGAAAGACAAATACAATGCCGTAATCAAGGAAGTGGAAGACATGGTGGCAATCGGACGCCCGGTACTCGTCGGTACGACCTCTGTCGAGATTTCCGAGCTTCTCAGCCGTATGCTCCAGCTTCGCAAGATACCACATCAGGTGCTCAACGCCAAGCTTCACCAGAAAGAAGCCGACATCGTCGCTCAGGCCGGTAAGCCGGGAACGGTGACCATCGCAACAAATATGGCCGGTCGTGGTACCGATATCAAACTGCCCGCTGAAGTGAAGGAGGCTGGTGGCCTCGCCATCATCGGTACGGAACGTCATGAGTCGCGCCGTGTCGACCGCCAGCTACGTGGCCGTGCAGGTCGTCAGGGTGACCCGGGCAGCTCAGTCTTCTTCGTTTCGTTCGAAGACAATCTCATGCGTCTTTTCGCCGGCGAGCGCGTCTTCAAGATGCTCGACAAGATGGGATTCGAGGAAGGCGAGATGCTTGAGTCAAAGATGCTCACAAACGCTATCGAAAAAGCTCAGAAGAGAGTGGAGGAGAATAACTTCGGTATCCGTAAGCGTCTCGTAGAGTATGATGATGTCATGAACGCCCAGCGTACCGCAATATACGGCAAACGCCAGAACGCCCTCAAGGGAGAGCGTATCGGAACCGATATCTCCAATATGATCTACGATGTGGCTCAGAGCATTGCTGAGATGGGCTACGACTACAATGACTTCGCTATGGAGGTGCGCAAGACCCTTGCGATAGACTCTCCATTCAGCGAGGAGGAATTCCGTAAGGCCGACCGCAACGAGATAGCCAACCGCCTCGCAGACGAGGCTCTCGCGACTTATTACCGCAACCGCGATAAGATTGCCGCTGCCGCGATGCCCTATATCAAGGAATTCGTTGAGGAGAGAGGTGTCCAGGGTGTCGTAGGTGTGCCGGTGACCGACGGCCGCCGATTCTTCAATATCCGCTGCGATCTCAAGGAGGCATACGACAATGAATGCCGTCCGATTGTAAAGGGTTGGGAGAAGGCTGTGCTTCTTCAGGCCATCGACAATGCATGGCAGGAGCACCTCCGCGACATGGATGAACTTCGCAAGTCAGTCCAGAATGCAAGCTACGAGCAGAAGGATCCTCTTGTGATCTACAAGCTCGAGGCCTATGGACTATGGAAGAACATGCTCGAGGAGATGAACTCAAAAGCAGTGGCTACCCTTATGCGAGGCAAGCTCGCGGCTCCTGACTATGAGGAGGCCAAGGCCATGCGTGAGGCGCAGCTCGCTCAGCAGCAGGCACAGGCACAGGCAAGAGCCGAGGCTCAGCAGGCGCAGGCTGCACGCGAACAGGCTATGCAGGCTCATCGCAACGCTCAGGCCGCTACTTATACCCGCACTCAGGAGATACGTCAGGAATATGGTGCCCCGGCAGGTGCTAATCCCTACGCCAACTACTCCACTACCCACGAGACATATGAGGGGGAGAACGCCCAGCGTCAGGCCGCTCAGAACGTCAACCGCCAGCCTCAACAGGCGCGTCAGCCGATCAAGGCGCAGCCCAAGGTAGGACGTAATGATCCTTGTCCTTGTGGAAGCGGTAAAAAATACAAGAACTGCCACGGCAAGAATATGCAGTAATAAGGAAAAAAACAGTAAATGGAAAAAGAATATTACATAGTGGAAGGGGATACCAGAGTTGGTCCCCTCTCCATCTCTCAGCTATCTGAGAAAGGTATAGAACCCACGACTTTAGTATGGACGGCAGGTATGGCCGACTGGACACGTGCTGACAACGTCGCTGAACTTGCTCCGTTGCTCGCCAACCGTATGCGTATCAATGAGCGCGAATCCGCTTTCGGCCACTACGCTCAGCCCCAGCAGCAGGCTCCAGCCCGTCCTTATCAGCAGCCGCAGCAGTATGGCGCCTACAATAACCAGAATCAAAGCGGAAGCTCTACATCTTCCGGCAACTGGAAGACGCTCGCTATTGTCGCTACGGTGTGTGGTTTCCTATTCTCATGCATAGGGGGCATAATAGGTATTTTCGCAATCCTGCAGGCAAATAAGGCTGAAGAGGCAACCCGCAGAGGCGATTTCTACTCCTCGCAGAACTCTTGGTCTTCTTGCAAGACTCTTACGATAATATCATTCGTTCTCACGGGAATAGGTCTCGTGTTTAATGTCTTCTATATATCTTCGATTATCTCGGAGCTCGGCGCGCTTTGATACCGATGAAGTATTTCGCAATGATAGGAGATCGGCGATATGGGCCGATGGTGCTGGACGAGATGGAAGCCCAGGGTGTCAGACCCGACACTTATGTTTGGTGTAAGGGAATGGACGACTGGATGCAGGCTTCTGAAGTACCTGACATCTGCCGCTATTTCCGGCAGCGTCTATCCGGAACATTGCCCTCGCAGCTTAATCAAGGTCAGGTAGATCATGATCGTCTTAAGGCTGCTGAGGAAGAGGAACAGGAGCGACTTCTTAATCAGTTGCCGCCGATGGCAAGGGATCTGGTAAGGAAATCCGGCATAAAACTCACAAAAGAGAATTTCCCGGACCCACAGCAGCATTTCCCCAAGGCTCTGCCGATTATCCTGTATGTCATATGCCTCATAGTAATATTGATAGGATTCCTGATCATCAAATGATCAGGAATTTTTTTACTGTTAAAAAAAGGAGAGCCGCTCACACAGCGACTCTCCCTCACGATTCCACTATAAACTATATCTAACTAAACTTAAAACCGCATTCTCACTTTCTCACGAAACCGGAATGCTTCGCCATATTGCTTTTTGTATAACTCAAACACGTTAATATGCCAAATGGTTGGCTTGACGTTGACTTTTTAACATTCGTATCTTGTTTTTAACGAAACTGTCGGATGCCGGGTATCCATTTGAAGCCGGATGTCTCCATCCGGGCTTTGAGTTTATGTTCGTCGAGTCCATAGACGGCACAGAAGTCTTCCAGTGTGCGGTATTCGTCACGAAGCTTCATATTGATGAAGCTCATCAGCATTGCAGGGTCTTTCGGGAGTATATCCATATCTTAAAAAAGGGTTAAGGGTTAAAGGTTAAGAGATAATAGTTAAAGTCACTAAGGTCTTGAAAGGTCTTTGGAGACTTTAAGGTTTTTTTATTTGGTGAGTCGATTTTTTTTTATTATCTTCGCATCAATGAAACAACGTATCTGCATATTGATTTGTTTGATAGCCGGTGTCTTTGCTCCGGCCATCGCATGCACGAGCGCCATTATAGGTGCCGAACTTAATCCCTACGGACGTCCGCTGCTATGGAAGCACCGTGACACATCTGCAATAGACAATAAGGTGGAATATATAGCCCCCGGGCCTGAGGGATATGGATATACCGGCCTTTTCAATGCCTCCGATAAGAATCTTAAGGAATGCTGGACCGGGTTCAACAGCGAAGGATTCGCCATAATGAATACTGCATCCTACAACCTGAAGGACGATAAAGTGCCACAGAAGGACATGGACAAGGAAGGTCTTGTGATGGCAAAGGCATTGCGCACATGCGTGACGGTCGATGACTTCGCACGTTTGCTTGATTCTCTTCCTCGTCCAATGGGTGTGGAAGCGAATTTCGGAGTGATAGACGCTACCGGTGCGGGTGCATATTTCGAGACAAACAATCACTCCTATATCAGGATCAATCTTGACGATTCTCCGGATCATATGCTTGTCCGTACAAACTACAGCCATTGCGGCCGGCCCAACGAAGGATACGGATTCGTGCGTGAGGCCAATGCCCTGCATCTTCTGCGTCCGGCTGCAGAGAAAAGGGAAATCACTCCTGAATTCCTCACGGAGACCGTCTCCCGTACATTCTACCACGACCTTATGGGCAAGGATATGGCGGAGGGTCTTGAGGAAGGATGGATTATTGACCAGGATTTCATACCTCGTTATAAGTCGTGTGCCACGATAGTGATTGAAGGCCTTGATCCTCGTCATGAGACTCCCGGGAAAGGCTCCGGTAAGGATTATGTCATGTGGACAGGTCTTGGTTATCCTCCATGTGCCGACATTTATCCCGTGACTTTCGGAAAGGATGGTGTTCATCCCGACCTTCGCGGTATTCAGCCTGATGGACATTCAAAAGCCTCCGACCTTTCAAAAAAGCGTCGTGATGAGGTGTTCCCTAAAAGGAAGGGTAATGGCGACAAGTACATCCGTCTTTCGCGTCTGCGCAATCCTCAGGGCACCGGATATCTTCAGGTGATTCCTCCACAGAATCTCGAGGTCTATCGGAAATTCCGTGAGAACAGGTCGATTGAACGGGTCGATTGAGAATCTGATTGCATATGAACGACGTAAGTCCTTTCAAGGTAGACGGTTGGACGGTCTTCAAGACTCTTATGACATCCTCAGCCGGATGGCCTGTGTGGACCGCGCTCTCCATAGGAGTGATTCTGATAGGAGTCGGATGCGTCGTTGATGTGCGGTTGATGGTTGTTGGTCTCATGATATGCATGGCTTTTGTGCCCTGTATTGCAGTTTTCTTATATTTCAGTCATACTCTTTCGCCGGAGATGGTCGGAAACATGATTCCACATACAGTAGAACGTACCGATAGTGGATTCATCCTCCGGATATGGCGTCGGGAGGATATGGATGAGGATACAGATGAGGATGAAAAGAAGCAACGATGGGTGGAAGCAACGGTTATTCCGCTTTCTCGTTCAAATATAGTGGAGTGCAAAACCTCTTATGAATACGAGTTGTTCTTCTTCAAGGACTCAGACATGAGAATACTTTACGTGCCAAGATTTAACGAATATGAGAATATTAAAGAATACTAACCGTAAATACTGCTTCATCATGGAGATGGAGGTGCGTGATTATGAGCTTGATTGCGAGCAGATAGTCAATAATGCCAATTATCTTCATTATATGGAGCATACCCGCCATAAATTCTGCCATGACGCAGGTCTTTCTTTTGTGGAGATGCACAATCAAGGAATCGATGCCGTTGTGAGAAAGGTGGAGATTGAGTATATATCTTCTCTTCGTGGGGATGAGACCTTTCTCTCCTGCATACGTCTTGAGAGAAAAGGTCCCCGTTTCATTTTCCATCAGGATATCATGCGTCCCGGGGGTGAACTCGTTTGTCAGGGACTGGTAAATGTGGTGGTGCTGAAAAACGGAAAGCTCTCCCGTGGCGACGAACTTGCTAAGATCTTCGCTAAATATATAAATTAAGTCCTTAAATATAGAGAAACCATGGAGCGGCACCGTCTTTTAGGAATGGCTCTTTCGTTCGTGCCAGGCATGAACGCTCAGTTTGTGCGCCATATGGAAGAAGCCGGTGTTGGTCTGGAGGAGTTCTTTTCTTCAGGACAGCAGGAGCTTGCAGCACGCCTCAATATTCCGGCAAATCCAATGCTCGACCGTATGGTGCGTGATGAAGCTTTGTTCAAGGCACGCAAGGAATCGGAGTTTATGGAGCGTCATGGTATCATCTCGCTCTCCTTGACCGACGGAGATTATCCTTCAAGGCTTGTAGATATAGAAAAGGCTCCGGTCACTCTCTTCAAGCTTGGCGCGGCCGATCTGGACGCTGAGAAAATGCTTAGCATAGTGGGAACAAGGCATGCTACTGCCTATGGGACGCGCTACGTCGCCTCCCTCGTCGAAGATTTGGCTCCGTATTTCCCGGATATGGTGATTGTAAGTGGTCTTGCGCTTGGTATTGATTCCGCTGCCCACGAGGCCGCCCTTAAGGCAGGGCTTCCCACAGTGGCGGTGGTGGCGCACGGACTGAATACAATTTATCCCTCTCAGAACCGCGACCTTGCGAAGCGCATTATCGCAGCGGGAGGAGCCATTGTCTCGGAGTATCCATCCGGCGTCACTCCATATCGAAGTAGGTTTCTTGAGCGAAACCGTATCGTGGCAACGATGACCGATGCTGTGCTCGTGGCCGAATCAGCTGATAAGGGAGGAGCGATGTCGACGGCAGCAGTAGCTTCTTCATTCGGTCGCGAGCTTCTTGCCCTGCCCGGTAGAATCGGTGATGAGATGAGTGCCGGCTGCAACCGGCTCATAAGGAGCCAGAAGGCACTTATGGCAGGGAGTGCCGCAGATATGATCTCCATGCTTGGTTGGCAGCCTAAAAACTTTCCTGTGGCTCCGCGCCAACGGGATCTTTTCCCGGAGCTCGAAGGTGCTCAGAAACTCATATATGATGCATTGCGGCAGGCTCAGCAACCAATGCCTGTCGATGCCCTCCGCGACCGAACCGGTCTCCCTATCCATGACCTGATGGCCTCTCTCGGAGAGATGGAATTCGACGGCATTGTCGAGCGTATTCCCGGCAATCGCTTCTCCCTTATTTCCTATTGACGCGCACTGCTCGATTCGCTTTCCGATATCGACAGACAGTAAAAAATGCATGGCCGGTTATTATCCCGACCATGCATAATTAATATTACATTGTGCATTGCGCATTATTTCTTAAATGCCTTCGGGCTGACATATACCTTGAAGTCCTTGATCGCACCCGGCACATCGCTCTCCATGCGCGGTAGTACCTGAATTCCGGAGATCTTCTTATCTCCTCCAAGATCGATGACGAGGTAGTGTGGGAAAGGAATACCCTTTGCTGTGCTCCAGTAGGTGGATTCCTGAAGGTCGAATACCTTGTCGCCTGCACGGTTGTTTTTCTTTGTATCCTCGCTGTCGGCATAGTAGACGGTCCATGGCTCCCGTGAGAGACGGTTTCCGTCTTCGTCAAGCACATAGAATTCGGCGATTGAGGCCGTTTCCTTGCCGTTGATGGAGTTCAGGGCCTCGAGGCAAAGCCAGCGTCCGTCTGCAGGCTCGGAAAGCTTGAACTCCTGCCAGCCGTTGCCCGGCTGGAATGATGCTGAAAGCACGGCTTTCTCACCCGTCAGGTCGAGTGTCTCACCCTCCTCGCGGTGAGTGGTAGGCTTCTTCACCTGAAGGTTGTCGATCATCGGAGTTTTCAGACCTGCCGATTTTGCTTCCTTCGGTCCCAGGATATCGAATACCATTATTTCGTTTTCTCCCTTTTTGAGCCAGCATCCCGGCATATAGAGCGTCTGCTGCGGGCCGATTTCCCAGATGCGTCCGAGGGGATGTCCGTTGACGTATACGAGTCCTTTGCCCCATGTCTCGAAATTGAGGAAAGTGTCTGAGGGTTTGCTGACATTGAAAGTCCCTTTATATACGCCTCTCGGAAGTCTTCCGTCGGGTCCCGGTGTGAAGGCTCCTACGGGGAAGTATTCCATAGACTCATAGAATTCTTCCGTGTCTTCGAGATTAAAGACTTCCCAGTTCTTGAGGTCGCAGGTGAAGGAGTATCCGTTGCGTTCTTCGGTGAGTATGACGTTGTCGGTGATTCCCTTGAAGTCCTTGATGGCTCGTCCGAAGTTGATGCGTCCCATGGCCTCTACGAGGATATCGAGTTTCGCGTCTTTCGCGCAGGCAGGAAGCAGCACGTTCTTCTCTCCCATGCGGCGGTCTACTGTGCCTACATATTTATCGTCTACGAATACCTGAACGTAGTCGTGGGGTTCGTTGATTGTAAGCACACCTCCGTTCTTGAGCTCGGGAAGCGTGGTGCGGTAGAGGATGCTGCCGAAACCCTGGTCGAATTCCTCCATTGTCTTGATGTCACGGGTCTTCTTAGCCTCGGGGAGGTTGGAGAAGAGTGGAGCTACCATGTCAAACTGGAATTCCTTGACTTCAATGGGCTTGATGGTGGCCGGAATGGCCGGAAGTTTCTTTCCGTCGTAGTATTTTTCGAGTGTCTTGCGCAGATCCATGTATTTGGGTGTGATCTGTCCGCTCTCGCTTATGGGCGCGTCATAATCATATGAAGTCACGTCGGGCGCGAACCCCGGAGAATTGGCGCCTGCCCAGTGACCCCAGTTGGTGCCTCCGTGAGTCATGTATAGACTGAAGGAAATACCCTTGGATAGCATCTCGTCGATGCCGGCAATCATGTCTTCCGATGGGCGTGTCTCATGGTTGGCGCCCCATTTGTCAAACCATCCGCTCCAAAACTCGGAGCACATCAGAGGACTCTCAGGACGCAGCTCCTTGAGTTTGGCAAACTGCTGGTCGATATTTGCACCGGTTCCGAAGTTCATCGTCCAGATCAGGTCGTCAAGGCCATTGTTTGTAAAGTTAGACGACCAGTCGCATTGGAATAGAGTGACGTCTTCACCGAAATTCTTGCGTAGCATATCGCGGATATTGGCTACGTAAGGTTTATCGGTGCCGTAGGATCCGTATTCATTCTCTACCTGCACCATAATGATCGGCCCGCCATCTGCTACTGTAAGGTCTCCTACCTGATCGGCAACTGCTTTCTGGAATTTATCCACTCGCTCCAGGAAGTATGGATCGTTCTCGCGTAGCTTGATGTCCTTTTTCTTTAGAAGCCACCAGGGTAGGCCTCCCATTTCCCACTCGGCGCATACATACGGACCGGGACGTAGGATCACCTTCATGTCGTTTTCCTGACATAGTTTGATGAATTCCCGTAGATCGTTCTGTCCGGTGAAGTCGAACTGGTCTTCTTTTGGCTCATGGGAGTTCCAGAATGTATATAGGCAGATGGTGTTCATCCCCAGGGCTTTGCAAAGCTTTATTCGCTGGTCCCAGTACGGACGCGGGATACGGGGGTAATGTAGTTCGGCAGCCTTTACTACGAATGGTTCTCCGTTTAGAAGGAATGTGCCGTTACCGGCCTCGAACTTACCCGGGGTTGCCGCAGTGCCGGCAGCCGTGATCGGCTGGGCGAGGAGCATGGAGAGCATTGCTCCGGCGGCGAGGATGGTTGGTTTCAGTTTGAGTCTCATGAGGTATCGTTGGTCTATTAGGTTTCAGAGAAATCGGCGGATGGCTTCCGCCGTATACTTTTGCAGGCTATTGTCGGAGTTTGCCAGTCCCTCAGCGATGTCTGCGCTGAAAGGAAGATAGCGCAGAAGTCGGAAAGCGAGTATGTCTGCCTCCTCTCTTGTCGCCGTCCCTACGGCCCACTCTGTGGCCATCTCTTTGTCTACGAGCGAATGAGGCATAAGATGGCATGCGAGTAGTCTCGCTTCGCGGCATTCACGGTCGTTCCAGAGGCCGACGGCGAGTTCGGCTGCCTCCTCGTTGGTCTGAGGCTTGAATCTCTCGGCTATATCCTTTATCTGGGGGAGCTGAAGCCCGAAGATATACTTCTGCTCCAGTCCCCCCTTTCTCAGTGTGTCTGCTATCAGTCCGTTGCGCAGGGCATAGAATTCCTTGCGGATCAGCCGGCTGATGTCTTGTCGTGTGGATTGGTCCATGTACGATGTCATTTGCCTGTGCCCAGAGCGTTGTAGTCACGGCTAAGGCGGAGCATCTGTTCAGGATAGCTTTCCGTGTAGGTTATCTTCACGTCTGTGATATTGCCCTCCTGATCATATTCAGGCACATAGACGGGATTGACAAATCCCCTGTAGGGAGGAATGTCGAGAGTGGAGAAACGCTGGAGCACTTCCTTATGGAGTTTCGGATCTACCTTGACAGCATATTTCTGGATAAGGTCGTTGCCGGCCTTGTAGTCTCCAGTAGACTTGATACGCTGGATCTCCTTGAGAAGTTCTCCGAAGAGGCGGCGCAGCTCCTTATAGTCGTTTATCTTCAGATATGTCTTGCCGTTTTTCTTCACGAGCTCTGCCGCTTTCGTCTTCTTGGCGTGGTCAAGCGTCCAAGCCGCGATGAGCTGGCGGTCGCGCATGTGCGCCTCCTCGATGTCATTGCCCGGTTCGATGCGGTTTAACTGCGTCATGAGGCCGTTCATCATCTGCTGGTAGTATTCGGCTTTATATGCCTCTGGGTCGGAAATGATGCCGAGTTCCACAAGCTTCGGGTCGGCGAGATAGTAAAGTGCGAATAGGTCGGCGCGTGCTTCCTCGAGAGTCGATCCGTTTTCCTTCAATGCGTCCGGATCGGTGCCGGGGGCGAGCTGCCCTGAAGCGTGGCCGAGACATTCATGCAGGTCAGTGTGGAGCATGTCGGTCTGATAAAGGTATTTGTCCATAAGTTCGCGTGTGGGTGCGTCGATGACGAACTCCTCACGGAAACCGTTGCCTTTGCTTGCCTCTGCATACGCCTCGGTGATGTTCTCGATGGTCACTGACTTGCTTCCGTGCTGCGCGCGTATCCAGTCGGCGTTGGGGAGGTTGATGCCGATGGCTGTGGCCGGATATGCGTCGCCGGCAAGCATCACAGCGTTGATGGCCTTGGCTGATACTCCTTTTACATGAGGCTTGCGGTATTGGGGATCTATAGGAGCGTTGTCTTCAAACCACTGGGCGTTGTCAGAGATAATCTTTGTCCGCTTGGTGCTTTCGCGGTTGCGGAAGTTCACGTAGCTTTCCCAGCTCCCCGTCATGCCAAGAGGGTCGTTGTAGCTTTCGATAAATCCGTTGACGAAGTCTACGTCCGAGTCAGTGTCCTCAGCCCAGAGGATGGAATATTCGTCGAAGAGCCTCAGGTCGCCGGTGATGTAATAGTCTATGAGCTTTGTGATGTAGGCGCGCTGGGCATCGTTTTCAGCTACCCCCTTTGCCTTGTCGAGCCAATAGATGATGTTGCGGATGGCTTCGCCGTAAAGGCCGTTGAGCGAATAGTGCTGCTCCACTATATTGCCGTCCTTGTCTTTTACAAGCTTGGAGTTGAGCCCATATGAGATGGGAGTGGGGTCGTCGGGCTTCTTTATTGATGCGAAGTAAGCCTCCACTTCTTCCTGAGTCACTCCGTCATACATGTTGACGCTTGAGTTGGATATTACATCGCCTGTCGAGTCAAGGCTCACTTTCTTAGGCATATAGGACGGATCAAAGATATATTTTGTGATCTCCGCTACGATTTCTTCGCGTTCCTTATCATCCTTGGCACCCACGCAGTGCTTGCAGAGACCTGATACCCTCTCTGCGAAGAACGCTTCCGAGAACTCCGGCTTGAACTTATCGTTGGAATAATGATGGTGCGGACCATTGCCAAACCATACCTGCTTCATATATTTTTCGAATGCCTTCCAGTCTTTCGAGTCGCGGTCACCGTCATACTTCTGATATATTTTCTCAAGTATGCGGCGAAGCTGCAGATTGTGGGCTCCATTCTGATCCCAGATGATGTCGCGTCCCCACTGGGCTGCCTCGGAGAGATAATACAGCATCTCCTTCTGCTGTAGCGTCAGTTGGTCGAACCCGGGCACTTCATAGCGGAGCACCTCTATGTCGGCGAAGCGGTCTACCTTATAGTCGAAATTCGGATTTTCCTTTGCCATTGCTGTCATGGAGGCAAGAAGGAAAGCTCCTCCTGCCATAAAAGTCTTAAAGTTGTTCATTATATTATGGAATTCAATTGATTCTCAATTCTCAATTCTCAATTCTCAATTCTCAATTCACAATTCACAATTCACAATTCACAATTCTCAATTCTCAATTCTCAATTCTCAATTCTCAATTCTCAATTCTCAATTCTCAATTCTCAATTCACAATTCACAATTCACAATTCTCAATTCTCAATTCTCAATTCTCAATTCTCAATTCTCAATTCTCAATTCTCAATTCTCAATTCACAATTCACAATTCACAATTCTCAATTCTCAATTCTCAATTCTCAATTCTCAGTGTATAATTATGCATTATGAATTATGCATTATGCATTATGCATTAATTGAATTATTCCACATAGAGCACCAGTCCTTTCAGGTATTCTCCTTCGGGATGTGAGATATCTATGGGATGGTCGGCCGGCTGTGTAAGCTGGTGCAGGATACGCACCTTTCTTCCCGACTTGGCTGCCGCGCTGAAGACCGCCAGACGGAAAGCTTCACGGGTGACCACCTGCGAACAGGAGAATGTGAAGAGAATCCCTCCCGGCTTGATTTTCTCGAATGCCTTGGTGTTGAGCTTTCTGTAGCCTATGAGTCCGTTCTTCAGAGCGGAGCGGTGCTTGGCGAAAGCAGGAGGGTCGAGTATGATCAGGTCATACTCCTTGTCTGGCATGTCGTTTAGATACTTGAATGCGTCTACCGCGCAAGTCGAGTGGCGTGGGTCGCCGGGGAAGTTCAGCTCGATATTGGCATCGGTCAGGGCAGCCGCTTTCGAGGATGAATCTACCGAAACGACGCTTTCAGCTCCTCCCCGCATTGCGTAGACCGAGAAGCCTCCTGTGTAGCAGAACATATTGAGCACCTTCCGTCCTTTTGCAAACTTCTCGAGAAGCGCTCTGTTCTCGCGCTGGTCTACGAAAAAGCCGGTCTTCTGACCGCGAAGCCAGTCGATGTTAAACTGCAGTCCGTTTTCAGTGGCGATGTTTCCGTCGTATCCTCCTACGAGATATTCGTTTTCCGGATCGAGGTTGGCCTTGTAGGGTAGCGTAGTCTCGCTTTTATAATAGACATTTCGGATACGGGCGTCGGGAATGGCTATAAGCGCTTCCGCGATGCGGCGTCGCTCGAAGTGCATGCCGGGACTATGCGCCTGTATGACTGCGGTGTCTCCGTAAATGTCGATGACGAGTCCCGGAAGGAAGTCACCTTCGCCGTGTACGAGGCGGAAGCAGTCGTTGTCCGGTCGTATCAGGCCTAATGTCTGGCGGAGTCGGAATGCAGCTTCAAGTCTGCGGCGGAAGAAGTCGTCGGGAAGAGAATCCGTACCGAATTCAAGGATACGTACGGCTATCGAGCCTATCTGATAGTGGCCGATGCCCAGCACCTTTCCGTCGGCTCCCTTCACCACGGCGAGGTCTCCCTCCTCGAGTCCTTCGGGCAGCGAGGCTATGGCGCCTGAGAATACCCATGGATGATGGCGGAGGATGCTTTCTTCCTTTCCTTTCTTTAATCTTATCTCTTTCATTTATGCTGTATTCTGATTTGTTAAAGACTTTAAGGACCTTAAAGATCTTAAGGACCCTTAAAGATATCACTTAAAGAAGAATCTTACGATATCCATGCCGTTGGCATAGATCAGCAGCGCTATCAGGAGCACCATACCGGTCATCTGCGCGTATTCCATGAATTTCTCGGAGGGCTTTCTGCGGAAGATCACCTCATATATGAGGAAGAGCACATGGCCTCCGTCGAGTGCGGGAATAGGGAGGATGTTCATGAAAGCGAGTGCCACTGAAAGGAAGGCCGCGATGTTCCAGAATGCTATCCAGTCCCACGACTCCGGGAAAATACTGCCGATGGCTCCAAAACCACCCACCGATTTGGCTCCTTCCTTGGTGAATACGAGTTTCATGCTCTTGGCGTAGCTGGTCAGGCGGTCTACGCCCATCTCTATTCCTCGTGGGATGGAGGTGAAGAGATTATATTTCTTCTCCTTGACAGGGAAGAACGCCGAAGGGTCCACTTCCAGCCCTACACCCATCTTGGAGTTTTCCGATAAGGCTACGGGCAGTGTCACGGTGTCGTTGGCGGCAGTGCCCTTTCTCACTACTGTAAGGTTGATGGTCTCGTTGCCGTGTCCCTCGAGGGTCGATAGGAATTCGGTCAGCGAACCTGTAGAGGTTCCGTTGATGGCGATCACCTCGTCGCCGCTTTCGACTCCTGCCTTGGCTGCCCCCTCTCCCGGCATCACCTGAGTGATGCGTGTAGGAATACGGTAGGTGAAGAAGTTGATCGATTCCTTCCCCTCCTTCATTTCCTTGTCAAGGTCGAAGATAAAGTTTTCAGGCATCTGGAGTGTCACTGGGTTACCGTCGCGCAATACGATCACTTCCTTAGCCTGCATCATTTTCATGCGGTCTTCCGTCGGGAGTCCGTTGAGGTCTTCTCCATCGGCCTTGATTGGCTTGTCGCCGTTGCGGAAGCCTGCGTTCACAGCAGCCTTGGAATAGTCGAGACCCATTTCCGCATCGTTGAGTGCCACGTATTTCTCGCCGGTGGCATATACGATTCCTGCATATATTATTATGGCGAGAAGGAAATTGAAGAGGACACCGGCTATCATGACGAGCAGACGCTGCCATGCCGGCTTGGTTCGGAATTCATACGGCTTTGGGGGTTGCTTCATCTGCTCGGTATCCATCGACTCGTCGATCATGCCGGCGATCTTGCAGTATCCGCCGAGGGGAATCCATCCGATGCCGTATTCCGTATCGCTCCAGAATCCGGATTTCTTCTTGCCTTCTTCTGCCTGTTCCTTTACTTCGCCTTCAGCTTCCGGGGAGAGGTTTTTCTGTTTGCCGAGTCCTCCGATGTATTTACCCGGTTTCCACTTGAAGAGTTCCTTCCAGGGATCGAAGAAGATATAGAATTTCTCCACCTTTATGCCGAAGATGCGGGCGAATAGAAAGTGGCCGAACTCATGTATGATGATAAGAATGGCGAGCGCGAGCACAAGCTGGGCCGCCTTTATCCAGAATGTTTCCATTTTGGTTTAAGTGTTAATTGGTTTAAATGTTTAGCTTGGATTAATCGAGGTTATCCGGATTAATCGAGATCAATCGGGAGCATAATTTCATTTCAGATAAGTCTCGGCGATCTTGCGGGCCTCCGCGTTTGTGGCTATGAGGGTATCGAGGTCCGGGGTGTCGCTCCAGGGTGTCGCCTCCATGGTCTTGCGGACGATCACAGGCATGTCGGTGAAGCGGACCCTTCCTTCCAGGAAAGCCTGCACCGCAATCTCGTTGGCGGCGTTGAGGATACATGGCATAGTACCACCCTTTTCAATAGCGTCGAAAGCGTATCCGAGCAGAGGAAACTTATCAAGGTCCGGCCTTTCGAAAGTGAGCGTGGCGTAGTCTTCAAGACGCATCGGTCGCGCCTCCGTGTTCAGTCTTGAGGGATAGGAGAGTGCATAGCGGATTGGAGTGTGCATGTCGGGCACTCCCAGCTGCGCCTTCACGCTGCCGTCTCTGTATTCAACCATCGAATGCACTATCGACTGCGGATGGACCACTACCTCTATGTCTCCCGGCTGGCAGTCAAACAGCCATTTGGCTTCGATCATCTCGAATCCCTTGTTCATCATCGATGCGGAGTCGATGGTCACTTTCGCACCCATGTCCCAGTTCGGGTGCTTGAGTGCGTCGGAGGGTGTCACTTCGGAGAGCTGTTCTTTCGAGAGCTTGCGGAATGGACCCCCGCTTGCTGTAAGGATGATCTTGCGCATCTCAGCCCTGCTTTCCCCTACAAGACACTGGAAAATCGCGCTGTGTTCGCTGTCTACGGGCACAATATTTACGCCGTATTGGCAGCAAAGTCCGGTTATGAGTTCTCCGGCTACTACCAAGGTCTCTTTATTAGACAGGGCTATGGTCTTTCCTGCCTTTATCGCTGATATGGTAGGCAGCAGACCGCTGTAGCCCACCATGGCTGTGACCACCGTGTCAGTCGCCGGATGTGCGGCCGCTTCCTCTATTGCGTTTGCTCCGGCCGCCACTTCTATACCGCTCCCTGCGAGCGCGTCGCGAAGGGACGCGTAATGCTCTTCATCGCCGATCACTACAAGGTCGGGCCTGAATTTCAGTGCCTGGTCGGCAAGCAGACGCCACTGACGCCGCGCCGTAAGCACCGATGCCCTGAAAAGGTCAGGATACTCCGCTATTATGTCGAGGGTCTGGGTGCCGATGCTTCCGGTCGATCCTAAGACACCTATGTTTTTTCTTTCACTCATCTATATGTCGTTGTTTTCAATATTCATTTTTTGATTCACGCCAAAACTCAACCACTTATAACCCCACTAATAAGCTTAAAAACTTTCCGGCTAATAAGCTTATAAGTTTAAATACTTTTCCGGCTCCACAGGATTGCCGTCATACCACATCTCCACGAAAAAGTATCCGGAGCCAATTGCTCCTCCGGTGGCTCCGTGCGCTATTACGCTTCCTCCGTCTACGTGGGATCCCGGTGCGATAGTTGTGGTGCCGAGATGGGAATAGCGGGAAGCGAAGCCGTTGTCGTGCTGGATTACGATGGCGCTTCCCCCTTCCGGAGCCGGATTCTCGATGGCGAGCACCCGTCCGTCGGCTGCCGCGCATACCGGACTCCCTTTCGGAGTCAGTATCCTTGGCTTCAAGGAATTGGCCGATTGCTCAGCCACTGTGGCCTCAGATGCTACTGGATAGATACGGAGCTGGTCTGCCGCCAAAGGAGCGAGTATGCTGACGTTGTATTGCTCCCGGTCTTTCATCCTTGTGATGAATTCTATTTCCCTTGGCGATGCCGGAAGAAGTGAGTCGGGAGGTAGCTCGTTGGGTGTAGTCTCCTTCAGCAGGCTGTCTGTAGGCGTACGGTCCGTATCGAGCACTGTCAGTATGTTGGCGATATAGGCATTGCTCACCCTGTAGGCTTCCCTTATGGAGTCGATGCGCAGCAGGGCATCTTTGGCCTGAGTGCGTTCACCGTTCTTAAGATAGCCGGGCATCAATGTGCGTATGGGAGTGGCTATTATCAGCAGCGACGTGACTGCGACGAGCACAGCTACGGCGGCGATGCCTCCTCCCCACATCAGGGCAGGCGTGACATTGACCGAGGCCACTTGCCTCAGACGCGACTCGTCTTCGATGACTATCCGGTATCTCTTTTTTGCTTTCATTTCACGTTTCAGGCCTCCCGTCATCCATCATTCCGAAGTGGGGTGGCCGTTTAAACGCGCAAATATAATCAAAATTCCGCAAAAAATCAAATCCTGATGAATCAAACTTTATTAAAGCGTGTTCGAGCTGTCGAAAGAAGCCTCGTGAGTAAAGCTGCTTTGGACTTTTTTCTGTGCTGAAAAATATGTTTTAAAGCATATTTGGCAGTTTTTGTGGAAAAATTCCAAAAATATTCATTGGATTCTTTGGCGGAATGGTAAAAACGATTTATATTTGCAACTGAAAACTCGACGGCGGTAGTTTTTCCGGCCTCGGGTAGGAGTTAATCGGAATAATAACCTAAAATCAATAGCCGAAATGAATATCAATGAAATCATGGCCAATCTTGAGGCCAAGCATCCCGGTGAGAACGAATTCCTTCAGGCCGTGAAGGAAGTGCTCCTCTCAGTGGAAGAAGTCTACAATCAGCACCCCGAATATGAGAAGGCACGCATCATCGAGCGTATGGTGGAGCCTGACCGTATCTTCACTTTCCGCGTGACTTGGGTCGACGATAAGGGTGAGGTACAGAACAATATAGGCTACCGCGTACAGTTCAACAACGCTATCGGCCCGTATAAGGGAGGTATCCGTTTCCACGCAAGTGTCAACCTCTCGATCCTTAAGTTCCTCGGTTTCGAGCAGACATTCAAAAATGCTCTCACCACTCTTCCGATGGGTGGCGCCAAGGGTGGCTCCGATTTCTCACCGCGCGGTAAGAGCGATGCCGAGATCATGCGTTTCTGCCAGGCTTTCGTCCTTGAACTCTGGCGCAACCTCGGTCCTGACCGCGACGTGCCTGCCGGCGATATAGGCGTAGGCGGCCGTGAGGTTGGCTACATGTACGGCATGTATAAGAAACTCGCCCGCGAGAATACAGGCACATTCACCGGCAAGGGCCTCAGCTTCGGCGGTAGCCGTCTGCGTCCGGAAGCTACAGGATACGGTGCTATCTATTTCGTGCAGAACGTGCTTAAGAAAATCTGGAACGAGGAACTCGCAGGCAAGACAATCGCCATTTCCGGCTTCGGCAACGTGGCTTGGGGCGCTGCAAAGAAGGCTACTTCCCTCGGCGCTAAGGTCGTTACTATCTCAGGTCCCGACGGCTACGTTTACGATCCCGAGGGTCTCAACGACGAGAAAATCGAATATATGCTTGAGCTCCGTGCTTCCGGTAATGATATCGTAGAGCCATACGTGGAGATGTTCCCCGGCGCTACATTCTATGCAGGCAAGAAACCTTGGGAACAGAAGGTGGACATCGCTCTTCCTTGCGCTACTCAGAACGAGCTTAACGGCGACGACGCAAAGCAGCTTATCGCCAACGGCGTTCAGCTTTGCGCAGAGGTCAGCAACATGGGTTGCACTCCCGAAGCAATCGATGCGTTCATCGCCAATAAGACAGTATACTGTCCCGGTAAAGCTGTCAATGCCGGTGGTGTAGGCGTTTCCGGACTTGAGATGAGCCAGGATGCGGAGCACCTGCAGTGGAGCGCAGACGAGGTTGACCATCGTCTCCATACCATGATGAGCGATATCCACAATGCATGTGTGGAGCATGGCACTCAGGCCGACGGCTACATCAACTACATGAAGGGCGCAAATATCGCAGGCTTCCTCAAGGTGGCCGACGCGATGATGGGCCAGGGTATCATCTAAGACCGTAAAAATAATAAAGAAGATAAGTTAATACAGTAGGCATCCCGGCTTCATCAGGCCGGGATGTCAATTTTTATTACTTTGTCGCAATTTTTCTTGGCGGTTTAGGAAAAAAGTATTAACTTTGCATCCACATTCGCCAGCCACTATAGCTTAGTTGGTAGAGTATCTCATTCGTAACGAGAAGGTCGTGGGTTCGAGTCCCACTAGTGGCTCAAAAATCAAAGGCTTTGGAATCAAGTGATTCCAAAGCCTTTTTTGCGTATCGCGTATCGCGTATCGCGTTGACTACGCGCTACTTAATACGGAAATGGTCACCCGTCTCCTTTACGATGTTCTCGTAATATCTCTTGTCATATCCCGGGAAGTTGGGAGATGCCGGAAGACCGTACTCGTTGCGCTTGAAGCTGCCGTCTTCGTTCTGCTTCTTCACGTTGCCGTCAAGGAATTTCACCATCAGGAATTCCGCGAGCTGACGGTAGCAGTCTGTAGATTCCTTTGCGATAGCTGCCGCTTCGATGTTGACGAGAGTGGTGAGTTCTCCCATCATGCCCGCTTCAGCAAGAGGCAGAAGCTGCTCCTCCGATGCATGGCGAGAGTCGCGGTATTTCTCCTCAAGACCGTTCTGCACCTTGCGGATGTCAGGAATCATCAGGTCGTAGCGGTTGTAAGCCTGGTTGGCTACCCAGTTGTTCATCCAGAAATTGGAGTTCATGTCGAAGTTATAGAGGTCGCCTACTGTAAACTGCATAGGCACCCGTGTCAGCGAGCAGTAGAGAGGCATGTAGACACATGTGTTGGTGTCGTCTGTGCCAAACCAGAATACGCCTCCTACGGCATCGGGAAGCCATGAACGGCTCTGTGAAATGAAGCTCCAGCCTGTCTGCTGGGTAGCTGTGGCGCGTTCCATGCAGTAGGTCTTGCCGTCTACTTCATACGACATCGGTCGCCATCGGTAGGGCACGTGGTTGGGCCCTGCTCCTACGTCCTGGGTCATGTCGAGCGGTGTCCCTTCGAAATGGTCGCGCATGCAGTCCTGCATGTCCTTGAGAGACACCTTCCGGTTCGGAACCACATATAGGGGCATAGGTTCGTCGCTTTCTCCGGAGATCCATGAATAATACTTGTCAAGGCTCGGGTCAAACTTTCTCATGAATGCCCATGCGCGTCCGTCGCAGCTGCGGCGGGTAGCGGCGTCATGCACGCAATATGCGTCGGCAAACGAGAAGTCGGCGTCCTTGCCGCTGAAATATCCGCGTTTGCGCGCGAATTCTATCATGTCTTTCGAATATCGTACGTTTTTCTTATCCTTCAGGTCTACCTGACGTATCCTTGGCTCATTGGCATGGGCGCAGATAGCGTCGTCTGGAATACGCACTGCGATCCATACAGCTCCCTTCTCGGCTCCCTTGCCGATCATGTCCATAACCCATACTTCATTTTTGTCTGCGATGGTGAAGGATTCACCTTCCGACGCATATCCGTATTGAGCCACAAGGCTTGTCATGACGTCGATCGCCTCAGGTGCTGATTTCGAGCGTTCGAGCGCTATCTGTATGAGCGATCCGTAGTCGATTATGGCGTTTCCTGTGGTGTCGACAAGTTCCTCGCGTCCTCCCCATGTAGTCTCGCCGATGGCCACCTGATACTGGTTCATGTTGCCCACAACGTTGTAGGTCTCCTTCGGCTGGGGTATGTCTCCAAGGTATTTGCCTGTGTCCCATTCCAACACCTTGCGCATCGCGCCCTCCTTGTGTACGGCTGCAGCCGTGTGTGAGAGATCGCCATAAAGTGTATGTGAGTCTGCGGCGTATGTGATCATCACGCTTCCGTCGGCAGTCGCTTTCTTGCCGGCTATGAAATTAGTGCAGGCAATAGATGCAGTCGCCGACAATGCTATGGCTCCTATAGCCAATGTAGTTCTTCTATAATTCATAATTCACAATGCATAATGCATGATTAGATTGATTCCAAAATATTAGTTAATAAGCCTTGATAGAAGTCTTTGCGTAACTGTAAGGGAATACTACGTAGATTGTGCGTTTCGCTGCGTCATAGCAGAAGCCATACTGGCGTATCGCTTTCGCCGACACCGCACGCTCGAGTTTCTGGCCGTCGAGCTCTACTCCTTTCGGATTGGATACGCCTATTATCTCGAGTGTTATCATTCTCGTTTCGGGCATTCCTTTGTAGCTGCCTTCAGAATCTATGTTGACGTAAATCTCGTTGCCCTGCTTTGATCCGCTGAATGTGGTCAGCTGATACTCTCCGTCTTCAAGTGAAGTGGGAGAGAGGCGGTCGTCGTCGAAGAGCTGGTAGTTGTTCCATTCCTTACGGGGGAAGTATTTCACCGTAAGGAGAGCCGGATCATATTCCGATGTGTTCTCGATCTTTTTGGGATATTGCGGGATGAAGCTGCCGGCCTTCACGAAGAGTGGAAGGGTATTGAGTGGCGCTCCCACTGTCGCAGTGGTTCCGCCGCGGTAAGTCTTGGCCGGATTGTTCCAGTCTACCCATGTGCCCTCGGGGAAGACTACCTTGCGGCTTCTCGCTCCGGGGGTCATGACAGGAGCCACGAGCACTTCCTCTCCCCAGAGGTATTCGTCGTGTATGTCGGCGTATTTATCCTTGTCCTCATTGTCTCCGTGGAAGTTGAGCGTGCGCATCAGCGGCATTCCGAAGGCTGAGTTCTCATATGCCAATGTGTAGTTGTAGGGCAGCCACTCATAGCGCATGCGTATAAACTTCTTGATGATTGCTTCCTGCGCCGGATAGTGGTAAGGCTCCGGCCTGTCCTGCGCATGTGTGCGCAATATTGGCGAGAACGTGCCTGCCTGCACCCAGCGTACATACAGTTCAGGGTCGTAGGGCTTGTCTGGGTCTACAGCGAATCCTCCGACATCGTTGCTCATATAGCCGAGTCCCGAAAGTCCTGAATTGAGCATCAGTTTGTTCTGTGCCTGCAGGCCTCCCCAGGAGCGGCTTACGTCTGATGTCCAGGGAAATACGCCATAGCGCTGAAGTCCTGTCGTGCCTCCGCGCATCATGAGCATCGGACGCATTTCCGGGAAGTCCTTGCGCAGGCCGTCGTAGATCATCTTGCTCCACTCGTTGCCGTATACGTTGTGGTATTCCTCTGCCGTTTCGCCGTTGGCATGCACTATTTCAAGAGGGTGCACCTCCGGTTCTCCAAGGTCGCCCCACCATCCGGAGAGCCCTTCGGCCGTGAGGGGTTTCATACGCTCCCACATCCATTCGCGGGTTGACGGATTCGCGATGTCGAACATACCGGCGTCGCCTACCCATGTAGTGACATCTTTGGTCTTTCCCGTAGCGTCCTTTGTCAGCAGCCCTTTCTCTTCAAGCAGCGAATAATTGTCCATGGCGCCGGTTTTGTTGATGTATGGCTGGTGGATAGGCACTACATGTATACCCTTCGCGTTCATGTCAGCGAGCATTTTCCTGTGGTCGGGCCATTGCTTCTTGTCCCATTCGAGGCGTCCCATGTCGGTCTCCACTCCATACCAATATAGGTCAAGGACCATGCCGTCTACTGGATAGTCCCTCTGCTTCAGGGAGTCTATCGCTCCGTAAGCTTCATTCTGGTTATGATAGCCGTATTTGGATGTTATGTATCCCATCGTCCAGAACGGAGGAAGCGGTTGTTTGCCGGTGAGTTCCGTGAAGGAGAACGTGGCGCCTGCCAGGGTTCCGTCGCCGTTTATGAAATAGTAGCTAAGCGGTTTCTTCGAGACCGTGCGGTATAGGATTGTGTCGCCTCCTAAAGTAAGCCGGGCCTTCGCGTAGTCGTCGATAAGGAGGCCGTAACCGTTGTCGCTGACTATGTAGGGCATATTGATGTTGGCCTGGCTTAGACGCTCGTCGCCGTCGGTGTATCCGTAGTTGGCACGGTTCCATAGTGTCATTTCCGAGTTATTGAGGGTCAGGCTGTGGCCTCGCTCTCCGGAGCCGTAGAAGTTATCGCCCTCCGGAGTAAGGAAAGTAAGGGTCTGCTCGTCGCCAACCTTCTTCACTCCGTCCGCCTCGGAGAGAAGCAGTTCCCCTTCTTGGTCGTAAAAAGCCACTTTGCCGGTTTTCTTATCTACTTCCACTCTTGTGGTAGGAGACTCTACCACGTATCTGTCGCCGTTTGCCCATGTATGGATTTTCAATTCCTGCTCGCTGTGTGTATATCCGGTCTCGGCAGCCTGTGTGGCGGCCGGAGTCGGCGAGTCAAGGCTCTTTAGCTCGCAGATGCGGAAGATATCGTTGCTCAGGGGGATGATTTCGGTCACACCCTTAGCCGTGATCACACGGTATGATTCATTATGTCGGCTCTCCGTATGAGCGGAGAAGGCGGCAGCGGCCGTAGCCGCAGCCGCCATCGTTATGCAAATGGTTGCTTTTCTCATGGCTTATTGGGTTTATTAAACCTCCAGATCCTGATCTACGATCACGTGCCAGGGGAGTCCGTTGAGTGCGAGTGTCTCCAGGAACGGATCCGGATCGAATTCCTCTACATTGTGAACTCCCGGCATTACCCATTTCCCGGTCAGGAACATCATGGCGCCCACCATGGCGGGTACTCCGGTGGTGTAGCTTACGGCCTGAGCACCTGTTTCCTTGTATGCTTCCTCGTGTGAGCAGTTGTTGTAGATGTAGTAGGTGGATTCCTTACCCTGCTTGTCGATACCGCGTATGCGGCAGCCGATCGAGGTCTCTCCGGTATAGTTCTCTCCGAGCGATCCCGGATCGGGAAGTACGGCTTTGAGAAACTGTATGGGGATGATCTCCTGTCCGTTGTACATCACAGGGTCGATTCTGGCCATGCCTATGTCCTGGATCACACGGAGGTGGGTAAGATATTCCTGTCCGAAAGTCATCCAGAAGCGAGCTCGCTTGATGGTCGGGAAGTTCTGCACGAGGCTTTCCAGTTCCTCATGATAGAGCAGATAGCTTTCGCGCTCTCCGATGTTGGGGTAGTTGAGGGGGCGGTGGATTTCAAGGTTCTCTGTCTCCACCCATTTGCCGTCTTCCCAGTACTTTCCTTTCTGGGTGATCTCGCGGATATTGATTTCCGGATTGAAGTTGGTGGCGAACGCCTTTCCGTGATTTCCGGCGTTGCAGTCCACTATGTCGAGGTAGTGCATCTCCTTGAAATGGTGCTTGGCGGCGTATGCCGTGAAGACCGCGCTCACTCCCGGGTCAAAGCCGCAGCCGAGGATGGCCGTAAGGCCTGCCTCTTCAAATCTCTTGCGGTAGGCCCACTGCCAGCTGTATTCGAAATGAGCCTCGTCCTTAGGCTCATAGTTGGCTGTGTCGAGGTAGTTTACTCCGCACTTCAGGCAGGCTTCCATGATGGTGAGGTCCTGATAGGGGAGTGCCACGTTGATGCATATGTCGGGTTTATGGCGGTTGAAGAGCTCCACGATCTGGTCCACCTCGTCAGCGTCCACGCTGTCTGTCGTGATGTTTTTAGCACCTATTTTGGCTGCCAGGGCATCGCACTTTGATTTCGTACGCGAGGCGATCACGATTTCATTGAACACCTCGGGATGCTGGGCGCACTTATGCGCCACTACTGTGCCGACTCCGCCGGCGCCGATGATGACTACTTTTCCCATTCTTTATTTCTGTTGTTGTTTCAGTTTCTTTTGCTTTTTATTTTGCAAAGATAATAAAAAAAATTGGGTTTTGGTTTCTTTATCCAAGATAAATCAAGTCAAATCACTTTCAATCATGAAAAATCATTACTCCCTTTCCCCACTTAACACTTAACCTTCACCTTCCCACCATGATCACCGGCTGCTGCGGCGTCAGTCCGATGTATTGGAATCCCGGATTCTCACGCTTGAATGCGGAGAGCACGTTTCCAAGCGAGTCCACGTAGGTGGCGCTTCCCGCTATGATGTAGTAGGTGTCCTTGCCGTCAGTTGCTATGATAGGCGTCAGCCCCCTGCCTTTCTTCAGGTCTGTGAGCATGGAGTTGGCGTTGGTGGTCATCTTAAACATGGCCACTGCCAGTCTGTACGGACCCGACTGAGGCCATTTGCTGCCGTCGGCAGGTCGCAGAAACTTATGCACCATCTGCAGGGAGTCTCCGTCGATTATCCTCCAGTTGGATGCCTCTTCGCTCAGAAGCTTGTGGCCCCCCGTCAGCAGGTCCTCGTCAGGATCCTTCTGCTCCCTCTTGCTCTTTGCCGCCTCGTAAGCCTGTCGGTAACCCTTCTCGGTAGGCTTACACGAATAAAGCATAGCTCCCATCATACACAGAGTCAGGACTAATCTGAGTATGGTCTTCAAATTAGATACATGTATCATAAATTGATCATTGTTAATTAATCATTAATCATTGAGCAAAAGGATTTTCGTGGCGCGTGCAGGAAGTTTTAGAGGTTTTTCTTCGTCGCGGAGCACAACCGTCTCTCCGGTCAGGATATCGGTATAGGCGTTCCCCTTGTCGATGATTTCCGCATAGCGGCTCATGTCGACGTCAAGATCTTCGTCCTTTCCGTTGAGGATCACCACCACTTCTTCCGGTCCGTATTTGCGGCGGTAGAGATACACGCCGTTGGTAGGCATGAAGTGTTTCATATCTCCTTTGCCAATGGCATCGGATGTCTTTCTCCAGTTGTTTACGGCCGCTATGAAGTTGAAAGCCTCGTTCTGGAGGCCGCTGCGACCCTTGGCGTCAAACTGGTTTTCCTTGTCTCCCTTGAAGCCACCCGGCACGTCGCGTCTCACATATCCGTCCGAGCCTTCCTTGCTTCCGTTCATCAGCAGCTCGGTGCCGTAGTAGATCTGCGGGATTCCGGGTGCGGTCAGCAGCAGGGCCATTGCCTGTTTCCATGCGTCAAGGTCTTCAGGCATTTCAAGTATGAAGCGGTCGGTATCATGGTTGTCGAGAAACCGTAGCACGTTCATAGGATTGGCGTACACGTAGTCAAGGGCGAAATGGTCATAGAGCTCGTTGATGCCGTTCCATGCCTGGGAGTCAACCTTGAAGGGTTTCAGGTCGGCGCAGAGAATGCTGAGCGGAAAGTCCATGACCACGGGCAGCCTCGTGTCGATTCCCATTGATTTTGCAATCGCCGACCCTGTCTGCCAGAACTGCTCCCCGGCCGGACTTCCGTACCAACATTCACCTACGATGTTGAAGCCAGGGTACTCTGCCATCACGGCGTCTATCCATTCTCCCATTTTCTCCCGGTCGGCATATGGGTATGTATCCATGCGGATGCCGTCGATCTGCGCGTCCTCTATCCAGAAGATGGAGTTCTGGATGAGATACTTCATCAAGTGAGGGTTCTTCTGGTTTAAGTCAGGCATGTCTTCCACAAACCATCCGTTGACCGTCAGGTCCTTATCGTATTCAGAGGCATACGGGTCTGTGATAGTCGAAAGTCTGTAGTTGGTCTGCTGGTAGTCACCCTGATGGTTAAACCAGTCGCTCGCCGGAGGATCCAACGCCCAGGGATGGTGGCTGCCGGAATGGTTGAAGATCATATCCATCACCATCTTGATGCCCCGGTCGTGGAGCCGCTCGGTGAGTGCGGCGTATTCCTCGTTGGTGCCGAATCTGGGGTCTACACGGTAGTAGTCGGTGGTGGCGTACCCGTGGTAACTTCCCCCAGGCATGTCGTTTTCAAGCACCGGATTAAGCCATACCGCCGTCACTCCCAATGAGTCGATATAGTCGATATGGTCAGCTATTCCTTTCAGGTCGCCGCCGTGGCGTCCGTTGGGATTCTCTCGGTCTACGGCAACCGTGTTGTTCAGAGTCTTTGCTTCCGGATGGCTGCCGCCGCCCGAAGCAAAGCGGTCTGGCATGATCATGTACAGCACGTCGGCGGCCGAAAATCCCTGTGCTCCTTTCATCTCCTTGCGGGCCTTCAGCTCGAAATCGCGCGTCAGTGTCTTCTTGCCCGATTTCCATTTAAGCTTCATGGTTCCGGGCTTCGCCTCCGGAGATATATTAAGGTATATGTATTGCCAGTTTGGACTCCCGTCAAGCCTTGCTACCGAGTCTATCCTCACTCCCGGATATTCAGTCGAGAATTCGGCGTCGCGGATATCCGTGCCCTGTATCTGCAGCTGGAGTGTGGTGTCGTGCATGCCCGTCCACCAGTAGGGAGGGTCTATCTTATCAACAGAAATGGCTGCCATGGCCTGGCCGGCCATGGCAGCGCATATAAGCATCGTCGCTTTCTTTTTCTTCATAAAAGTCAGTTTTTTACTAAACCCTATTACGTCCAACGTCCAACGTAAAACGTCCAACGTAAAACTTAATTTATCTGAATGATCAGATAGGGGGTGAGCTGCCAGAATTCCTGTGAATTGAGGATCTTGATGCTCTGGGTGCCGTTGTCGTTGTCTATGATCTCATAGCTTCCCTTGGGCACGTTGCTCCAGATCTTCACCTTCTTGCCTCCGGTATTGATCACGCTGAGGTTGCGCTTGTCGGCGGCTGTGAAGTAGTTTTCATTGAAATCACCTTTGAGCACCTTTGTGGATCCGAGGAATTTCTTTTCGAGCAGTCCGTTCTGAGTGAGTTGCGTGTTCGTGGCGATAGCATAGTAGACG
>JAIDSM010000123.1 GCA_029061225.1 Muribaculaceae bacterium
CATAATTGGGCTACGCAATAGGTTGGACGCGAGGGGACGCACGCGGAGCGTGCTGACTACACTGGGGGGAGCGGACGCACGAGCCGTGCGTCCCTACAAATAGATAACATAAAAAACTAAATAGATTATGAGGAGAAAGATTTTGGCATTGTTGATGATGCTTGTAGGATTTATGGGGCAGACATGGGCTGCTGAAGATGGACGGTATGCGAAGACGATTACTGTGGCGCAGGATGGCAGCGGCGATTTTAAGACGATCAACGAGGCTCTGAAGAAACTACGGGGTGATTTTGAGGATCCCGTGAGAATCTTCATAAAGGATGGGAAGTATGACGAGAAGGTGCTGCTTAACTATACGCTGAAGAACGTCACTATCGAGGGGGAAAGCCGCAAGGGTACCGTCATCACGCACGGAGACTACGCTTCGCTCAACAATATGGGGACATCGGGAAGCTACACGATGCGCGTGGACGGCAACAATATCACGCTGAAGAACCTCACTATCGAGAACACCGCAGGGCAGGTAGGACAGGCTGTGGCTCTTCACACGACCGGAGACAAGATACACGTTATCGACTGCGATATCCTCGGCAACCAGGATACGCTCTACGCTACGGGACACAACTCGCGCGACCTCTTCGACAACTGCTACATCGAGGGAACGGTAGACTTCATCTTCGGAGCGGCAACCGCACTCTTCCGCAACTGCCATCTGCACGCGAAGCGCGACGGTTATCTGACTGCGGCTTCTACGCCGAAGGAGAACCTCGTAGGGTATGTGTTTCATAATTGCAAGGTGACGGCTGACCCGGAGGCCAAAAACGTATATTTGGGAAGACCATGGCGCCCGTATGCCTCGACCTTCTTCATCAATTGCGAACTTCCTGAGGGGATAAACCCTAAGGGATGGCATAATTGGGGGAACGAAGAGAATGAGAAGACGGCAAAATACGGGGAGTATAAATGTACCGGAGCCGGTGCGAAGGATGAAGAACGCGTGGGATGGAGAAAGACGCTGAATGCACTTGATGCGGCGGAGCTGACGGATCCGGGGAGAATATTTACCCGCGGATCGGTATGGATGCCGGAATAATATTTAACTTTTGACTTGTTTTAGTGTCTTATATGGTATGAAAGATTTTGGAAAGATAATATTGGCGACTATATGCCTGCTGTTTGCATATGGGACGGCGTCGGCGGATACTAAGTTCGCCGACGAGACCCTTAAGTATGTGATTACTTATAAGTGGGGGCTGATCACGAAGGACTCAGGCGACGCTACGCTTTCGCTCAAGAACCAAGGCTCTAAATACTATATAAAACTTACGGGAAAAACCAAACCGTGGGCCGACGGAATGTTTCGTGTGCGCGATACTCTGATCTCGGTTATGGACAAGGAGAAGTTCAGACCCCTCTCCTATACGAAAGTGGCTCACGAGGGGGATAAATACGCGAAGGACGTAATAGAGTACTCGTATGCAGGGAAGCACGTCAGCGGTAAGGCCACTAAATACAGGGAAAAGAAAGGGACGATAAAGACGGAAAACTTAGAGCTATCTGCCGACGGTGATACCTTCGACATGCTGAGTGTCTTCTACTGGCTCCGCACGATCGACCCGGCTACCTTACCTATAGGACAGAAGGTGACCGCTACCCTATTTTCCGGTTCTCATGAGGAGACGGTGAAGATATGGAAAGTGGGAGCAGAGACAGTAAAGCTACGAAACGGGACAAAACAGGATGCCTGGCATATACGGTTTACGTTCACTTCGAAAGGAGGAAAGAAGACAAGCGACAATATAGACGCGTGGATTTCGAAGGATGCGAAGCGGATTCCGTTGGAAATAAAGGGGAAACTGCCGTTAGGGCATGTGTGCGCGTACCTTGTTAATTATTAAAGATTAAAGATTAGAGATTAAAGATTAATTTGGCTACGCAGTAAGAGGCGGTTGGGAAACCGCCTACCCATAGGGGAGGGACACTATTTGGGGATGATGGTGAAGGTGATGGAGCCGCGGGTAGACGTGGCTCCTTTTTTCGCGCTCCAACGGGCCTGCATGGCGGCGTCCTCGCATTTCTTGCGGATCTCGCGCGTGGCGGCTCCGGAGGCAGTGGCAGTCATCACCTTGCCTTCGGCATCGACTGTGATGGAGACCGTGACGGTGGTCTTATGGGAAAGAGAGACGTCGGGGAGCGGACAACCAAGGAACTGACGGCCCGACATCTTACCTGTCACGCCGGAGGCCACTCCGTCGCTACCTCCGGGAGAGTCGAACTTTCCGGCTACCGAACCGGGCTTACTGCCGAACTTTCCGGCCATGGAGGTGGCCACCTTTTCTTCCTCCTTCTTTTTATCGGGAGCTACAGTCTGCACCGGACTTTCCTTTGGGGTGGAGATGAGAGTCTGCTCGGGGGAAGGAACGGTATTTTCTCCTGAAAGGACGGTATGCGGCTGTTCTACGGGGGCCGGAGCGGGTTCACCTTTAACCTCGGGAGCAGGAGCGTCAACAGTCTCTACATCCGGCTCACCTATGCTCTTATTCTGCTCAAGAAGGAGTTCGGGATCAAGGAATATCTCATCTTCCTCAAGCTGGGGGTTTTCAGTATGGGCTGCCATACGCTCATCGTAGCGCAGAGTCGCGACGAGCAGCCACACAAGCATGAGCCCCACCACCAGAAGAGTGATGAGACCGGCTATGACGGAGTCACGGCGGTCCTGCTGCTTACGCCCGGGCATGGCAGAAGAGGACTGAGACGGAGAATTCAAACTTGCATCCATATCTTTCACTTAGCGGCTTCTTCCTGAGCGGCAGGAGTTTCCTGGAGGGCTCGGGTGGCGAGCACCATCTTCATATGGCGGCGCGCGGCCATATCGAGAAGTTCTACAATCTTTCCGTATTCCACCTTTTCATCAGCATAAAGGGCGATGCCGCGGGTAGAGTCCTGCTGCTGAATGAGAGTGAGGGCAGACACGAGTTCATCGCGGGTCACCGCCTTCGGAGCGGAGTTGCCGGGGATGGAATCTGTGCGGTCCATCACTATATAAAATTGAGAGAGAGAATCCACATATACTTCTGTGAGAGGTTTATTGGATGTCTGCTCGGAACTCTGAGGAAGGTTCACATCGATAGCGGCAGGAAAGATCAGGGTCGAAGTGACCATGAAGAAAATGAGGAGAAGAAATATCACGTCGGTCATCGAGGACATGGAGAATGTGTCGAGACTCTGGAACGAGCGTTTTAGGGCCATGGGGGTTGCGTTTTACGTTTTACGTTGGACGTTTTACGAATCAGGCGGCGGGTTCGTTGAGGAGGTCCATGAACTCCATGGTCTTTGTCTCAAGGCCTGTCATCACACGGTTGACGCGGGAGACAAGGAAGTTGTAGGCGAAGAGGGCGATGATACCGACGACAAGACCGGCGACCGTAGTCACGAGAGCCTGATAGATACCGCTTGAGAGAACAATGATGTTGGCTCCTGTGCCGGCCATGGCGAGGGCGTAGAACGCCTCGATCATACCGGTGACGGTTCCGAGAAAACCGAGCATCGGGGCACCGGCAGCGGTAGTAGATAGCCAGGTGAATCCTTTCCCAAGTTTTGCGACTTCGATATTCCCTGTGTTTTCAATAGCGACGAGCACATCCTGCATAGGGCGGCCGATACGGGTGACTCCTTTCAGTATAAGGCGGGCATAGGGGGTATCGGTCTTCTTGCAGAGCTGACGGGCGCTATCGAGGTCACCTTCATGGACATAGTCACGGATACGCTTCATGAATGAACTGTCTTCCTTAGAAGCACGGGAGATGGCGAAGCACCGCTCCACGAAGATGTAGATGCTGACGATGAGCATAAGGGCGAGGGGAATCATGATGTAGCCGCCGTCCATGACGAGCGACCATAGGGATAGGGTTTCCATATTTAATTTAATTCATAATTCATAATGCGTAATCTTAAATCTCCTTAATCCATACGATAATGCATTTATGATGGGAGGAGGCAATCGAGGTAGGCACGGACAGTGGCGTCGATGCCGAGGTAGAGTGCGTCGCAGATCAGGGCGTGGCCTATGCTGACCTCGTCTATCCATGGAATCATCTCATGGAAATAACGGAGGTTTTCAAGGCTTAGGTCGTGTCCGGCGTTGAGGCCGAGCCCGCAGACACGAGCCGCAGAAGCAGCCTCGACAAATGGACCTATAGCCGCCTCACGGTTTGCGGCATAGTTGTCGGCGTAAGCTTTCGTATAAAGCTCCACACGGTCGGCCCCGGCAATCTTCGCCTCCAGCACCTGCACAGAATCCGGATCTACGAAGAGCGACACCCTTATTCCGGCTTCCTTGAAGCGCTTTATGATGGCGGAAAGCATATCGAAGTTAGCTGTCACGTTCCAACCATGGTTGGAAGTGAGCTGACCGGGCGCGTCAGGAACAAGCGTCACCTGTGCAGGCTTCGTCTCAATCACGAGGCTGATGAATTCTTCGGACGGATATCCTTCTATATTCAGCTCCGTAGATACGGCATTCTTGAGGACAGGAACATCGGAGCGACGAATATGTCGCTCATCGGGGCGGGGATGGATTGTAATACCCTGCGCGCCGGCAGCCTCGCAGGCCAAAGCGAAACGCACGAGATCGGGATTGTTCTCGCCTCGGGCATTTCGGATCGTGGCCACTTTATTGATATTGACACTTAGTCTTGTCATTTCTTTAACAGTAATGCATAATTAGCTACGCTCAAGCTAAAGCAAGTCACAATGCATAATGCATAATCCTTCTTCCACCGGAATTCAAGCATATATACTCAAGCGATCTTATGCGTTTAAATTAATAATTTGTTATAACTCCAAGTTCAGTAAAACTAAACTTAAGGTTATGGGGTTATAAGATTATAAGGAAAGATATGTTAATCTTTTCTATAAAAACAACGTGACAAAGCGAAAATATTACGCGAAAATGTGCATTTCGGAGAATTTAGGGATAAAAAAACCTAAAAAAAGCGAAACTGCATTGAAATTCGGCACAATATTTGTAACTTTGAATGCGTAAACCGAAACAGATGTGACTCACCGGCGACGGCCTGACGCATATTCAGGGCAAAGTTAGTGAAAAACATTGAAAATACCAAAATAAAAGAGATAAACATTGACGACACAAGAGACACTCATACAGCGCGACGACTGCAGCCTGGTGACGCTTGAATGCGCTCCGGCCGACTACAGCGCCAGTATCCTGACGCATGCATGCGAGGATGCAGGGGCTCCTGTAGTGGATCTCCTCACCCAGCCGGCAGATGAACGAAGCATCCGTGTGACCCTACGACTACGCTGCGATGATCCCACACCGGCTATCCATAATCTGGAGAGGTACGGCTATGAGGTGGCAGAGGCTGAAGGGAACCACTATACGGACGCATTGATCGCGGCAGAGCGGCTGCTCGAGGTGCAGATGATGCTGAACGTGTAGTTTGACGTTTTACGTTGGATAAAAGATGAATGAGGGATGAAGGAAAGGGAACGAATGCTGGAAATTTGATTTGATGATGAGACGCAAGACATTAGCGCTGTATGGGAAATCCCGCCAGGACCAGAACCTGACAGGGATAATGAACTTCATGGCCGAAGCCCGGAAACGGGGTTTCGGCCTTTTGTGTCATGAGAAATTCGCGGCATATCTATCGCGATTCGGAGAAAATCCTGATTTCATCCCTCCGGTCTTCTCAGGGATTCCTGACGCCGACGTAGCCATCAGTTTCGGAGGCGACGGGACGGTAATCAGGACAGCACGCAGGCTCCGAGGCACGGAATTGCCAATAGCCGGAATCAACACAGGGACATTGGGCTACCTTGCATATTTCACTCTTGATGAACCGGAACTTTTGCTTGACGGAATCGAGAAGAACACACTTAAGAAGCAGCCAAGGCGCGTGATACAGGTTTCGGGTGAAAGTATACCTGAGGACTTCGTATGTTGCGCGCTCAACGACATCGCTGTGCTCAAGGAAGATACCGCCTCGATGATCAACGTCAACGTGGAGCTTGACGGCTTATTCTTAGCAGACTACCGCGCCGATGGCCTGATAGTGTCAACGGCTACCGGGAGCACAGCCTACAACCTTTCAGTAGGAGGTCCGATATTGCAACCGGGACTTGACTGCATGGTTCTGTCGCCTGTGGCGCCCCATTCGCTGACTCTACGGCCCATCGTCATAGCGGGGCACTCAGAGCTGCAGCTATATATGACTTCGCGTACGGGATCATATAGGCTGAGCGTAGACGGTTACAGCGTGACAATGAGGGATAAGTCGGTGCTGAGGATCAAGACAGCTCCGTATATGGTCAATCTCCTTAGTCCGCATGATGATACTTTTGCAGCATCGCTCAGGGAGAAGCTGAGGTTTAATGATTAAGAGTTAAGGGTTAAGAGTTAAGAGTTAAGAGTTAAGGGTTAAGGGTTAAGGGTTAAGGGTTAAGAGTTAAGGGTTAAGTATTAAACAATAAACATTAAACATTAAACAATAAACATTAAACAATAAACAATAAACATTAAACATTAAACAATAAACATTAAACAATAAACATCAAACAATAAGGGTTAAGGAGTTAAGAAATTAAGAATTAAAAAATATACAAATGACCCCGGGCACTTTAGCCCGGGGTCATTACATTATGACTGCTCTTCGTGTCGTTGGCTATGCAGTGGCAAGCCACGTGACGGACGCACGAGACATGCGTCCCTACCAATAGATTCGTCTCCGCGCGAGCACTCCGGTCAGCGGAGGAGCTTTTCAGTGAGGATGGAGCCGTCTGACATCTTCGAGACCTTCAGGAATGTGCCTTTTTCGGGAACCTGAACTTCCCGGCCGGCAATGTCATAGTATGTCACCTTTGACACTTTTCTATCGGCAGAAATACCTTCGACCGCTTCGATCTCATCGACATTGATCGTCACGATTTCGCTTCGGGTCTCATTGCCGCCATGGCGGTAGATTGACTGCACGCCAAGAGTAGTGATGCCTTCTACAAAGAACGCGATCTTATGCTCCGTAGACTCGAATCCCCTGATGATCCAGTTGCCGTCAAAAGTCCAGGGAATCTCCACAAGAGAATCCTCCATATCATATTCCTCAGCATCAAAAGTCCATTCCTCTCCGTCGACATAGACCACATAAGCCAGATCATCGATCAGAAGATAGTTGCCGTCGATAGACATTCCAGGAAGATCGAATGAGAATATGGAATAACCTTCCTCGGCCATCACATCTTCAAAATCCAACGCGGCTGGATCGCGCGGCACTCCTTCATACGATTCCTGGCGTATGAGGTTCATATCGATAAGGTCATTGATGAAATAGATGTCCTTTTTGGATGTATTGAACAGCAACACCACGTCCTTATCCTTGGCAACCATAGTATTCTTATCTCGATCCCAGACAAGTTTGAACTCATAAGAAGGATCCATCAGATTCTCATAGAAGATGTTGCCTTTGTCATCGACGGTCATTTCAACACATTTGGTGAAGATATGATAACCCATGAAGTCTCCAACATACTGATCCTGTGCAATCGAAACCACGGTTTCGCCATCCTCCGTAGCCACGGTGCCTTTTATCCAAGCCTGCGGAATCCTATCGGAAAGGCCCTGAAACCAGACATCGGTTCCACTTTCAGCGAAGTTCACCTGCCAGCCGTAACCATCTCCGACGGAAGTCCAGTAATCTTCGGAAACCTGAATGCCATCGGGCACACTCACCGGAGAGTCTGTAAATTCGGAGATAGATACATCCCAGGCTCCAAGGCCAATCCATGTGCCATCCTCACTGTCAGCGACACCTAAAATGACATCCGGACTAAGACCTTCGGCATTCATGTCGCCATAGGCATCAATGGTCAGAGTAAGAGTAGACTTTTCCTCAGGCCAGTACCAACCATCTTCCCGCATCGAAAGGACGGTGAGATAGTAGGCCTCCGGAAGTCCTAAATCAGGATCATCGTCATAATAAATAGCCTGCGGCAGGTCGACAATAATTTTATCGCCATCCTTTACTCCTTTGACATATGATTGAGTGGGGAGATACGTAAACATCTCATAGATATATACCTCGTTGTCCGCACCATAGACCATATGCGAGGCAAGCATCTGATCCTCAAACTCCATAAGTCCAAAGCCAGACATCGTGATGCCGCTTGTGGTGACAGTCACATCCACCTTTTCGCCTTCCACCGAAGTGATGATATCAGTCATTGAGCCGAGCCCGGGGGCGATTTTCCTGAGAGACGATGGTGTCTTCACTTTCTCGGGCGTTACGAAGTTACGGGCTTCAAGTCTTTTCGTCATTCTCGACCCTTCCGTATAAGACGGGGCAGCGATGCCGGACAGGCAAAGGGATAAGGCCGCAAGCGAGAGTAGAATTTTTTTCATAAGTTATTTTTAGTTTGTTTTAAATTATCGCGAACGGGCGGTTAGGACTTGTTTTTAAGGAGTTTTTCAGTGCGGAGGGAGCCGTCGGACATTTTTGCGACCTTAAGATACATACCGGTCTTCGGAGACTGAACGCGGGCCCCGGAGATATCGTAGTATTCAGCACTTACCTCAAACGCGTCCGTGTCTACCGCCTTCACTGACGTACCGGCATCCACCTTGACCTTATTGGCATTTAGGATAGTTCCGTCAGGATTGATAATGAAGGCAGCCACATAGAGTTTATCCTTATCCTGAATGACTTCGTTGCCTTCGATATCATAGCTGAACTTTGTCGTATACGGTTCGTTATATGTCACATTTTCCGGAATAGATCCCTCCACTCCCATCAGGCCGTCCACATCAACCACCACATCGTTGAAGACAAGATTAGGAACCGTCTTAGGCCAGTTAGTGAGCACTTCAAGTTCGGTGCCGACATAATTTGCCTGCTGACCTGCGAAGTAATTTGACTGGAACCAACCTGTGCCGAAACCTGTAACACCATTATTGATGAGAAGGAAACCGACCTTATATCCGGCATCATGCTTGTCTTCAAGGAATATTGCCTTGGCGGTCACATCAATTTCCGTCTTAGCCTCGTCGGTCCAAAACGCCTCAACATCAATCCCGGCAAGGACAGGCTTCTCAATAGAAGCCTTCACCTCATCCTTCATACCGAAACCCTTGTTGCCGACACCATAGAAGGGATCTTCGGCAGCTCCACGATTGAGAGTAGCGGAAGGGAATCCAATGTCATCAGGATTAAGCGGGAAATCCTGAGCTTGCATAGGATCATTGTCGTGATATGCAGCCAGCACGACATCATCGCCAAACTCCTCGTTCAATAATTCGAGCGCAATATACCCTCTGGGACACCATCCGCACCAAGTCCCGGTGAACTCCTCAACAAGAGGCCTATGTACAGGCACGAAAGGAAGTACCGAAACCGAGCAGGATGCAGAAGCAAGCTTATTGTCATTCTTCTCGCCGTTGACCTTATCGATGGTGATGTGAAGGTCGAAATCACCCAATTCGGAAACTCTCTCAATCGGGAACGAAACCGAAGTCTCTCCGGATAGGTCAGGGACAATGGGATCAGGGAAGTCAAGGCTGCCTTGAAGTGTCTTTCCGGCTATCGAATAAGTGTAGCCGACCGAAGAAACACTAACAGCCCCGAAATTAGTCAATTTAGCATCAACTGAAAAATCATTGTCAGCGGCAACTATAGCGTCTGAAACTTCCTTAATGCCAACACTATATTCGGCAAGATCACCCTCCAAAGTCACATAAATCGCTGCGGCAGCCTCAAGTCGGTCGTTATAAGGCAACCACTTCAGGAAATCCCTTGACGCACGGACATAGAGCGACTTCGGATTGTCGCTTGGAGAAATAATAACAGGAAATTTCTGACCGTCGGTCAGGGAAACGCCCTTATCAACAGCAGGAACCGTCAGACTGTAGCCTACATAGATACCGTCTGACGTGATTTCATAAGGGGTCTCAAGCTCAACCGACAACTGACCGAACGGATGATTTTCGTAGGCAGGGAGAACAACCTTCTCTGGAACCACGTCGCTGCTATAAGTATCGGGTACGGTCACCTTAACATTGCCGACTTTCTCCAAAGTGAGTTCCTTTGAAAGCCACAAGGAAGTGGACTCTACTCCTTCATAGGCATTTATCAAGGCACGGATGCCGGTGATCTTCTTCCCTACAAGAGCAGGATCGTCGATACGAATGGCAATATCATAGATTTCAGACTTAGACTTGCCCCAGTACAAAAGATCGTCATTAGCATAAGTAAACGTCACTGATCGTTGCTCAGCAGCTGACAGAGACAGTGCAAATGTTGAAAGCAAAAAGGATACAAAAAAATTCCTCAACATAACAGTAGGATAACTTAAGGGTTATAGGAAATCGCCTACAAAATTATGAAAAAACCTCAACACAAGCAAAAAACAGCGGCATAAAATCTCCTGCAAAGGGATAAGGGACTCGCTGAGGCAAAGGCTACAGAAGGAATGTGAAGCCTACGGAGAAGGGAGTGAAGTTGATGGGGGAAGAGTCCTTGAGCACTTTCATGGGTGAATAGCGAACATAGACACCCAAGGCACTGTGGTAGGAAAGAGAAGCGAAAAAGTCGACTGTAACATGACGTCGATCAAAGTCTTTAGTGAAATATTCGCACCGGTTGCCGTCGGAATCGTCATAAATTCCCTTGAGGGAAGCATAAGTATTGAAGTTGAGGATGGGACCCATACGCCATTTCAAGTAAGTCTTAGGGATGCTCCACGTATACATCAAAGGCAGCTGAAGGCTGAAGACCTTCAGTTGGGTAGCCCTGACGTAAGCTCCCTCCGGAGCGGTCCCCCACTCCACTCCCCCATCGCCATCCGGCTGCAGCCAGCGACCAAATGCCGTAGCCTTATAGTTGCGCCAGTCTAAACCAAGGCCGAGGTAGATTCTGGAGCGGGAGAATTCATATCCTACGTTGAGGCAGCTCAGCCAGTTGATCTCAAAAGATTTTGACCACTGCAAGCCACCGCCACCGGTCTGCCCCATGGCATCTGTAAGTCCGACACAGAGACCGTCGGAGGATATAGCCCAACCATCTGCGCCACAGCCGCACTTATCACTGCGCCGACCACAGGGGAAACCGGGGATATTGAAAATGGATCTTGACGTAGATCGGGAGGTTTTGACATTAGCTCCATCGGGGTATTCGATCAGGATAGACTCCTGTCCGCCGGAGACGGAAACACGGGTGCCTTGAGGAGATTCGGTTATGACCACATCTGAAGGATTAGTCACAGACATAAGTGTATCGGGGGATTCAGCTTTCATGCAAAGGAATACAAAGAGGAGGAAGGTAAGTATGAGGGATTTCATGATTTGATAATTTTTAAACGTAAACTTAAGAATGGAGGCTACGCAGGAAGGGGGACGGGACGGGCGGATGCCTTAATCAGAAATTTATGGTGGCGCCGAGCGACCAGGATTTCAGACGGGGACCAAAGGAAGAATCAAACAGGGTCATAGGACTCCAGGAAGCGTATACGCCAAGAATGTCGCAGACTCCGATTGAGGCCGTCAGGTCAGCAGTAAATAGACGCTGCTGAAGACCTTTGTAGGTGGTCTTGTGCCTTACCTTATCTATTTCAAGATCAGTGCGTGCCCAAGCATAGGTGTTGAAACATGCCACACCTCCAAGCGTAAACTTGACATCACATCCAATATTTACGGAGAACAGCAAGGGAATCTGGAAATTTAACATATTCAAGCCCGTATACTTAACCGACGTACCGGACGCTACGGGAATCAGGACAAGGCGTGATCCTGACTTGGCATATATAAAACCATCCTGGGCATGATATGTCTGATGTCCGAAACCGATTCCTGTAGAAAAAGAATATGCTCCTCTACTCCATTCAATGCCCGCAACCTCCCGAAATCCAATCTCAATTGAATTCTTGACATTACCTTTATCGAAATAATTGAATCTCTGACCTATGTAACCATGGCCGAGGAAAAAAAACGATGTCTTGAGACGTGAGCGGTCCTTGTGGCTATCCTTGTCTTTTCCTAATCCGAACGGAACCTCGAAATCGAAGAACGATTCGGAATCATCGGCTTCCTCTACCGTGACATTGTAAGAGAAGGTGTCTTTTCCATATTCCATTTCTTTTTCGACTTCGATAACCGTCGTACCGCCATCTCGGGAAACTGTGACCTTCTTCGGATTGTCTATGATTTTCACGGTGTCGGGAGGTTCAGGAGATGTCTGAGCTTTTGCGACAGGGATAAGACTGAGGAAAAACAGGTAGAGAATGAATTTTTTCATTTTTATATGATATTGGGTTGATTATTTGGTGATTTTTTTGGTGATCATCTGTTTTATCTCGTCGGGAGACCAGTCTCCTTCAATGCGTATCAGGGTTGTTTTTGACTTTCCTTTGGGACGGAGGTCGAGGAAAAATACGTATTTCCGGTGACGGCCCTCTCCTCCAAAACCGTAAAAGCCAAAGTAGAGCCGTCCATCCTTGAAAGTAGTCTCCTTGAACTCCGCGTTGGCACCGTCTTTCCTTACAGCTGCGGAGATAGCGTCAGCGTTCCCGTCATCTCCGGAGACCGATACGCTGCGGTAGGAAGTAAGACCTTTCCAGTCAGATTGTTTTCCCGACATGGATACCATCGTCACGGAGGGATTCTTTGCAAATTCCTCTTGTAGGAAAGGGGATATGTGCAGGCCTTCGGCATCTGCTGTCACCGATGTCAAGGCATATATGACCATTATGGCAAACGTCATGAGTCGAATCAGGCAGTACTTCATAGATCGTCGTCGTTTAAGGCTTCACGGATATCGTCGAAATCTTCGGAAAGAGTCTGTGAGAAGAGGTCGGTTGACTCTCCGATATCGCTGAGCTGGGTTGCTACTATATAGTTTATCTCGGCAGGATCCTGAATTTTCATTCCGGATACATAGGCGAATGTCTGAGTATCCCGAGGATGATTGAAGATCAGGGAGGCAGCGACAACTACGGCTATAGAGGCCGCCACACCTGCGATCAGCTTCATCGGCCTTCTCTTTACCGGCGTCACCACGGGCGCAGCAAAACGGGATGCGAGCATCACGGCGAGGGCTTCGTCGATCCTGCGGTCATGGCCTTCGAGCGGAAGAAGCTCAGCCAGAAGTTGCCGCTCCTCATGCCGTGAAAGCATGGCTTCGAAGTAGAGGTCGATTCTTTTATATATTTCCTTTTTATCCATAGTCATAATTTTTTTAAGATACGCAGTGTCGGGATGCGATGCGTCAGCTGTTTTGGCTTCGGTAAAGGGTACGGATGGTCTTGCGGGCGCGTGATAGTATCATTCGTGCGTTGGCCTGGGAGATGCCGAAGTGTTCGGCGATGTCTTCGAAGTCCCAGCCGTCACGGTCATGACGATGCAGTATCTCGCGGTCTCTTGCGGAAAGATGTGTATCAATGAGACGATTTATCTCTGCTATCCGGTCGAGGCGGGAATCCGGGTCCTCGTCGCTAAAATGATGACGGTCGAGTGTATCGATATCAATTTCGGGATGAATCTGTCGTCGACGGTGATGGTCGATTGAGACATTGCGGGCAGCCACCGTCAGGAAACCCTCTGCTTCTCCCTGAGAGGAAAATTCCGCACGACGGGTCCATAGACGGCAGAAGGCTTCCTGAAGGCTGTCTTCATCGTCGTCGGAATGCCTCGACAGGAGTCGACGGCGAACTGACCGGAATGCTGATATGATAAAATCTCTTTCCATCTATACCCAAGACGAAGATGGAAGGGATTTGCAACAAAAAATTTAATTTTTTTAGTTTTTGAGCCAAAGAGCAAGAGGATAGGACGAAGGCGGAGTGGAAATCACGCAGAGAATGGAAGAGCCTGAGGGGTTGGGAACGGATAACTGACCACGAGGGAGAGTTAAGCATTTTAATTAAAAAACCGAGCATACAGCAGTTTTATGACTTTTACTTTTGCATATAAAAATAATTTTGCTTAACTTTGTAGCGTAACAAAGAAGGCATCACAACGCCCACCTTACGTAAAACCTAAACTATAACCAAATATGAAAAATTTTTTACTGCTTATAGGCCTGGCACTTGCAGGCACGTCTCTGACCGGCAAAGCAGAGAGCAAAGTATATGTGTTTGACAATCTCGGAATCGTAGGGGGAGTATCAGACAACGGAAAGTTTGCCGCCATCACAGATGACGAACAATACCTTGCCTATATCTGGCGAGCCAGCAATCCCGAGGAGCTGTATGATATAACCGAGAAAGGAGATCCCAGTCTACCGGCATCTCAGCGTCCTGTCTTCACGACCGCCATGGACGTGTCAGACGACGGTATTGTGGTGGGCAGTATCGGTTATGCAGATTACTACCAATATCCGGCATACTACAAGGATGGGGAATGGAACAAGCTCCCGATCGATCCGGACGCGGTCAACACCACCGAGGCAGTCTGCATCACACCCGACGGAAAAATAATAGCAGGATACCAATATCTTAAGTTAGCTTCAGCCACAGGCGACGGAGCTTCACGCGGACAATATATTCCCTGCCAATGGTTCCTGCAGGAGGACGGCACCTATGAACTGAAGACCTACAAGGACATCAAACTGCCGGACCATCAAGGATTCTATCCTATGACCCAGACTCCGGACGGCAAGGTGATAGGCGGCCAGGTCTTTGCAGCCTTCGGAAGCAACCTTAACGCACTCCTTGTGGAAGGTGAGCTTGTAATGTTTGACGAGATCACGACTTTCAAGGACTGTCTTGAATATAAAGGCAAGTACTATACCGGAGTAGATGAAAACGGCAGGCAGACATGGACCGATGACATCAACGATCCCAACATCATCTGGGATGAGAGGGAGTTGATCAACGGATACTTCGACGGCATCAGAGGAGAGGAAAGCATGATGAACGGCTTCTTCACCAACTGCGACGGTAACGGCAATTTCTACGGAGCCCGCAGCTACGTAACCAATGTCACCGAGGACCATGACGGAGTCTTGACCAACAATGCCGTCATCTACAATTACATTACCGACACATGGTATAATGACAAGGGAGTGAGCTTCTTCTCCGCCGGTATAGGAGACCAGCTAATCTTTACCGGAAACGGCGATGTGATCGAAGGTTCTGAAGTGAAACCGGTGAAAGAAGCTTACGGCATCAAAAGCAGCCTCACAATCAACGGCATCAGCAAAATATCTGCTGACGGCAAAACAATAGCAGGCGTGGCATCGGATCTAAATCCGGCTATCGGTGAATATCAGTATTATCCCTTCATCATCCAGGTGGATGGCGGCTTTAACGGCATTCCCGAGATCGCCGGCTCACCCAACAAGGGTCTTGTGATAGCGACTCCGGGACGCATCGAGGTGCTGAACGCCGAGAATGTCGCTGTCTATGACCTGAACGGACGTCTGGTAGGGACCGACAAGGTGACCGAAGTCAACGCCGGGGTCTATGTGGTCAAGGCAGACAACGAGAGCTATAAGATCGTCGTAAAATGAAGATTCCAAAATCTTTAATATACTATATGATTGCAGCATCGGTAGCCGTAATATCAGGTCTACCGATGCATGCGGAATCAGCCCCCCCCGCATATACCCTTAATCTTTCGAGCGGCAAGCTGCCCAAAGACGTGGAGACGGCCAACACCAATGGGCTGCTCCCCAAAAAGTCGGCCTACAAGCGTGGATACACGGAGAAGGGATGGACAGTAGACCGCCTCTACAACCTTGGCTATGTAGCCGTGACTCCCACTTATACCGCCGGAGAGGGCAACTGCGAGAACACGCTCACCCTTCCCCCGCTGAAAATCGAAAATGGACACAGGCTCATCTGGAAGGCACAGTCAGTCTACAGGCATTTTCCTGAGAGCTACCGTGTGGAGGCAGTACCGACAGACGGAAGCAATCCCGTAACCTTAGCCGAGGTCGAGGCTGAGTCATATTCGGCCACGGCCCATAATATACCGCTTACCCCGGTCGAGGGAAAGGAAGTATCGCTGCGTTTCGTATGCACAAGCAGCGAAGGCTATCTGCTGGCTATGTGGGACGTGCAGGTAGGTGAGTTTACAGACGAGGTGTCTACAGAAGAAGCATTCACCGCCGGCTCATCCGGCGATCCCTTCATGCGCAAATTTCTCGTAGACAGAGGTACCGGGATGTGGTGTGTCAACTGCCCCGCCGGAGACATCGCCGTAGACCGGCTTATGGAGCTATACGGAGACAGGGTAGTCTCCCTGAACACCCATGTCAGGGACGCGCTCGGCAATCAGGCATACTGGGATAAACTCGACTGGTATGCCGTGCCCTACATGATGCTCAACCGCATAAAGGGTTCAGCAGGCCCGAATACGAATAAATTCAGCCAATACTACGAGCAGCCCACTTCGTTTGCCATACGAATCGACGAGATTCCCGCTCCTCAGGGACGCACGCTCGAAATTACAGCACATGTGAGTGTTAACGAGACGATCGACAATAGCGACGGACGTTATCGTCTGGGATATGTCTTGACCGGAGACTACCATGATCCCACCAATCCGGAATTCATTCAGAGCAACAACTGCAATCAGCCGTCATACGGACCATACTATTATCTGCCTTCCAGCATCCACCCTGAACTGATGTATTATGAAGACGTGACGCTGACCACTGAAGGCGCTTTCGATGGCATAGAAGGCTCCCTCCCGACATCGATGGAAACAGGGAAAGACTATGAAGTGAGATGGCAGGCCGAGGTACCCGAGCTTCTTTCCAATCCGGCGGAGGCGCGAGTGGTGGCATACGTACTTGACACCACGACAGGAGAAGTCCAGAACACGGATGCGCTGCGTGTAGGAGAGCATCCGACGGGAGGCGTAAGCGATATCCGTCAGGACGAAACATCATGCATACTTGGCGCCACACGTGAAGGTGTCAGAGTGAGGATTGCTGCCGGTAAGGAGTATCGTCTTGACATATATGACGTAGCAGGCAGCCTGATAGGTTCGCACAGGGGTATCAGCCACGGGCAAGAAGTCTTGCCATATCAGATACCGCCCGGCATCTACTTCATCACACTTTCGACAGCCCAAACGCATGCCTCCGTGAAGGCAGCAGTGCGCTGACAATATTACTATATCTATAGCTAAACACCTAATTATAGAAATATGAATAAATTAATTACATCTTTCGCGACATTGGCATTAGCCACGACTGCCTTTGCAGCCGACCATGATTTCTCCTATACGGTTGATCCGGCTGAGGGATCAGTGTCGATCCTGCAGTTTGTCACCATGACCTTCCCGAATCTGGATGAGATCGAAATCAATTCCTCCGACGATCTCACCGTGCAGCGTGCCGACGGCAGCCGCGTGCGCGGCGTGGATGTATCAGTAGAAGACGATAACAAGCTTGCATTCGTATTCGGAGCCGAACAGACCGATCCCGGCACGTACACCATCAATATTCCTGCAGGTTCACTGGCCGGATACGCCGACAACTACGAATGGATGGAAGATAATCCCACCGACATCGTGCTTACCTATAAAATAGGGAATCAGGGTGCGGAAGGCATCGACTGGACCTGCCAGACAGACCCGGCTGTGGGAAGCGTAGAAGAGCTGCAGAACATATATCTGTATTTCCCCAACATAACGGTGGTAGACATAAACTCTAAGTCGGACATAGTGCTCAGCTACAACGGCACCCCTATCGACGGAGTGAAAATCTCAGAGGAGGATGCGAATCTCTTCCGTATATACACACCCGAGTCTCAGACAGCCGCAGGCACATACACCCTAAGCATCGCCAAGTATGCGTTATGCGCATTCAACGATGAGGAATCTTATCCGGAAGACCTGCCGAATGAACTGACCTTCACATGGACCATAGACGGAGCAGCATCAGACACACCGGTAGAATACGACCTTCAGCTTGCCATCAGCTCACCCAGGCCCAACGCCGACGGACAGATTTCCGCAGAGAAATCGCTTGAGTCGATCTTCTTCGTATGCGAGGAGAAGAATCTCGTCACAGCGGAAGGATCAGAAATTGAGGTCACCCTCAAGGAAGACAACGGAAACTTCAGCGCCAAGGGGCGTCTGCGCAAGACCAACGGCTTGAATGCAAACTACAGTTATTTCTCCGTTTCATTCGGCAAGGAACCCTCCTATAACGGAAAGTACACCATCACTATTCCCAAGGGAGCCTTCGGCAACGAGGTGTGGGCACAGAATCCCAAGTACGGCCGCAGCAACGACGAAATCAAGATAAGCTTCGAGCTTATAGACGGAGCAGACTACGATACATTTATCCTGGAGCCGTTAGCGATCGACCCAGAGGAGGGAACATATAAAACCGGTAAGGAAATCTCCACCATCACACTAAAATTCGCAGAGGGAGTGGAAGCAGTCAAGGGCGCGTCGGCGACACTCGCAGGCGTAGACAACAGCTATGTCGAGACCGCCGAGTTCAAGGCTGTAGATGGAGGTTTTGCCGTGACCTTCGGCAGCACACCCAGCCAGAGCGGGAATTATATGCTGACCGTATCACAGGGTATGTTCGGTGACGAAGACTTTGTGAAAACCGGTACAGGCAAGGCCAGCGCACCGATCAGCATAAAATACACAATCGACCATTCCTCAGGCGTATGCGCCATAGAAGCCGACAAAGAGGGTGTGATCTACAATCTCCAGGGTGTACCCGTCAACGCTACCGTAGACCATCTTCCTGCCGGGGTATATGTGATTGACGGAAAGAAGGTCATGATAAACAAATAAGCTACACGGACTGCCGGCACCGGCAGAGTGACAATTCCTACGGGATGGGAGCGACTATATGATGGTCGCTCCCATCATTTTTCTTACGTGGTTTCACTCCCGACAGATCCGTTACGCACCGGAGTGGAGTTGGTGATGGGCGGGAGAATTTTTTTATAAATGGAGTTTTTTTTGTAATTTTGCGGCATGGAACAGGAGAAAGTCTTTGTCGATAAGAATAAGTTGGGGCTCACGGGATTGGTGGCCCTTGTATTCGGGATGATGGTGGGTAGCGGAATATTCAATATACCGCAGAACATGGCGGCGGGAGCCGGCCTTGGAGCAGTGATGATAGGCTGGGGCATCACCGCGACGGGTATGCTTATGCTTGTGTCTACCTTCAAGATGCTGAGCGACCGCCATCCGGAACTCAACGAGGGGATATATCTCTATGCGGAGAAAGGCTTCGGACGATTCACCGGTTTCTTCGTGGCGTGGGGCTATTGGCTTTGCGCCTGTTTTGCGAACGTGGCGTATGCAGTGATGCTCAACGATACATTCGGAGCGTTCTTCCCTACCCTGCTCAATCACGGACTTCCGACGATACTCTTCTGCTCTGCCCTGATATGGGTGATGTATTTCCTCATCAGCTCGGGCATGCGCACCTCTTCCATCATAGCTACCGCGGCTGCCACACTGAAACTCAGCGTCATTGCACTAATCATCATACTCCTGGCACTCAACATCAAGTATGAGACTCTGACGGCCGACATATGGTGTCTTGGGACAGGAATCGGAGGAATCACGAGTCAGGTAAAGAGCACGATGCTCGTGACACTATGGTGCTTCATCGGCATAGAGGGGGCAGTCGTCATGTCGGGACGCGCGCGCAGGCAGAGCGATGTCGGGAAGGCCGGTGTGTTAGGTTTTCTGGCCGCCTGGATACTCTATGTGCTTGTGTCGGTGTTCTGCTTCGGTATCATGTCTCGGGCTGAGCTTGCAGGTCTGGAGGATCCTTCAGTGGCGTACGCTTTGCGCAGTATCTGCGGAGAATGGGCTTACTGGCTCGTGATAATCGCTGTGATCATCTCGATTACCGGCGGCTGGTTTGCCTGGACTATTGTAACTGCCGAGCAACCTTATTCGGCAGCACATCACGGAATATTTCCTAAGTTTCTTCTCAAGAAAGACGGAAGCGACTCCTTGCAGCCGGCACTGCTGGCTTCGAGCGTCATCATGCAATGTTTTCTTTTTTTAGTGGTGATGGCGGAAGACGTGTATCTCTACGCTCTCAATATCACGGGACTGATGGTGCTCCCCGCATATCTCTTCAGCGGACTTTTTCTCGTGAAGATGGCTCGAATGGATTATAAGTGCGGATTACTTACAGAACATGCGAAGAGAGGATATGCCTATGGACTTACAATTGGGGTCTGCTGTACGGTTTTCTGCATATGGATGCTGTATGCTGCAGGAATCGGACTGCTGCTGCAAGCGGTAGCGTTTTATCTGGTGGGACTGCCGCTTTACCGTAGGGGGAAACCGAGCCCAAGGCCCGGGCACCTAAACAAACAGTGACAATTGAAAGAAATATGATATATTATTTTTCGGGGACGAGGAATTCGAGATATGCGGCAATACGTATCGGATCGCTTACGGGGAACGAGGTACGGTTTATTCCCGCACTGGATCCTTATAATGAAAGGATTGATCTTTCTGCGGATGAATCCGCAGGGAAATCCAAATACACATCTATAGGTTTTGTCTTTCCCGTATATGCATGGGGAGTGCCACCGGTCGTGATGGATTTTATCGAGAGATTGCCGGAGAAGTTCGTGCAGTACGTCAATGAGCATCAGATAGCGGTATGGTGCGTGGCGACGTGCGGAGACGAGACGGGGATGGCCGTGGAAATGCTGCGTAAGGGGCTTGCAAAGCGCGGCATTAAGCTTGCAGGCGCGTGGAGCCTCATCATGCCGAACGTTTATGTTCTGCTTCCGGGATTCGGGACGGATCCGAAAGATGTGGAGGAGCGGAAGCTTTCGGAGGCTGTGAGACGGATTGAGGAAATAGCTTCGCGGATCAACGATGGCATATGGGAGGACGACGTGCATTTAGGGCCGTGGCCAAGGGTAAAGACCTCAATCGTCTATCCCCTTTTCAAGAGATGGGGAGTCAATACAAAGAAATGGCATTATACCGATGCATGCATCGGATGCGGTAAGTGTGAACGGGGCTGTCCGGTGGGGAACATCGCCATTACGAATGGCAGGCCGATATGGGGGACTGACTGCACGAGCTGCTGCGCCTGCTATCATGTGTGTCCTACGCGTGGGGCACAGTATGGGAGTGTCACGAAGAATGCAGGGCAATACTATTTTAAAGATAAAAGATTAATTATTAAAGATTAGAAATAAAATATAAAAGATTAAAGATTCTTGGGGAAAGGGGAAAAAGTGTTAAAAACCATAGTTTTTAGCGTTAATGCATTAAATTTTTTGAAGAAAATTTGGTGGATTCGAAAATAAGTATTAACTTTGCATCGTTTTTGAAAGCAAAACATGTTTTATTATTTTAAATTTAAAAGGAAATGAAGAAAATCGTTCTCGCTCTCGCTGTTGTATTCAGCGTAGCACTCGTATCTTGCGGCAACAAGCAGACCTCTGAAAATGACTGCCCCGTAGTAGAAGAAGGCGCAGCTGTTGTAGAAGAAGTAGTTACTAACGACACAGACACCAACAATGCTCCGGCAGCTGAAGTTGCAGAAGGCGCAGCTGTTGTAGAAGAGGCTCCCGCTGAGGCTGCTCCCGCTGAGGCTGAGGCTGGCAAGTAATCACAACACAGAAGCAGAGTACGTATCTCACAATAAATGAGAGACGTCTAAAAGACAATCGGTGCATTCCCAATGGGGGGTCTGCACCGATTCCTTTTTATGTAATTAAGAATGGAGAATTGAGAATTGGCTGCGCAGTATGGATTATGATAGGCTGCGCGGCCCTACATGACAGACGAAGACATTAGATAAATAAAGAAATATCAGGAAGATGATTGAGTGGATATACAATATCAAGAATGTGATATTTGATCTCGGGGGTGTGGTGATTAATCTGGACAGGGACCGAGCGGTGAGAGCATTGGAAAAATTAGGATTCGAAGGAGCCGATGAAATGCTGGGACTCTACGGACAGAAGGCTCCATTCCTCGGACTCGAGACAGGAGAGACACCTGCAGGGGAATTTTTCGACATCATGCGCTCTCAGATGAATCCCGGCGTTACAGATAAAGAGATCACTACAGCCATCAACGAATTCTTAGTGGACCTTCCTGCCAAACGGCTTGAGATGCTGCGCCGGATGAGGATGGCCGGATACCGCATCTTCATGCTGAGCAATACGAATCCCGTGATGTATAACAGCTGGATCGACCGTGCTTTCCGTCAGGAAGGTGGCACTGTAAACGATTATTTCGACGGTATAGTGGTATCGTATCAGGAATTGATGTGCAAGCCTAACGTGAAGATCTTTGAGACGCTGATGCGCCGGTATGGCCTTAATCCCTCAGAGACACTTATGCTGGATGACTCGGAGAAGAACTGCCGCGCGGCTGCCGATGCAGGGGCACACGCATTCCGCGTAGGAAAGAGCGAGAATGACGATATGATGGCTATTTGCGGTGCACTTTTAGAAGCAAGGAATTAAGGGTTAAGAGTTAAGGGTTAAGAGTTAAGGGTTAAGAGAAGAATATGGAGAAGGCGGTGACGATCGGGACGTTTGATGGAATACATAGGGGGCATCGGGTAGTGCTTGAGACACTTAAGCGAGAGGCCGAGATGCGGGGCCTGCAACCGGTGGCGATCAGTTTCGACCGTCATCCGCTTGAGCTCGTAGCACCGGAACGAGCACCCGGAAACCTAACCTCTACCACGCGTAAAGCAGAGCTGATACGTCAGGAGGGTGTGGAGCCGCTAATCCTTCCTTTTACGGAACAGCTACGCAATATGCGCGCCTACGACTGGCTGGTCCATATCCACAGGAAATATGGAGTACGTCTTCTCGTAGCCGGATATGACAACACATTCGGATGCGACGGCATAGATATGAGCATCGCCGACTATAAGACTATGGGGGAAGCGATAGGAATAGAGGTGGTTTCAGCTCCTGAAGAGGAGGGAGTGAGCAGCAGCGCCGTAAGAAAAGCGGTCAAATCCGGAAATATTGATAGGGCCATATCGCTCTTAGGACACCGTCCGGAACTTGAGGGACGTGTGGCACCGGGATTCCATGTCGGTCATGAAATAGGATTTCCTACCGCCAACCTTCAGGTGCCATCCCAGTCAGTAGTGCCTTCTACTGGAGTATATGCAGCCATGGCCTTCATCGAAGGAAGCCCTGTTGGCTATCCTGCCATGGTGAATATAGGATACAGACCTACTTTCGAGGGTACTGAGAAGGAATCAAAGCATCTGAGCGTAGAGGCGCATATCATAGGGAGTCAGACTGACTTGTACGGAAAGGATGTCAGGCTTGAATGGGTGGCAAGGATAAGGGATGAGAGGAAATTTTCTTCCATCGAGGAATTAAGGAAGCAGCTTGAGAGGGATAGAGAGGAGACGCTGGGGGTGATATTGAGTAATGAACATTGAGTAATGAACATTGAGTAATGAACAATAAGTAATGAACATTGAGTAATGAACAATAAGTAATGAACAATAAGTAATGATCATTGAACATTGAGCAATGATTAAAGCCGGAATCCTCAAGGATTTCGGCTTTTAATTTTTTTTGCTTGGGCAGCTCCGGCTATAGTTTCCTATTTCTTGTCCTGACCGGTTGGAAGCCGCCCTTCCATGAGCTACGCTGAAAGACTGCCTGCTTATTACTTAGCGGGAGCTTCTGCAGCAGGAGCAGCAGGGGTTTCGGCGGCGGGAGTTTCAGCCGCAGGGGCTGCAGCTGGAGCAGGGGCTGCCGTCGTGGGAGCCGGAGCGGGAGCAGTAGTAGCTGCAGGCGCAGGAGCCATGCCGCTGCGTGTCACGGGAGTTTTAATCGCGAATGAAGCACAGATGCTGATGAGGCAGATGAAGATAGCGAGGCTCCAAGTCGCCTTCTCGATGAAATCGGTTGTCTTACGATAGCCCATATACTGGTTGCCCTGGCTATAGTCAGAGGCAAGACCGCCACCCTTTGACTTCTGGATAAGGACAGCGCCGATAAGCAGCAGAGCTGCGATCACGATGAGAATGCTGAGAAAGATGTACATTGTATGTAGATGAATTTAGGGCGTCGACGGCCAACAGACCGTGTCCGCGTTGATTTATATTAACACGATTTTAACGACTCCAGAGAAATGACTTTCTTAAGGAATCGTATTTGGTCTGCAAAGTAAATACTTTTTTCTGGATTATTCAAACTTATTTCGGTAATAATTTCAAGAGCACGCGAATAATTGCCGTTTTTTATCAAAATTTTGGCAAAACTTTCGGTCAGAGATGGTTTTTCGGCCTCTTTCGGCTCTTTTTTCGGTTTCAAGCGCGGGGCAGGCTGGAGCTTAAGGAAAGCATCGATAGCCCCCAAAGTCTCGTCGGCAGGGACATCTGCAAGGCCGTCGCCAGGATTCTCCATCTCAAGCATCGCGGCATAGTCGAGAGCCGGAGGTGCGACCGGGATGACCAAGTCATCCACAGCAGGGGAAACCTGACTGACCTTCATATCCTGAGATCCGAATTTTTCAAGAAAAGAATCGATGGTATCAGATGTAGAAAGCGAGGGGAGTTCCGACGAGCCGTAGAAATCCAAAAAATCCTCCGAAGCCTCACCTAATATGGCACGGCTTGCATCCGGATCACCAATACATGCAGCTATCCTCCGCCGATGAAGCCGGAGCAATTCCGGATTTCGTTCGGAAGCCAAAGCCTCTATGTCGGGTATAATGTAGTATGGAAATCGAACTATATCGGTCTTTTCTTCTGTCATTGCTTTGGATTTAATAATCTCTAAAAAAGTTAACTCTAAAACGCACGCTTTTATGGCACCGGACGCACGAGCTGTGCGTCTCTACATGAGCTACCAATTGCCGAGGGTAGCGTTGAAGATGAGTTCCACCAGTTCGTCGCATATCTCCTCGCAAAGGCCGTCCTGCACATCAGTAAGCATCAGAGAGCTATCAAATTGCCGGTAGGCCGAGAAGGTCTGGTCGACATCATTGGCCGAGTTTACATGATCGGTATATTTTACCTTCACCGTAATCGTAAGCCGGGTCTCCGTAGCGTAGGCATCCGTGCCGACAGCCTGCGGCGAGAGGGAATATCCTGTAATCTCACCTGTCATCTCAAGATCAGAAGTACCCGAGACTTCCTGCAGACGAGTCTGTCGTGTTATCGTATTGAGGAGCTTATTCTCAAAAGTCTGCTGTAGCGGAGCATAGACAAGGGCAGCCCTGATCGGAAATTCGCCAACATGTATGGTCTTGTAGATATCGTAGTTGAGCGCCGAGCCATTAAACTTGTAGCTAATAGTGCATCCGGCCAGCAGAATGACCGCCGACACCGCGAATGAGATATATGAAAGTAGACGTTTCAAATAAGGGGTAAGGGTTAAGGGTTAAGTATTAAGTATTAAACAATAAGCATTAAGTGTTAAACATCAAGGATTGTCAGGAGGAAATGCCAAGGTCCTGCATCTTCCGGTAGAGGGTGCGGAGGGATATATGGAGTTCCTCGGCAGCCTGTTTCTTATTGCCGTCATGGCGTGCCAGGGTCTCCTCTATGACCCTGCGTTCGGAAAGGTCGAGTGGATTACCTGTCAAGTCACCGGAAGTATGTTCAGGGGCCATAAGGGCACGAATATCGTGGACCGGACGATCGGAATCGGCAGAATCGCCGTTGAGCTTCTTCTTAAGCTGCTCGATCTCATCACGCATGGAAAAAAGCATCTGGAAGATCATCTTTCGCTCCAATTCAGAAGAATCGTCATTAGGAGCGAGCATCGGTGTGGATTGAGAATCCCGATTGATGGGCAATGCCTCCAGCATCTGACGCCGTGAAATCTCAGTACCGGCCTCGAACAGAGCAAGCTGATCGATTATATTCTTCAACTGCCGCACATTGCCTGGCCAATTATACAGCATCATCGCACGCTTGGCCTCCTCGCTGAATGAAATCGGCTTGGTCATGTATTTCTCGGCGAAATCGGCAGCAAACTTACGGGCAAGCAGGATGATGTCCTCTCCCCTCTCATGGAGCGGCGGAACATTGATAACTACCGTAGAAAGACGATAATAGAGGTCTTCACGGAAGCGTCCCTCGGCAACTGCGCGAATAAGGTCGACATTAGTAGCCGCCACGACACGGATATCCGTGGTCTGGACGGTACTGCTTCCCACCTTCAGGAATTCACCGGTCTCCAGAACGCGCAGGAGGCGCGCCTGGGTGGTCAAGGGGAGCTCGGCAACCTCGTCAAGAAAGATGGTGCCACCATCCGCCTCTTCGAAATATCCCTTACGAGACGATACGGCACCTGTGAAAGATCCTTTCTCATGACCGAAGAGCTCGCTGTCGATGGTACCTTCCGGAATAGCGCCGCAATTGACGGCTATGTACTTCTTGTGCTTACGAGCGCCGAACTGATGGATTATCTTGGGGAAAAATTCCTTTCCTGATCCGGAAGGACCTGTGACGAGCACAGACAAATCGATAGGGGCGACCGTCACCGCTCTCTTGATAGCCTCAATGAGAGCGGGAGAATCGCCTATTATCGACAAACGCTGCTTTACGCGCAGTATTTCTTCGGGTATTTCTGATTTAGCCATCATTATCAATGACAACCACAGCCATCGCTGCATCCACAGCTTTCCTTACCATCTTCCCTGCCTGAGCAGTCGCAGCCTTCGTCGCAACCTCCATGGTGGGAGCAACCGCAGCCGCAGGCGTGCTTAGGATGAAGCTCCTCCTCGGTAGCGTCGCGCACCTCGACGATCTCACCTTCGAAATCTACGGTCTTTCCGGCGAAAGGATGGTTGAAGTCCATCTCCACAATCTCGGGAGTCACCTTCACGACACGTCCGGAGACTATGTCGCCGGTATTTGTCATCATATCAAGGACGCTGCCTTCCTTCACCTCCACAGCCATCTTGCCATCGCGCATAAAGGCCTCTACCGGCACCTGCTGCACATATTCCTCAACCCTCGGGCCAAAAGCCACTTCAGGAGGCAGAGTAACTGAAAAACGATCGCCTTTACCGAGACCCTTGATCGTAGCCACGAGACCGGGGATGACTTCCTGGCTTACTCCATATACCATCACGTCGGGAGCCGATGGTTTTGCTTCAAATAATAGTTCGCCTGTATCAGCGTCCTTTACAGTGTATGCGAAGGCAACAAACTTGCCATTATCGATTGTTTCTTTATTTTCCATAATTTCCTTAATTTAATCTATTAATAGAACAATAGCCAACATAGGTTAGATTATAAAAAATCTATAAAATCCGTTATATGGCCGCCCAGGGAGCGCTTGAACACGCCCTATCCACAGCTATTCTTCTGCAGGGATATCGTCAGGATCCTCTTCCTCGGCAGGAATATCGTCAGGATCTTCCTCTTCGGCAGGGATGTCGTCGGGATCCTCTTCCTCCACCACCGTCGTTGTCTCTTCTACAGCTTCCTCATCATCCGCATCCTCGGGATGCTTAAGTTCGTATTGCTCATGGATCTGGCGGACATCGAAGTAGAAACCTTTCTGGACTTTATCGCGCAGACGCTTCAGGGTCTCCTCTTCCGGCTCCACGACGAGATAATCATAGCCTGGCTCGATGAAATCGGCATCAACCGCGTGATAACCCATAAGCTGAACCATATCGTATTCATGCGCCGGATATATGACAAACCATGCGTTTTCTTCATTCTCACCGGTCCCGGTGCTCTTTATGGCACCAAGCAGATGCTCGAGACGGTATTCCCAGATCTTTGCGCTCATGTCCTTGCGGCGTTCCTTAAGGACATGCACGAGGAAAGACATCTGCCGGAGATCGAAAGGATTATCCTGCAAGGTCAACTCCGCATATTTACGTATGGTGTCGATTTCCTCCTTAGTATGAGAAGTCTTATTCCGGTAGCTGTCGGTCACACTCGCATAAGGGGATTCGCGATATGGATCATAGTCTTCCTGAAACATATATCCGAGATAAAGATGACGAAACTCCTCAGCCGTCATCGTGGTATCGTTACGGTTGAATTTCTTCATCAGTTTCGGGAAATACATCGGATTCGACGGGTCGAGAGTAGCCACACGGATCGCCTCAAGGTCGGGGCGGACCACAGTCACCTGACGTTTGGACGACTTCTTGGGTTTCGTAGCGGGGCTCTTGGAACCAGGATTTACATCAGTAGCGTGCAATTTCCAGTTGGAACCACCCGTAGTCGGGACGCTGGAAGAAGACTTAGTGCGTCTTCTGCTCGAAGTAGCCTTCCTGCCGGCCGCACGTTTTTTTGTAGTTGTAGAAGAACTTTTTTTTCGTGTTGACGTCGACTTTTTCTTAGTTGTCGCAGTAGTCTTGGCCTTTGTAGACCTTTTCTTTCTCGCACCATCCACATCGACCGGGACAGTCATCATAATGACCATCACAAGCATCCAGACGATACAGCGCCAGACTCTCCGGGAGTTTCTACGAGTGTATTCTATATTAGATTCCGTCATATTTCCTTAAGGAAGGTTGATAGTCTCCCTATAAATGTAACGAGGATTTTTAGATTTTGTTGCATGGACTACACAGTTAAGGGACACCCAATGGGCGATTGCAAACCGTCCGTCCATGGGCTAAGCAGCGAAGAGCCGGGCGGCGGTCAGGATAGGGGCTTACCGTTGGCGTCACGCTTCTGTATCTCGGGATATTCGATGCGGGAATGATAGATGGTGGCGAGACGCTTCTTAAATGTGTCCTTGATCACGTTGATGTCGCGGAAATTGATGGGTGATTCATTATAGAGTCCATCCGCCATTTGGGAATCGATGATCTTATCTACAAGGGCGTTGATCGACTCAGGGCTATAGTCCTTGAGCGAACGGGAAGCGGCCTCGATGGCGTCGGCCATCATCAGGATGGTGGTCTCCTTGCTCTGAGGATTCGGGCCGGGATATTCAAAACGCGACTTGTCGACAACCCCGTCTTCACTCTGATTGACTGCGGTATTGTAGAAATATTTCGTCACTCCGCGTCCGTGATGCTCACTGATGAAATCCTTTATGACCTGGGGAAGTTTCTCACGCGATGCGATCGAAAGGCCATCCGTCACATGGCTGATGATCTTGCGCGCGCTCATCTCCGGATCGAGACCCGCGTGAGGATTCACGCCGTGCTGATTTTCAGTGAAGAATATAGGAGACTCACTCTTGCCGATGTCATGATAGAGGGCACCGGTGCGGACGAGAGTTGTATTCGCACCAATGGCCCGAGCAGCTTCGGCGGCAAGGGTGGATACCTGCATTGAATGCTGGAAAGTGCCGGGAGCTACCTCGGCGAGATTGCGCAGGATGGGACTGTTGATATCGCTGAGCTCCACGAGTGTGACAGTTGACGTGAATCCGAATAGCTTCTCCACGACAAGAATCAGAAGATAGGCGAAAGAAAGGAGCACACAGTTGATGGCGAAAATCCCTACCATACGCAAGGAGAACGAAGTGACAGTTCCTTCAGACAGTGTCAGCATCATGGCATAGCAGACCACATAGAGGAAAAAGGTGATGAGTGCGGTGCGCAGCAGCTGGCTGCGCCTTGACAGATGATGTATGCAAAGAGTGGCGCTGATGCCCACCACCAACTGTATCACGACAAACTGGAACTGGAACGTAGCAGCCAGGGCGATCATAAGAATGCAGACTATATGGGAGAAAATGGCGGTACGCGCATCGGTGAACACCGCGATGATGATCGGCACGCCCGCAAACGGAATGAGATAGAGGCCATTATTGAACACATCAGCCGACTCAATTGCAATGACAACAAAGAAAGTGATGAGCGAGACTATGAACGTCACCTTCTTGAAATCGTCGAACACATCAGGGCGGTAAACAGCGAGGAAGAGATAGAGCAGCGTGAACAGAATAACTATGTATATGACCTGCGCCGAGGTGAAGAACTTCTTTGAGAGTGTCTTCGACTCGGTCTTTTCGAGCATGTCGATATAATTGTTGAGGTTGGTGAAGATCTGGGCATCGATTATATCGCCGCGATCTACAATCCTCTGCCCTTTCTTAATCACGCCGAGTGCAGAATTGACATTGAGGTATTCCTGATTGCGGAAGCGTGAATCCGATGCTGAATCAATCACGATGTTAGGCACAAGACTTGCATTGAGCGCTTTGGCGACATCCGCACTCAGCCTGGCCTCATGCTTGGCAGTCGACTTGGCCGCCATATAAGCGGAGTCAACAGCCTTATACGCCATGCTTGGAGACATCATCAGGGAGGCGTCGATGATCTTGACAGCATTGGCATCTTCGGAATCATCGCTCACCCGGAGTTTCGAATGCGAGAAAGAGTGTATATGGTCGTACAGTTCAGCACTGACGACACCCCTGTTATAGACCTCAGAGAGCTTCTTCCCAAGGAAAGCAGCATCTCCTACGCCTACATAATTACCGATGATCTTGACAAACCGATCGACATTACGTGCAGAAGCACGGGTGTCACGGGTGACGAAAGGGATGAATGCCCGGTCGATACTGTCGCGCATCAGCTGCGCCGATACAGAATCGCGCATGACCGGAGTATCGAATTCCGCCGTCAGCAACGGATATCTCCATGGCTGATTGAGCTCATAACTGTAGTTCTGATGGTCGCTTTTCATGAGGAGCAGCAACACGATAACCGACGCCGTAAGGGCGACAGCTATCTTCAGGATGGTAGCGTTTGATATAAGGTCGGATGGTTTCATAATCTTGACTTTATTATGTTTCGGGCATGGGCTGTGACACACTTCGCAAGCCACGACTCTTCAGGAGCTACACGTCTGACAGTGATTATCTCCACGAGGTCGCCGCTTTCAAGCTGATGTTCCGGACCTACAAGCTTACGTCCGATCTTGCCTCCTATGCAATGGTCGCCGAGCCAGTCACCGGCCGCATAGGCCATGTCGAGGACCGTCGCTCCGGAGGGGAGCTCGATGAGGTCGCCATCGGGAGTGAACACATATATCTGCTTAGCAAAGATGTTGAAACGCAGCGTGTCGAGGAAGTCGACTGCATTTGGTTCGGGATTGGCAAGGATCTCCTTGACTGAATTGACGAGATTGTCGAGGCGTTCTGTATCTGTCTGCACGCCGTCTTTGTATTTCCAATGAGCGGCATAACCGAGCTCAGCGATATCATCCATCTTCCGGCTTCGTATCTGGACTTCCGTCCAGCGTCCTGAACCACGCCGCAAGGTGATGTGGAGAGCCCGGTAGCCGTTATCCTTTGGAGTTCGGAGCCAATCGCGCGTACGGTCGGGATGCAGTTGCCGTCCTTCGGAGACGATATCCGCAATCCTGCGAGCCAAAGGCTCCTCCATGGCGTCGTCGTCATTCTCATATATGACCCTGACGGCATAGACGTCGAAGACTTCCTCGAACGGAATGCCTTTATTCTGCATCTTACGGAAAATGGAATATACGCTCTTCACGCGGGCCTTTATCTCACAGTGAATACCCTCATCAGCGAGTCTTTTCCTCAACGGCTCGACGAAGGAATCAACTATACGCCGGCGCTCGTCGACGCTCTGCTGGAGCTTGCGGCATACCATGTCGTAGGCCTCCGGGTCCTCGCATCGAAAAGCGAGGTCTTCAAACTCACTCTTCATCATGAAGAGACCCAGACGCTCCGCCAGGGGAGCATATACGTAGAGGGATTCACGCGCAACCCTGCGGCGACGCTCGGGCCGCTGGGTAGATATATTTCGCAGATTGTGCATGCGGTCGGCCATCTTCACAAGAATAACGCGAACATCGGTGCTCATCGACATCATCATATCGCGCAGCTTAAGTGCCTGAGTCTCGGCGGCATGTCCGAATATGCCTCCGGAAAGCTTATTGATACCACTCACTATCGATGAAATCTGAGAGCCGAAATTAGCTTCTATGTCAGCAATGCTCCTGTCGGAATGCTCCTCGATGTCGTGGAGGAGCGCGCAGACGATCGTAGTGGAGCCCAGACCGAGCTCCCGACTGCATATGAGCGCGACAGCGAGGGCATGAAGAATATAGGGGCTGCCGTCGTTTCGACGGCAGCCCTGATGGGCCACGCGGGCAAAGCGGAACGCCTTGCCCACGAGTTCAACCTTGCGACGATGGCGGCTCTCCACATATGAGCGGAGAAGTTCTTCGAAAGCAAGGTCTATTGTACGCTCTTCATCATGGCTGAAAGCCTTTGATGCGGATTCATTCATGGAGTCACATGAGAGAGGGATCAACGGATGACAAACTTCTTTCCTGCGCGAATATATATGCCCTTGGCGAGGCCATTGAGATCGTCGACTGATGCCGCACGCAACACGACGCGTCCGGCGAGATCATAGACATCAGCCACGCCTGCATCGACAGACGAAATACCTTCTACGGCAGTCGGGACAGCCTTTGAGACAGCCGCATTGATGTATTCGCCAGTATTGGCGTCGATCAGCATCAGGCACACCTTGGTATTGTTGATATCCTTAATGCCGGAAGGCAGGTTGAAGTCGAAAGTGAACGAGACGTCTTCGCCGGCATTAAGCTGAGAAGGCACATATCCGCCCCTACCGTTAAAACCGGAATATATACCGTTGGATTCGATGGCGCTGGTGCCGCGAAGCACATCATCAAATGTCCATAGGACGGTAGACTTGGAGTAAGTCCCACCTTTACCCCACTCGCCAAGTCCGGGAGCCTCGGTATTGAAGAGGCCATTGGACTGAGCTCCAAGAAGGCCATCCTCCATGATCACACCGAATACATTGATGCTTGCGTCGGTGCGGTTGATCGCTGACTTAAGCGAAGCCTTCACCGACACCTTGCGGGCAGCCTCGTCAACGTCGGCTGACACTATGTCGAAATCAGCCTCCGCCATCTCGGATAGGGCCTCCTCTGACTGCTGCAGCCATGTCATGCCGTCGGGAGCGGTGAAGCCGTAGTCGCCATTCTGGAAGTACATGGGAGAAGACACGAGACCACGGCAGATAGTTCCCTGCGGAGCGGCCCTATGGCCAAGGAATGCGGAGTAAGCCTTATCAAGAGCCGTGCCGAACATATCGACTTCATAGCTATGTATGGCGATAGGAATGAAAACATCGCCAAACAGCTCCTGAAGGTATTCAATGCCAAGAATTCCCTGAGGACAGAACTGACATCCAGTACCGGTCATCTCCTCGAGCACGATGCGCTTGGTAGTGTCGAAAAGGAGGTTGCGGATATCATGCCTGAGAGTGATGGACTCCGGGCCGGAAGATAATGTGATGACGAATGAATTTATATAACCTTTGCGGAGAGCCACAGGAGTGTCGAAGACGAAGGAAGCCCATTCGCCGTCCTGCATGACCTCTTCCGAGGAAATATGTCCAAGACTGTTGCCTTCCGCATCCGCAAGGGTAATTTCATAGCCATTGATGCCGGCAGGCTTCATGACCACGAAGCGACCACGTATCTTCACGTCGTCGGCATCCACCAGAGTCTTCTGTGTGTCGACACTTACTACGGCCATCACGTCGCGGCTTACAATCACATCGTCGATGAAGACGGCAGATTGATTCTGATTGTCGTTGACAAAAGCTATATAGATGAATTTACCCGCATATTTTGAAAGATCAACGAAGTTTTCTGTCCAGTCGCCAAACATCGTCTCCTCCCTCTCGCCGGGAGACTGCACCTTTTCATAGACCAGATCTCCGTCATAGCGCATCTTATCGATCAATGCGGGTGTAAGGATAGTGACGACATCATCACTGGCCCAGACATACACCTTAAGCACGTCCTTCTTGTCGGCGCGATAGCTCTGCGACTTGAACGAAAGCACAGCCTTATCGTCGGGGATGAATAACTGAGGCGTCACCATCCAGTCGTCAGACTTGCCGGCAGGATCATAGCTCGAGTGGGAGGCGGCAGCCATATTGGGGTCTTCCTCGTCGTAAACGGGAATCCAGGGACGGCTTTCGGCATCAAAGCCCCAACCTACCATCTCATCCGTAGGATTGTTGCCGTCACCCTCGAACAGCATCATGCCTGCCACACCGGTCGTGAAGTCCTCGCTGAAGATAGTATTTGACGAGGGATCAATCTCAGGAACGTAGCTGCCATGATAGGTGATCGAGAACGCCTCATTGGCACCATCGCCGGAAAGGTCGGTCACACAGCCGGCTCCGAAATCGATACGATAATCTGTGCCCTCGGCAAGACGCTGCTCGCTCACAGGATATATCATCACCTGACGGTCTGTGACGGATGCGCTGAGAGAATAAAGGAACTCCTCGACACCGTCTTTCACCTGCACGAGGCGGATGTCCGGTTTCTCACCGGGGGCGAGAGCTGCATTGAACGTCACGAGCACGGGATTTGTGGTGAAATTCAGTCTCGGCACGGAGGCGCCGTCTTCAGGCGATATAGACACAGGCTTCACAGGACCGGCCTCACGGCCACGGTAGCTGACACGTATCTCCTTATTGACACGCTCAGCATCTCCGGCCACGCAGATTGCCCCGGCGGGAATCACCACTGTATAGTCCTTACCCGGTTCAAGCGGGAAATTGCGGAAGATCACCTCCACTCGCTTCGGGTTGTCGGCCTGAGGCGCAAAGTTGATTGAATACCTCAAAGCTTTACCATCAGCATCGAGGAGCTGAGCGCAGTTTTTCTCGCCGAGCACCTCGACATCACGGCCGAAGTCTACCACTATAGTCTGCAGCATGGAGAACTGCGCACCATCTACAGGCGACAGACGATAGTCGCCCAAAAGGTCAACGTCGGCACAGATCTCGGAAATCGGACGAGGCAGGGTAATGATATAAGAGAGATTCTGGGCATAGTCGCTTGCAAGCATCGTGAGATTGTCGACAGACACAGCTTCCAGAGTACCGGAGAGGCCGAGATCGTCTTTAGTGATATCCGACATCCAGTCGATACCATACATCTGCTTCGCCACCATCTTCCAATCATACCAGTACTTGCCTACCTTGGCACTCCAGTTACGGATCGGAGTAGCACTTGGAGTAGAACCGTAGATCACACCGTCGCAACCGATCGCCCATATTCCGAAACCATCGCCATCCGTATGGAGTGCGAAATGCGTCGGATCATCAACAGGGCAAGTGAAGGGACCAGAGGAGTCTGATACGGTCATACATACACCGCCTACAAGACGACCATCGGAAGAGAGAACACAGTCGGCAACGCCCGATATGTTTTCATCGAGGGGATAGAGACGCCCGTCCTCATATTTCAAGCCGAGCGGTAGCCATTTGGCTTCGTCTCGCCTATAAATGAATTCCCAGGTAGCTTCAGGAAATGCGAAGTCAACCGTGCCGAGCAGCACGTTGCCATCCGGTGAAATACCGGTGAGGCGCACATTGAGGTCTTTGTCGCTCCACTCAGCTGGATCTCCACCCTCGGCAATCTTGTCCTTATATATAGGATTCGAGTCGACCATTCCCGGGAGCGGCACCAGTTCCATCTTCTCAAGATCCCAAAGGCAGGGATACTCGTTGAAAAGCTGGATGCTCACGCGTCCTACCGCATACTTACCATCTGGGGTGATGGCGGAGACAAGACCTCCATCGTAGGCTCCGCGGGGACGGGGAAGAGAAGTCCAACCTTTACCTTCCTTCCAAACAGCCGGGTAGCCACTGTAATACCCGGCTACGGTCTTTCCATCGTCGCTTACGCAGGTGACACTCATGGCCGTGCCCATAAGGGCTTCATCTTCGGAGAAAAGCTCGACGCTCTCCCCCGTAGACGTATTCACAATACGCGGGAAAGCCATGGTAGAACTATTGGCCGGATTTACGGCTTCGCCGACAGCCCATTGGCCGTTGGCCGACATATTGGTGAGAGGACCGCCGTAAAGAGGCTGCACCGTCAGGATGGCAGGAGCCTCGTCGGCCGCGGCAGATAAAGAAAAGGCCGCGACAGCACCTATTGCCGCTATCTTCAATTTACTGATTCGATTCATAAAATGTAAGGTTTCGTTTTATCTTTGTTTCGTTAATGGTTCCGCAGCGGGGTTTCATGCCCGCTGCGGATATTTTTAGAATCGACCTTGATAAATCCGGTTAAGCCTTATTTATCATGATCAACCATGATGTATCGTTTACTTAACGACTAACTTGCGGCCACCTACCACATAGATGCCCTTAGAGAGGGTCTTGAGATCTGCGGAAGTAGCGTTGTGAAGCACAAGACGGCCCTGCAGGTCGAATACATCCGCATCAGCAGCTGAGGAGACGACATCAACAGAAGATCCACCTTCCGGATCCACAGTGTAGGCAAGCTTGATCTCGGGATTGCAGATGCCGGACTTACCTTCAGATCCGAAGAAGGCGTCGTCGCAGATAGTACGCGCAGGAATAACTACAACATATTCTCCTGCCTCAGAAACCGGAGTAGCGGGATCAACAGTAATCAAGAAATCATCTTCCATGCTCCAGTTGACAAAAGCGGTAGTAACGGGATCTGATCCGGTAGCGTCAGCCTTATATATATATGCGGTGTTGTCAAGCGTCATCACTACATCAGGGAACCACAATGAAATGCGACCGAGTTCCTTGACAACAGAGCCGTCGGCGGGAGAAACCTCAGTGTATCCAAACACTTCCTGATCAGAAGGATCGATACCGGGACCTTCAGAATCATCTACAGTATAGTAAAGATGATATTCCGGATTGCAGAGACCGGACTGACCCTCAGACTCAAAGAAATCACCATTGACTATCTTGCGAGCGGGGATGACAACTTCGTATCTACCAGCTTCGGCTACGGGATCATTGAAGGAAACGACAATCACGTTCGGTTCCATGAAGTCTGTCCTCGCAACACCTGTAGTGACAAGAGCACGACCGGTGCTGTAGACATTCACCTCGAAGTCATCGCAAGTCACAGGTTCGCTGAAGGAGAGGATGACAGTATCAAGAGATTTGACTGTAGAGTCTGATTCCGGAGATACACTCGCGTATTTGAGTGTCTCCTGCGGGTCTGCTACGGAACCTCCGGAAATCGAGAATGAAGAAGTGAGGCTGCGGCTCGGCTTTGATTCGAACTGATCTCCCATATAGAAGCAACCGGGAGCGAAATAGAGGGAGTAGAATCCTTCAGGCAGGTCGCTCAAGTCAACAACATTCCAGGAATCATCCATCATCTTAGAGAAATGGAATTCCGTGAGAGCGGTATCGTCCACTCCATCGGGTGCTTGATAAACGAGAGTGCCGAGTTCCTGATCATACTCATTGCGGACACTAACCTCGCCCATCCAAGACCAGGACATCGGAGATCCGCTTTCGGATTTAACCAAAATTTCCGAAAGGCTTTCGATTTTCGCGCCGTCGGCCGGGGAAGCCACGACAATGGGGAAACCACCGAGATCACAATGCCATTCGCGAACGAAACATGACTGGTTTTCCTCTCCCCACTCACCTTTCAACTGGTTGCCGTCAAGATCGCGAGCATAAATGTATATAGTCAGCACCGACTCTACGGTCTTGACATAGGAATCGTCGGAAAGGTCGAGGGTCCAAACAGTCTTATCCTCATTGGACGAGAGAGATGTGGCGGGATATTCATTCAACCCGTTCTGACCGAGAGGAGTGGCAGCCTTATAGACATTGACAGGACCGGAGAAAGTATATGTGAACACAGCCTGCTCAGGAGAACTGATGACTACCGACATCGGATCCGGTAGCGGAACAGGCTCAACACTCAGAAGCTCTACAGAAGAATACTTGAAACCTTCAACGCGGCCTGTGAATTCGTATGAAACACGGTCTACAATCTTAGTGGGCACGCCGTCGGGGTCAACTTCATCCTGGCCGTTGTAGAAAGTGAATTCAGCCTTATAGTCGTGACCTTCGAAGAACTTGAAAGATCCCACCACTTCCCAGGATACAGGAGATTTGTCGCCAAGTGCACGACCCGTAGAGAAACTGCTGGAGAATGTCACGCTCTCGTCCATGGTCATGTCTATGATCTGGAGAGTAGTGAGACCGATGGCGTCGTTATGGTTAGTATCGATAGTTATCTTTTGATCAGTCCAAATGGCCTGCGGCTTATTGAGGTCAGGAGTGATGGAGAGGAGCTTGAAATCGTCGAACATCACAGGAGCAAGCTCCGCAATGTCAAAAGTGTAGGGAGTCTCAATCTTTGCGCTCTTCTCTCCTGCGGCATTCACAAGCATTCCTTCGGGAAAACGAAGGATATACTCGCCGTTCGCCTTAAAGTCGGCGGTATTGAACTCATAGAAGAACTGGTTGGCATTCCAATCGTCTTGAGCACCAGAGACTGCCTTTATCTCATTTCCATCTTCATCAATCCAGACGGGCATTACTTCAGTGGGGGCCACACCGTCCACCTCATATACCTGGAAATTTACATTCGCAGCGGCATACAACGAATTGACGTCCATTACGGCCATCGGGTTCAGGGATACCGGAGACCACTCGAACACAGCAGATGCTGCACCTTCTTCATACGTAACGGAGCCCGCAATGAACACCTGCTTGTTTTTACCCTCATAGCCTTCAAAATCGTAGGTAAAGACTATATTCTCCTTAGCCTTGATACCTTTTAGATTTACTACGGCAGCTCCGGCTGCATCTTTGGTATTAGGAAGAGCCACGGAAGTGAAGTCAGCTACCGGAGAGCCGTCAATTGAAATGGCAGCCAGCGAGAAGGTACTGCTGGCATCGTTAACAACCATGCCCATTGACAGGTCGGTAATTGTACAGTCTTCGTTGACGAGAAGCATTAGTTCATTGCCATCCGAACCCTTGTTTGCCCGGAGTTTCATGCCTTTGTCGCCGTCATAAACGTCAACTTTTGAAGTTCCGGATGCAAAATATGTACCGGGAACCGTGAAGCCTGCGCAAGGCACATCCGTGTCTTTTTCGAGTCCACTAATTTGAGCGGAACCGAAAGTCTCAGTCACGGATTGCGCGTTGGCTGCAGTGGTCAACGCCGCGGCTACCATGAGAGTAATGAATTTCTTCATACGCTTTTATTAAAAAATGTTAATATATAATATTGATTATCGACGGCGAAATATTAAAAATCCGGGGTTATGCGGACGCACGCGCCGTGCGTCCCTACCAAACCGCATTCAGGAGCGCCCCCACAGACTGCCTTAACGGTCACTTGACGACAATCTTTTTGCCGTCACGGATGTAGATGCCTTTGGAGGGGTTGAGGACACGACGGCCGGTGAGGTCGTAGTAAACAGCATCAGGGTCAGCGGTCTCCACAGTGTCTACACCAGACGTAGATGCCTTATAGCGCACAAAAATATCGGAGCTATGGTCGAGACCATCGGCACACTTGAGGCCACCGAAGTCTACTGTGATCTCAGAGTCGGGATCCGCTTCAATAGCCGGAGCGGTAAGATAGTAAAGAAGCGCGTCGTCGGAATACTCGTCTTTCTCCACCCTGAGGGAAGAGTAAGGAACCGAAACCTTGGCAGGCACACCGTCCTTGACATATGAGAAATCGACGGAATCAAACATCAGCTTCTGACCGTTGAGCACCCATATCTCCATCTCATCGCCGGCGGCGAGGGGGCTTCCAGGCAGAGGCAACCAGTCGGCAGCAATGCTATAGACTATGCTTTTGAGATTATAACTATACCCAAAAGTATAAGGACTTGCCACGTGTCCTGTCAGCGCATACTGTCCGTCAGCGCTCTTGACTCCGGATATCACGAGGTCGATATTCTTCTGAGCGGGAAGACCAGGTATCATCTCGTCGGGGAAACGGGTTACACCCTGGAGGTTGACACTAAGGGTATTACCCTCTATGCTCACTTTTGGATGCTCGAAATACATTCCCGTCTCAAGATTCTCGATATCACCATACTGAAGCTCGGCAGAGGCACGACAATTGGGATCGAGGTCTCCGCTGAAGATAAGGCTTACGATACCTTCACCGCTTCCCGGAAGATAATATGTAAGGAAATCGGTCATACCTGCGGAGGGAGTGCCAACTTCCCGGATAAGCTCTACGGGGCGGCCTGCCATAGTGTATTTCAACACCAGTTTGCCGACTCCGTCGCCGAAATCGGGACGGTTGCTATTATCGGTGGCATCGCGGATACCTGTAATGGTCACAGTAAGGATGTCGCCGGCATTGATCTTGCCGGCCCTGTACCATTCCCTGAGAGTATTGAACCAGTTGACTGAAATAGTGGAGTCAATCACGTTGGGACTAAGTTCGACTTTCTCTCCATTCACTTCAACGGTACACTTTGTACACTTGACAGGTATGCTGAACATAGCGGTCAGATCATAGTTGACACTAAGCGAAACCGGCGTATCGCCAACGGCGGGAGTCAGACTCTCAAGCGCTATTTTCTCATTGCCTACTGAAAACCTGAACTTACCGCCCGCAATCGGGAAGGCATTGTAAAAATATACAGTCTCGTCCTTATTGACAGAATATATCCTCACTTTCTCACCAGCGGCACTGTAAAAGCTCTGTGTCGAGACCATTTCTTTCTCGTGGGCGGCGTCCTCATAGACGCTGATTTCCTCACCGGTACTATAGCAACGCATCACGCCTGACTCAGTGGGAGTATAGTAACCCATGAAAGGCACCATATCCTCATAATCATAAACGACATCAGGCTGCATCTCACCGGACTCAGCGGGAGCAGCAGCATTCACCGAGGCAGCCGCGGCAACCACCGCAGATGCGATCAGATATCTAAGTTTAATCATTATCTTGTATATTCTTTTAGATTGATTGGTTTAATTATTTAACACATAAGGTTTTGATATCCATAGATAGCATACATTCAAACTAAGAAAAGATCTCAGACAGAGAGAACATCTAAGCACAGCATGCATACACACGTCATGAAAAACCACCTATAATTTACAAAAGTAGAAAAATTATTTCGAATTTCCTTCAAATCATATGTTAAAAAAATAAAAAGGGAAGGCCGCAGCAGCGAACTTCCCTTTCATAAAATAAGCAGGTATGTTTTATTATTTTATGGGGCGATTTTGACAATAATCAATTATCAATGATAAATGATCAATTATTTTTAGAGGCGAGCTTTCTCGCGCTCGATGTATGAGTCGATCGAGAGGCCGTTGCCAAGTGAGAACTGAGGATAGTCCTTCTTAATGGTCTCATAGCACTTGAGAGCATCGCCATATTTCTTCAGTTCATCGTAAACGACAGCCTGCTTTAGGAGAACGCGAGGGGCAATCTGTGGATTTCCCTTAGCCTTGTCTACTGCGTGCTTGAATGCGGAGAGGGCGTCGTCGTATTTCTTAAGGTTTACGTAGCAGTCGCCGAGAAGAACTTGAGCGTTAGCGTCGAGCACCTTATCGTTGGAGCTGAATTTCTTGAGGTATTTTGCAGCCTCCTCGTATTTGCCGGAGTTGTAGAGGGTCTCAGCTGCGGAGAGAGAAGCGAGTTTACCTGCGGCGGTGCTGCCGTATTCGTCGGCCACCTTTTTATACTGAGCGGCTGCGAGAGAGTCGTTGCCCATAGCTGAGAGTTCCACCTTATTATAAGCTTCCATAGCTTTGTTGCCGGTTGGAATCTTATAGAGGTAGAGCCAAGCGAAAGTGAGGCAGGCAACTACGAGGATCGCACCCATAGCGATACCCATCGCTTTCTTGTTGGTCTCTATGTTACGTCCGAGGTCAGTCAGCCTGTTGTTGATCTGTTCGAGCTGGTCAGGCTGCTCGGGGGTCTGGTTGGTTGATGCCATTTCTATATGATATTTCTATATTTACACATTAAAACCGAGCGAGTAATACACGCCCGTCTCATTCAGAGCGCAAAGTTAATGATTTTTTTTGTGACGTGCAAATATTTTTGAAAAAAAGTTTTTGAGCTTCCTTTAGCATATCACGCAATGAACGCACGGGAGGTGGGAACACAGAGGGAGAATATGTCTAAACGCTTTGGTCAAGTGGGTAATGTGCGTCCTTAAACCATAATCACCGTTAATATATGTTAAATATGTCTTCAAAGTCGAAATATTTTGTAATTTTGCAACGGAGAATCACTTTCATGCAACATGCATGAAGAACATAGCCTATCTAAAATCTATAATAAACCATAAATAACTTAACATTTAACCAACTAAAGTTTATGAAGAAAATCTTTACTCTCGCAGCAGCTGCCGCAATGGTTTTCAGCGTATCAGCTGAAACTGTCTTCCTCGCCAATCCCGGTAAGCTCAAACAGAATGTACTCTCCGGAACAGAATTAGGAGCCGACGTACCGGAAGGTTTCTCAATGCAGTGCATGAACACTGAGAAAAAACTTGAGAGCGGCAACGAGTTCACAATCGATGATACTAAATACCGCGCCATAAAGTTTTCCAACGGTGCTGAAAACACCGTTACTCTTCCCGAGGGCTATGTAGCAACGAAAGTAACTTTCTACACCACCATCAACAAAGATGCTGCAACCGACCGTCCTTGCTACTGGGCAGAGGTGGCAGGAACCACCTATACACTTGAGGACAACAACGGAATTATCGAGTCTTTCAAGAACTATGAGAATCCCAATATCCAGTCTTTTGACATTCCCAATCTCAATGTCTTTACCTTTAAGAATACCGGTGAACAGCCTCTTGCAGTACTTGAGGTAACTTACAAAGAAGCTGGATCCGAGGTAGATCCGACTCCTGACGCGCTGATGTCATGGGACTTCACAAAGTGGAGCGACGCTACCGTTGCAAACCTCAAGGCTGGTGCAAACTGGTCTGACATTGAAAAAGCTGACGCAACTGAACCGACAGCAAAGTCAAAAGACAACTGCTTCTGGCAGGTTAATTATTCAGAAGGCCTATCACCTGAAAAGTACGTGATGGCCAACGATGTTGTCATCGAGGAACTCAAAGGTCTCGTTTACACAAACCAGAAAACCCAGCGTTCACTTGCAATCGCAGTAAACTACCCTGATCCAGACCCCTCAAAAGATTTCGGTCCCTATCACGGCCCTGCTTATCTCTGGCTCGGCAGCAAGGAAGTCAACTATTTCATCATCCCCGGCGTACCTGCTGGCGCAATAATCAAAATGGGCGTAGAGTCACACAAGATCACTGACGCACGTGGCGTAGTGCTTTCCATCGGAGAGAAGACACTCACCGCTCCTAACGGCGATGCAGTTGCAGTGCCCAAAACCTACGAAGAGCAGGAATGGCTTGTACCCGCTGATGCGGCAGAAAGTAATGACGTTCAGATTTACAACACAAATGGCTGCCATATCTACTTCATCACTGTGACCGCAGATTCAGGAACAAGTGCGGTTGAGAATGTAGCAATTGACGAAAACGCACCTGTAGAGTACTACAACCTTCAGGGTGTTCGCGTGGCCAACCCCGAGAACGGTCTCTATATCAAGCGTCAAGGCAACAAGACTGTGAAGGTGCTTGTGAAGTAAGAAACCATAAATACATAATTTTAAAGGCGGATTCCAAATTGGGATCCGCTTTTTTTTATGTATTACAAGACAAAGCATCTCTCCAAGCCGAATAAATCCACATGATACTGCGGGCGGTTGGGAACTTTAGGAGATGCGGGACCAGTCGATGGATTTGGCAAAGCGCCGCTGGAGCTCGGCGTTGAGGATGGCGATGCTTTGGGAGGTCAGGAGCATTTTGCCGTCGAGGAGACGCATGGCAGTGTCGCGGGCCTGACTGACTATCTGGCCGTCACGGGCGAGGTTGGAGACCTTAAGATTGAAGGCGATGCCTGACTGCTGTGTGCCTTCCATGTCGCCGGGGCCACGCAATTTCATGTCAGCCTCGGAAATAAGGAATCCGTCAGTGGTTTCCGTCATGATCGACAGACGTTTCTTTGTCTCCTGTCCGATCTGATACTTGCTCATGAGGATGCAGTAGCTGAGCTCCGCACCGCGCCCTACCCTACCACGCAGCTGATGGAGCTGAGAGAGTCCGAAACGCTCGGCATTCTCGATAATCATAACCGAGGCGTTGGGGACGTTGACACCGACCTCTATCACGGTAGTAGCCACCAATATCTTGGTCTCTCCTGATGCGAATTTCTGCATCTGGAAGTCCTTCTCGGCCGGCTTCATCTTTCCATGAACAAGGCTCACCCCAACTCCCGGGAAAATACGACGTATGCGCTCATATCCCTCCTCGGCCGACTTCATGTCGATCTTCTCGCTTTCCTGAATAAGCGGATAGACGATATAAGCCTGTCGTCCTTTCTGAATCTCGTTCCATAGATGACGGTAGACCTCGTTACGGTTGTCATCGTAGCGGAGCCATGTCTGAATGGGCTTGCGGCCGGGTGGGAGTTCGTCGATCACACTGACGTCAAGATCTCCATAGACAGTCATGGCGAGGGTACGGGGAATTGGGGTCGCCGTCATCACCAGGACATGCGGCGGGACGACCCCCTTCTTCCACAGGCGAGCACGCTGCGCGACGCCGAAGCGGTGCTGCTCATCAATCACCGCAACCCCAAGATCGCGAAACTCGACATTATCCTCGATAAGGGCGTGGGTACCGACAAGCATATGGATGGAGCCATCGGCGAGTCCTTCCGCAATTCGGCGGCGCTCCTTCGTACGGGTGCTGCCGGTCAGCAACGCAGTGCCGATACCGAGGGGCTCCGCCCACTTAGCCAATGCCTCGGCATGCTGAGAGGCGAGAATCTCCGTGGGAGCCATCAATGCGGCCTGCTTTCCATTGTCGACGGCGAGAAGCATAGTCATAAACGCAACCAATGTCTTTCCGCTGCCCACGTCGCCCTGCAGCAGACGGTTCATCTGCCGACCGGTGCGCATATCCTCACGTATCTCCTTGAGGACACGCTTCTGCGCACCCGTCAAGGGGAAAGGCACGACTTCAGAATAGAACTTATTGAAAAGGGGACCGACTTTCGTAAAGACATGGCCCTGCAACTGAAGATTTCTCCTGCGCGAGAACTCAAGGATATGCAGCTCAAGATAGAACAGTTCCTCAAACTTCATACGCTCAGTAGCCTTCTGAAGCGCCTGCATAGACACAGGACGATGCATGTTGCGCATCGCCTCATCGAGCGGCATCAACGAACGCTCGCGCATCACCTCAACGGGCAATGTCTCAGGGATGGAGCCTACAGGCATCGAATCGAGAAGATTGGCGGTGAGCGTCTGCATAAGGCGCGTGGTGAAGCCACGCTTTCGGAGGGTATCGGTGAGACCATAGACACCGCGCAGTCCCTGCGGAGGAAATTCGGGATCGAAGACCTCAATCTCGGGGTGCACGAACTGCCAAGCATTGTATTTGAAGGCCGGTTTTCCGAATAGGACATAGACAACTCCGGGACGATACATGCCGGCGATAGTCTGGATTTTGGAAAACCAAGTGACCTGACAGAGGCGGTCGCCATCGGTAAAAGTAGCGGTCAGACGCTGCTTACGACCCTCACCCTCCTTGGTAAAGTTGACGAACTGACCTTTAATCTGAATATAGGGCATCTCTGTGCCGTAAAGGTCACGGATACGGTAGAATCGGGATCGGTCTACGTGGCGGGTAGGGAAATAATGGAGGAGATCGGCGCAAGTGTGTATGTCGAGTTCGGAGGCAAGGAGCTTCGCCCTTGCCTCGCCGACACCCTTCAAATATTTAATGCTTAATTCATAATTCATAATCTTCACCAATTCATAATGCTTAATTCACAATTCATAATGATCTACAGCGGCAATAAATTTCAATCCTGAGAAATTCTGCATTATGACTTGCTTTATCTTGGGCAAAGCCAATTATGCATTGTGCATTATGAATTATGAATTATCTGCACAGGTAGTCGAGGACTTCGAGGGAGATGGCTACTGGATCGCCTTCGGGGGCTGAGGAGTAGCCACCGGTCTGCGTAGTCCAGGGTTCCTCCATGGCATACCAGTCGATCACAGGCGCAGAGGGGAGCGCCATGGCAAAGAGTTCGGAAGAGGTCTTGTTGGCGTTGGGACCGGCACCAAGCGCGTCAGGACGCGGTCCGGCATCCTCGGCCATCTGAGCGGCAAGCGCATCCATCCATGCCTTCCAACGGGGATAATAAAAATCCTTCAGAAGGCCTTGCCACTCCTTGTTGGCGTAGTCGCGTAGACCACCATTGTCGGCACATTCGCGGTTGCCCCATGTAGTAATCTGGGTGCGGGCGTTCCATTCATACTGATCCTTCTCGGCTGGAGTCGTGCCGCGTTTGCGGGCTGCTTCCGTCCATGAGCCGAGGCGGAACTCGGGACGTGTGCCGAGCAAACGGTCCTGCAACAGGAGCATATCGAGAAACTTCTTAGAAGACTCGTCGAAATCCTTGCGTGAGAAAGTGCGATAGTCAGACATCGCGCGCTGATACTGCCTGCGCCCCTGATCGGCAAGAGCCTGACGGGTGAAGTCTACGAGATCGTACTCGTAGTTGTTGTTGCCTCTCATACGGTCGGCAGCCTTCGCCATCAGGCGTGCAGCCTCGAGGGTAGTAGCGGGATCATAATAGTTTCGCATCTTCGACCATGACTTCACCTGGAAATTATTGAGCGAAGGGCGACCGCAGAAGATACTCTCATGAGGACCCTGCTGATTGTTGCCGAGGGGACAGTTGTAGATTCCATCAGCGAGGATCTTCCAGGCAGCCCGGATATCAGGGTCATCGACACCATAGCGAGCCTTTACATAACCATCGAGCCATTCCTCCTTAGTCGGAACATTGTCACCGAGCCAAGGAAGCTCACACATAAGCTCGAACATCACGGGGTTGTTGCCGGAACCTTCCATAGTAAGCCCCATACCTTTCATGTTGCGGGCGAGCGGGTTAGTCTTAGTCTCGCGGAAATTATTAAGGAGCTGATCCATACGCCCATGAAGCCCGACGTTAGCGCCGAAATTTTCCAACATGCAGAAGAGCCATGTATGGTCGTCATAGCCGTTGTCACGTTTCCAGACGGAGGGGATGCCCCACATGGGACGACATTCCGAGAAGAGATCGAGAATGATCAGTTCACCGGGCTGCAGTGCCTCAAGCATCTGAGGACGGGGGTTCTCCGTCCAGCCCTGTATCACCCACTTCGCATCGGGATTGCAACGTTTCATAGCCTTCATCAGTTTAGCACCGGCCTCACCGTAGTCGACATCAACGTCGTTCATCTCATGGAAGGGATCCATGGAGTAGTATTTCGCCTTGCCGTAGAGTTTTGTAAGCTCATCATAGTAAATATCCGCGATTTCATCAAACTTCGGATCGGTCGGCAGGAGATTGGATGGGCGGACATAACCGTTCCAGGGGTTACCCTCTATCACGTCGAGACCAAGACGCGAGGCCGCATCGTGGGGCATCATGCCGCAGTAGCCGGGAAGTACCGGAGTCATACCGAGTGAGTTCATGCGGGCAAGAATCTTCTTCTGCAGCTTCTCCTGATCCTTATACCAGGATTCCGGGAGAGGACCTCCCCACCCTTCGAGATTGTTCATCGCCCACCATGCAAGGAAAGCGGGACCGGCGATGAACTCCCCTACCTCCTTGTCGGAATAGCCGAGGCGGAGAAGCATGTTGCGCCACGCCGACTCCATACCTACGATGGCAAGAGGCATGTTGATGCCATGAAGCGCCATCCAGTCGATTTCTTTCTCCCATCGCTCCCAATCCCAGAAGGGCATGGAGTAGGAGAATGTGCAATAGTTGAAATCATAGCGCATCGTCAACGGGGTTTCCTTGCGTACGGGGTCCGTAACTGAGGGAAGCACATCGGGGAGGGAAGCCTGCATATTGTTCCATGTCAGGTTGATTCCACAGAAATGCTTCAGATACCAGTTGAGGCCTGTAGCCACCGACACAGAAGTGTTGCCGACGATATGTGGACGGCCGTCCTTCATCGTTATCTCGAAGAAGTCGGTATCTGGCGTGGCAGACTTCTGCAGTTCGAAGGATATACGACCTTTCGAACCTGGAGCAATTCTCTCAAGGAGCGCCTCGGAGGCCTTGTCGCGCGCGGCAAGGGCCAGCATCGGAAATAGTAAAAGCAGATATATCAGTATTTTTTTCATTATAAGCTTGATGAATATCGGGATTTTTTGCAAAGATAATAAAAAAGATGGGATTTTTTGTGTATCTTTGTGAATTAATACCAAAAATTGACCAAAGATATGAAGATAATACTTCTTTCAGGAGGCTCGGGCAAGAGACTTTTGCCCCTCTACAACGATGTTAGATCGAAACATTTCCTGCAGGTGCTTGATACACCCGACGGGAGGAAGGAGTCTATGATCCAGCGCGTAGTGCGCCAGATTGAGGCAACCGGAAACGCCGACGGCATCGTCGTGGCTACCGGTGAGGCCCAAGCCAGCTATGTCAAAGACCAGCTCGGACGCAGCATAGGGATTGTGACCGAACCATGCCGCCGCGACACATTCCCCGCGATAGCCCTCTCCTGCTCCTATCTCGCATCCGAAGGCACCGACTATGATGAACCTGTAATCGTCATGCCCTGCGACACCTATGCAGACGACTCCTATTTCGAGACTGTCTGCCACATGGCTGAGGCAGTCAAAAGGGGCGACGCAGAACTGATACTGATGGGTATCACGCCTACTTATCCCTCCGAGAAATTCGGATACATCGTACCTGTGAAAGGAGCGAAGGATGACGGCAAGGCAATGCCGGTAGAACGATTTACCGAAAAGCCCAACGTAGCTACAGCGGAAAAGCTTCTTGAGGAGGGTGCCTTATGGAACGGCGGCGTATTCGCGTTCCGCCTCGGATACCTGATGAAGATAGTGGAGAAATACATGCCGGGCAAAGACTTCAAACAGATTCATGCAGACTACGAGCAATTCCCGAAGATCAGTTTCGACTACGAGGTAGTGGAGAAAGCGAAGTCCGTAGGAGTACTACCCTATGCCGGCGAATGGCGCGACTTGGGAACATGGAACACACTGACCGAGAAGCTTCCGTCAGAGACAGAAGGAGCGGCACGGCTTCATGACTGCGAGAACACACATGTGGTCAATGAGCTCGGGATACCGGTGCTGGGACTTGGACTGAAGGATATAGTGGTAGTAGTGTCGCCGGAGGGAATCCTCGTGTCTAAGAAATCGGATTCGGAGAAGCTTAAGAGCTTACTTTAATTCATAATGCATAATTCATAATGCATAATTATAGCCTATGCGATTATCTGGTGATAGGCGGACGCACGGGGCGTACGTCCCTACCTGTTGTATGCGGAGCTAATTCTCAATCACCGTTGTAGTGGCGGAGGATGCGGACGCGGAGCTGGCGTTCGTAGGAGGCCTGAAGACGGTCGGCGACCGCGTTGATGTAGTCGGCCTTCGCCTTTTCATATTCGGTGGCATTCGCGCGCCCGTTGTCGTACTTCACGGTCATGGCGTCGAATGCCGCTTTTGTATTCTCCATGGCTGCCTGGGCGGCGCGTTGCTTGCTTTCAGCGGCTATCGCCTGCGCATGGGCGGTAGAGACTGTCTTATAGAGCTGCTGTCGGGTATTCTCAAGGTCAAGTTCGGAATTAAGCTGCTCGAGCCGGGCCCGGCTTATTGAGTTGCGTGTGGAGAAGCCATCGAAGATTGGGATATTTAGGGAAAATCCTAAAGATTTGGCGAAATTATGGCGCATCTGAGCCGCAAAACCTTCGTTAGCAAAGCCGGAAGTCTTATAGTAGTTGGTGCCGAGGCCTGCATTGAATGAAAGCGTAGGGAGGTAGCCTGACTTAGCCACTTCCACACTCTCTCCGGCAGCCTGCCTCCGGATTGCGGCAGCGCGGAGAGTATGGTTTGCCATCTGCATGTTGGTCCAGACCTCGTCGAGCGATGGCATCGGCAGGTCTTCATGCGAAAGGGGAAGAATGTCGAACGAGCCGTCGCTTTCAAGATCGAGCAGATTGGCGAGATCGAGGAGTGCCATCACACTGTCGTTCTGAGCGTTGACAACAGTCAATTCGTCGCGGCTCACCTGCGCACGGGCCTCGAAAAGGTCAAGCTCCGGAATCTTACCGGCGTCAAGAAGTATCTCCCGCCTTTTCAGCTCATCCTTCGCCACCTCAAGACTCATGCGAGCCACTCCGAGGGCCTCGCGGGAATATAGAGCCTGCAGATAAGCGGCCATAACATTGATCGTCACATCATCCTTGGTAGCCTCCGACTGCTCTACGAGAGCCTTGAGTGAAGTCTCGGAATACTTCACCGAACGCACTACACGCAGCCCCTGAAAGAGAGGCAGGGAAAGCTGGGCGCCAACAGAAAAGGAATTTGTATTGCGGTTGGCATAGGTATTGTCGGCAGTGAGACCACGACCGAAGCTGAAGTTTTCAGATCCGTAGCCACTGACATTTGGCAGGACACGGTCTTTAGCCTCGCGCACCGCCAGCTCGCCCTGACGGGCGGCATTGATGCGCTGACGGATCTCGACATTGTGTGTCAGCGCATAGCTGATGCAGGAATCGAGCGACCAGGCCCGTTGGGCATGAAGCGGAGAGTGGAGAGCGGAGAGAAAAGCGAGGAGGAGAAAAGATAAGAGATAGTTTTTCATATTTGCATGGAAGAAGTTACTAAAGTTTCTCGGCACGGATGACGTCTGACTTCTTGACGCCTTTCTTAATCTCAACATTGATGCCATCGGAAAGGCCGGTCTCAACAGCTCGACGTTTGAACTTAGGCCGGGGTACAGTATCGGTGCGGACGTAGACGAAAGTGCTGTCGCGCTCGAATACCACCACGCTTTCAGGGAGTCCAATCACATCCTTGGCCTCAGAGAGGAGAATAGAAGCGTTAGCGCTATAGCCGGAGCGGAGCGAGGATACATCATCGACGGTGAGGGCGGCTTTGATCTCGAACGTATTAGCTCCATTGTTTTCAGTTCCTTTCGGAGATATATACTCGAGCACAGCGGATGGATGCACGTCCGGAACGGCACCGATAGTGATTTCCATAGGCATACCGGGCTTAAGGAGTCCGACTTCCGTCTCATCTACATTGCCGCGGAAGATGAGGTTGGTCATGTCGGCGATGGTGGCTACAGTAGTACCGTCGTTCATGGTATTGGCCTGGATTACGGAAGACCCGACCTTCACGGGAACGTCAAGCACAAGGCCGGTGATTGTGGCTCTGACAAGCGTGTTGCTTTCCTGTGCGTTGAACTGAGAGACACCCTCCTTCACGATGCGGTAGGCATCCTTGGCATAGCTGAGGTCCTGACGGGCCTTGACCAATGTCTTCTCTGCATTCTCGTACTCCTCACGGGAGATAACCTTCTTATCATACAGATCCTTAGAACGATTGAACTTCACCTGAGCGTCGTCCACCTCCACCTGAGCGGCATCGATGCGAGACTGAGCATTGGAGAGCTGGGAAGCCTCGGGAATTACCTTGATGCGAGCTATAACGTCGCCTTCATGCACGAAGTCGCCGGCCTCAACATCGATCTGGGTTATGATACCCGAGATCTGCGGCTTGATCTGAATCTCGTCGCGAGGTTCTATCTTGCCGTTCAATACGGTGGTATGCCGGATGTCGGTGATCTCGGGGGTCACGGTGGCGTAATGCTCCTCTTTGGGCTGAGAATTACGGTAGAGGAAATAGAATGTGCCTGCGATGATGGCGGCTACGATGATCCATAGGATGATCTTAAGGGCTTTTTTCATATTGTTGGTTTAGGGAGTTTAGAAAGTTTAGATGGGTTGGAATATTCAGATCGGAAACCGAGCCTAAGGCTCAGACACCGAAACAAACAGGGGTTGGAAAATAATTCTCAATTCTACATTCACAATTCTCAATTATTTATCGTTGAGGGCTTCGATGGGTTTTATCTTCATGGCGCGCAGGGCGGGGATGGTGCCGGCGAGGGAGCCGAGGATAAAGAAGAGGAGCACTATTATGACCGCGACGCGGAATGAGAGTTCGAATCCGGCGTGGCCGAGGAGAGGATCGTATGTAAGCTTATCCGCGATGCCGAGCACCAAGGCTCCGAAACAGACACCGAGCGATCCGGCCACAAGAGTGAGCATGATGCTTTCGGAGAGCACCTGAACGGTAATGTCGAGGGGTTTGGCACCGATGGCACGGCGGATTCCGAACTCCTGAGTACGCTCCTTCACCACAATCCACATGATATTGCCGACACCGATGACACCGGCCATAAGAGAACCGAAGCCGACGAAAAGCGCGAGGATAGAAATACCGAGAAAGAGATTGTCGATCATCTCGAACTGCTCGGAAATGTCGACGAACTCTATGGCCTTCCTGTCGTCGGGACTGATGGAATGGGCAGACGACAAGACGCGCCGGATGACGGCTTCGTTTTCAGCCGGAGAATGACCCTGGGGAGCGGTATATACAAAGAAACCTACATTCTCGCCAAGATTATATGCACGCTTCATCGTCGACGAAGGGAGCACGACTCCGTCGTCGATCCTCATTCCTATGGAAGCATCGGAGAGCTGTGTAGCCACACCAACCACGAGGAAGTAAATGCCATCGACACTGACGTACTTACCGACTGCAGGATCAGATCCGAAAAGCGATGTCGCCACATTCTTGCCGATCACAGCCACCTTCCTTTCAGAAGACACATCGGAATGATTCAGGAAGCGGCCTTCCATCATCACGGGAATCATGATATTGCCGTAGTCCCCCTCAACTCCGGCAATTGAAGCAGCCTTTGTCTTGGAACCGAACGCAACGGTTCCGGACCGCTGATTCATCTCCGTGCTGTATTCCATAGCGGGGGCCATCTGCCTGATGAGAGCTATGTCGCGGGTGGTCATCTGCCAATATGTCCCTTTGTTGAAGCCCTTGTAAGGTTCAGTACGTTGATTGGCGATAGCGGCACCGAGGTTGGTGGAGAATCCTGCGAAATTGCGTCGCATCACTCCCTCGAATCCCTGAGCTCCACCGAAAAGCATGGCGAGCATTGCCGTGCCCCAGAAGATACCGAAGGCAGTCAGGAAGGTACGTGTCTTGTTGCGTGCCAACGTCGCGCCTATCTCACGCCAGTTCTCAATGTCGAAAAAGGAAGTTTTCATTCGTCGCGTAGTGCTTCTACGGGTTTAACTTTAGTAGCCTTTATAGCCGGGAAGAGTCCGGCGATGGCTCCGGCCACAATTAGAGCCACCGTCACCTGAACCGCAATGGAGATATCGACCGTCGGGTTGGAGAATCCCTGAGCGTCACCCAGAAATAGGTTGAGCACCTGAAGGACGGCCATCCCGGCAACGAGTCCGATATATCCGAACAGGGCCGTGATAGCCACGCTCTCAGCGAGAATCTGAATTATTATACTCTTCGGCTTAGCCCCGATCGCGCGGCGGATGCCTATCTCATGTATGCGCTCGCGGACAGAAACGAACATGATGTTGCTAACGCCAACAATACCGGTCAGCAGGGTAAGGATGCCGATCACCCAGACAGCGAGGTTAAGATAGACCATAGCCTGCCCCTGCCTGAGATAATTGGCAAACTGATTCCAGATCCAGACGGCATTAGGGTCGGTGGGATCGAACTCATGTCGACGGGCAAGCACCGAGCGTATCTGCTCTTCGGCCGCCTCGGCCTCTGTCTCTGAGGCTATGCCGTCAACACGCACTGTCATCTCATCGACATATCCGTCGACACCGGAAATGGCCTTATATGTAGTGTAGGGGACAAAGGTACCCTTACGCCAGCGGTGTTCGTAGACACCTACCACCTTCCAAGAGAGATTAGCCACCTTGACCTCCTGACCGAGGGCCTTGTCGGCATCGCCGAAGAGCAACGCTGCATTCTCACGGTGAAGCACGATGGTGCGACGCAGGTCTGAAATGTCTTTTTGATTTATGAAGCGACCCTTGATATCGGTGATGCGCTGCGATCGGGCCACATCGGGATAGACGGCATCAATACCGGCAGTGATGAAATCTTTAGGACCTACGATGCTATGTCCGGAGACGGTAGTGGAAATCGCAACCTCCTTTGCAGCACCCACTTCCTTCTCTATTGCACCCATATCCTTCTGATGCAAGCGGATCCAACGTCCGTCCCGATAGCCTTTGTAAGGCATGGAGGTGGTACCGCTCCAGAGGCGTATGGAATTGACGCTGGAAGTGGAAGCCTGGTCCTGAAAACTATTGACCACTCCCCTCGCGGCACCCAGAAGGACTATGAGCATGAATATGCCCCATGCCACCGCGAGGCCCGTGAGGGCTGTGCGGAGCTTATTGTTTTTTATTGTCTGGGAGATTTCCCGAATGAGGTCGAACATTTCTTATAATGCATAATTCACAATGCACAATTCATAATCAATAGTCAGCCGGGTGATTGACTTTCATATGAATAATTCATTATGACAATTAATCATTGATAATTGATAATTGATCATTATTCTCGATGCGACCGTCTACGATCCGGATGATGCGGTCGGTGGCAGCTCCTACACCAGGGTCGTGGGTGACGATTACGATTGTCATTCCGGTGTCGTTGAGGTCGCGGAACACCTGCATGACTTCCTTTGAAGTCTTGGAGTCGAGGGCTCCCGTCGGTTCGTCGGCGAGTATTAGTGATGGTTTCGTGACGAGGGCCCGTGCTATGGCTACACGCTGCTTCTGACCTCCGGAGAGCTCGCCGGGAAGATGGTGGGCGCGGTCGGCGAGTCCCATGCGCTCAAGCTGCTCCATGGCGAGCGCATTTCGTTTTCTGCGGCCTACGCCTTGATAGAAAAGAGGAAGGGCTACGTTTTCGAGAGCGTTCTTATAGTTTATGAGGTTGAACGACTGGAATACGAATCCTATCATACGGTTTCGAAGTTCTGCGGCCCTGTTCTCGGATAGATCCTTGATAAGGACACCGTCGAGAGTGTAGCTGCCGGAATCGTAGTTGTCGAGTATTCCCAGTATGTTTAGGAGGGTAGACTTTCCTGAACCGGACGCACCCATGATCGAGACCAGCTCACCCTTCCGGATGTCGAGGGATATGTCCTTAAGTACGTGGAGCGGAACGACCCCCGGGTACGTTTTGTTTATGTCGCGGAGGGAGATTACCGCTTCGTCTAATTCATAATTCATAATGCAGGATGCATAATTAAATTGTCACGTTTGTTATATACTATGTGTATTAGACGCAAGATACAGCTGAATTGTAACAGAGAAATAAAAGAAATTTCCCATATCAGTGTATTAGCGTACTAACACACTGCAAAGGTAATGTATTTTTTTTAACTGACAAAATATTTACATTATAAATTTCAATTTTTTTGAAAATTGGAATTTATAGGGTTAAGAGGTTACGGGGGTAAAGGGTTAAATGGTATGTAAAATTGGGAAGGAAAATAAACTGAAGTTAAGAACAATAGATAAAAAATAATATGTGGATAATATTTGCATTAGTATCGGCGGTGGGTCTTGGATTCTACGACGTGATGAAGAAGATCTCGTTGAAAGACAACAACGTGCCGCTCGTGCTATGGTTTAATACCCTTTTCGGAACCTTGCTTATGAGTCCTGTGCTTGTGGAATGCTTCGCGCATGGCGGCACAGGGCCCGGCGAGGGACTGACAGGACATCTTCTTATAGCGACCAAGTCTGTGATAGTGTTATCGTCATGGATATTAGGATACTTCGCCATCAAGCATCTGCCGCTTACCATTCAGGGACCAATCAACGCATCGCGACCTGTTATGGTGCTTGTCGGCGCATTACTGATATTCGGGGAGCAACTGAACTTCATCCAGTGGTGCGGTATCCTGTTGGGTTTCGCGTCGCTTTTCATGATAGGACGGGTAGGATCGAAGGAAGGTTTTTCGTTTAAGCACAGCAAGTGGCTGTGGATGTCGGTGGGTGCGACAGCCTTGGGAGCAGTCAGCGCGCTCTACGACAAGTATCTGATGACGCGGTTTGAGCCGTTGATGGTGCAGAGCTGGTATTCGCTCTATCAGTTGGCTATGATGAGCGTGGCGGTGCTTATACTGCGACGGCTGCATAAACAGAGCTCCACTCCCTTCCATTGGAAATGGGCTATCGTAGGAATATCGGTGTTCCTGACAGGAGCGGACTTAGCTTACTTCTACTCGCTGTCTGAGGCCGGATCAATGATCTCGATCGTGTCGATGATACGCCGAGGAAGCGTGCTGATACCGTTCTTCTACGGAGTACTGGTACTGCACGAGAAGAACATCAAGACGAAGCTTGTCGACCTCGGAATCCTGCTTGTCAGCTTAGCGCTCCTTGTAATCGGATCTTAATGCATGAGGCGGTGCCATTTGCGGTAGCCGAAGAAGGCTATGACTGTATATAGGGCGTAGAGGATGCCGTAGAGGGGAATGCCTTTATACCAATACAGGCAGGCACATACGGCATCGACCAGTATCCAAGCTATCCACTGCTGGAGGTATTTGCGGGCCAGCATCCACATGCCTACTATGCTCAAGGCCGTTGTGAAGGCATCGGGGATTGGGACGGTACTGTCGGTGAGATAGTTCAGGATCAAGTACAGGCCTATCCACAGGATGAGGAAGACTCCGATGCACGCAGCCAGCATTTTTCCCGATATATTCGTGATGGGAAGTTGCTTCACTCTGTCGGAGTTGTCTGAGTGATCTGAGATCTCTGAACCAGCAGATTTATTGCGGTGGCCACGGGTCCAGACTATGTAGCCGTAGACTGCAATCACCAGATAGTAGATGTTGATGGCGAAGTCGGCGTATATTCCTTTGCTAAAGTAGATCCACATAGATATGGCGGGCATAACCATGGAGGCGTACCATAGTCGCCAGTCGGCGTGATATTCCCACCAGAGGTAGAGGAGGCCTACCGTGAAGCCGAGGATTTCGAGGATTTTTGCAACATCCATAATTATTTATGATTCATTGAAGTTACCTTTAGACTACACAAGGCGATTAGGAAACCGCCTACCCATAAGAGAGTTAGAAGGAGAGAGTTACGGTGGCGAGTACGTTGGTGGTGGCCTGGGCGGCAAAACCAGCGTAGCGGTAGATCACGGGTTTGCCATCTTCAAGATAATAGCCGGCTCCTGCATAGCCGTTGTTGCAGTATTTCTCGTTGAAAAGGTTGTATACTGTCACTCCTACACGTAGATCCTTCATGCCTGATATCTTCTTGAACGTATAGGCCAGCGCAAGATCGGAAACAAAATAGGAGTCGAGCTTTGCCTCAGACGAACGGGCATTGTTCATGTATTGGCTGGATACGTAACGGCTCATAAGCGAGGCTTCGAAACCCTTGACGTTGAAGTTGAAGGAATTGTGGAGGATGAAGTCAGGAGAGAAAGCTATCGGAGTATCGCCGCAGTCGATTGCAATTGGATTGGTCCACTCATCTTCATAAATGTATTCTGTGAAGTTCTTGATGCGGTTGCGGGAGACAGTAGCGTTGATCTGCCAGTCAAACCAGCTGACAGGGCGCAGCGCACCCTGCAGCTCGATACCCATGCGATAAGATTTCGGGACATTTACGCTTATGGCGTTGCCGGTATCCGAAAGTTCGCCGGTCACGACAAGCTGATCCTTATAATCCATATAATAGAGTCCGGCACCGACATTGAAGAGAGATGTGCCGTAGGAATAACCAGCCTCATAGTCGAACATACGCTCCGCCACCGGATAATGCGCCGGGTCACTGTCGGTGAAGTTGTCTCGGGTCGGTTCCTTATGAGCCACACTCCACGATGCGTATGCGCGATGACCTCCGTCATTGTAAGATACACCGAGTTTCGGATTGAAGAAATCCCACTTACGCTTAAGGTCTAAGATTCCCATACCATCAATGTTCCAGTCATAGTTGTCGCTCACGCCTCGTATGGAGTAGTCGATGTGGCGGTATTGAAGGTCGGCATATGCCGAGAAGCCGGATCCGAAGGAGTAGTCGCCGCGTATGAACACGTTGGAGTCAAACTTACGGCCCGTATTGCTATAGTATTCCTGCAATGGGTCGATTGCACCCATGAAATTACGAACCCACTTCACCTTTCCGAAATGGTTGCCGCGGTGCCAGTTTACTGCGCCACCTCCTACGAGAATCAACGCGTCCTTCTGATAACGGACATTAACCATACCTCCACCGAAATCGTTGTCATTAAATTTCAGACGAATCAGGTCAGACTTTTTCACGAGGTTTCCGTCTGCATCAAGGAAAGGCTCAAGACCGTATTCGGCGAGGGTACGCTTTGTCTTGTATTGGTCGTAATAGCCGTCACCTTTCGTATAATGGAGTGTGGCATTCAGTGTCACATATTCACCGATATACTGATTGAGAAGCAGTTGGAAATGATGCTGAGTGAAGTTGTCGCACTGGTCAGGATAGTAGGCTACAGAGCCGTCGGAAGCCGTATATTCGCCACAGGGATTGTATCGGCGTCCGTATTTCTCCATCTGTTCCTTAGAGGCATAGTCCCATGCCATGTAGGTACGTTCCTTACCGCCGAAAGCGAGCAGTCGCAGGGTAGTGTTATCCGAACGGTAGGCAAGTTGCCCCATATAGCTCCAAAGCTGTGAGAAAGCACGGTCTATGTATCCATCAGAACCGATGTGGCTGAAACGAGCATCGACGCTCCAATGGTCGCCGAAAAGGCCGGAAGACACCTTGACAGTCTCCCGGTTGGAGTTGAAAGAGCCATATGAGGCCGAGACCATTGCTGAACGCTCGGAAGAAGGATAATCGGTCAGCATATTGATGGATGCTCCGAAAGCACCCGCTCCGTTAGTGGAAGTACCGGCACCACGCTGGATCTGGATATCGTTGAGGGAGGAAGCGAGGTCGGGCAAGTTGACCCAATAGACATTATGGCTCTCGCTGTCATTGATGGGAACGCCGTTGGCCGTAATATTGATGCGGGAGCCATCGGTTCCGCGCACACGGAGACTGCTGTAGCCTATTCCTGCACCGGCATCGCCTGTGGAGATGATGGAGGGAGTCATTTCAAGAAGGGAGGGAATGTCACGCCCGTCGTTGCCTTTAGCTATTTCCTTGGCGTTAACGTTTGTGTAAGCCACAGGAGTCTTCACTCCGGCACGGTTTGCCGTGACTTCTACTGCGTCAAGGGCGGTGTACACACTGTCGAGGCTCTCTACGAGCGACGAGGCTCCGGCATTATCAGCCGAAGCATGGAGTGTCGAGGCGCACATAAGGGCCACACCCCATGAAAAGGTCTTTTTCATGTCTTCAAATTTTTCTTACGCCGGAATTACCCGGGTCAAGTTCAGAGGGTTTGTTCTCAGCCTTTCGGCACCCCTAAATTGAATATATTTTGCATCGAGCGTCCTAAAACGCGATTACGGGTGCAAAATTAATAAAAAAAGTTGAGACATAAAAAAAATCATGCAATTATGATCAATCATGATTCAGCTTCATTTATCATGATGTATCATGAAGGATTGCATAAATCAGGATACTAAGGCGTCATAATCGTATGGTTGCGGGAATCGGGAGAGAGGGCGGATCGGCGCCAGGCTGGGAGAGCCTGACGGTAACGGCGGAAGGCTACGGTGCGGAGGGAGTCTTCCTTTTCGATTTCATCTGCAAGGGAGAGGGCCATACTATCGCCTACGGCCTGGCCGGAGCGACGCAACACCATAGCGATCTGACGCGCCTCGAAATACGCGCTGTCAGCATGGTAACGAATGGAGAAGGGGATAAGGCCGGAGGGATAGCGCACCCAGGCCGACTTCGCTACATGCAGAGCCTGATCATGACGACCGTCGGCACCCAACGACTCGGCAAGCCTTATAAGGGAGGCACGCTGTCTGGCTGCCTGAGACGATACATCAGGCCCGGGATAAGGAGCCATATCGAGTCCACCCCACTTCAACTTAGGAAGAGCGCCAAGAGCTTCGTCGAGGAGCACTGCGGAGTCAAGTAGCTGAGGCATAAGCCGACGTGTGAACAGAGCCTGCCGGGTGTGTGGATAGAAACCGATGGACTTAGCGTTCGAAAGGTCCTGATGCCAGTAGACGGGGCGTGGATAACGGGATACGGCATTAGTGGCAACGATGTCTATCGCCGCCACTTCACGAAGACCAGCGAGCGATCCGGCAGGTTTCCCGGGGATAGAAAGGATATCGAATACCCAGCTATCGGTCGAGTCCTTACCCATCCTGAGCCAACGCGACCTGAAGGAGGGTGTGGCAGATCTATCGGCATAAAGAGCCCTGAGAGCTTCAATAGCTTCTACCGTGTCAGTCTCAGACGCGGGGAAACGCACCATATTGAAGTTGCCAAGTGCTATATCTCCTTCCGTGCCGGTCATCTTCAACCCGTCGTAGCCATAACGGGGAGTCATCAACTGGCATACATACCAGTCGCAACCGAGGTAAGGATTGCAGATCACGGTCACATCCCGGCGTAGGCCCATCACTTCCTGAGCGAACCAAAGGGGAAAGATATAATTGTCGCCCTCAACAAACAGGATGGCATCCTCATCGAGAGACTCAAGAAGATTGGAGGCATAGTCGAGAGTAGCCGAACGGCAGCTTCGATCATGGTCTCGCCAGTTCTGCGCAAGCATCCAGAACGGTACAGCGCAGACGAGAGCCACCGCCACTCCCCTCGCCCAACGGCGACGCACGGAGTGCAGAAGAAGAAGCATTCCAAATGCAATCCATAGCGCAAAAGTCCAGAAGCTTCCCATAAACGAGTAGTCGCGTTCGCGTGGTTCGCCGGGCGACTGGTTAAGATAGAATACAATAGCTATTCCTGTCATGAAGAACAGCACGAGAGATACCCAAGCTGTGCGCCTCATACGGAGGGAAAGAAGACCTTTACGCGAACCACGGAAAAGCCAAACAATACCTACCATCCCTAAAAGAAAAGGGATACACCAATAGACATTCCGGCCGTCGTTTTCCTTCCCAAGCTCGGGAGGAAGACTCGACTGAGATCCGAGCATAAGGTCATCGAAAGTGGGAACACCGGTGATGAAGTTGCCGTGGTCGATCTCGCCGGTAGAAGGGACATCGTTCTGACGTCCTGAATAGTTCCACATGAGATAGCGGAAATACATGTAGCCTATCTGATAGACCGCCATATAGGCAAGCGAATGCAGATATGTGGGACGTAATCCGTATTTGACGATGGGTTTTCCATCCGCATCGCGCATAGGGACCGGATGACCGAGCGAATCAAAAGCTTCCGATACGCGCACGCGCACCATACTTGCAGAATCCATACCCGTCCAATCGCGATAGGCAGCCAGGTCGCCGGGAGAAGAGGCATAGATGCGAGGGAGCCACATATTTAGTTCGGGAGTCATACGAGCTTCTGAACGTATACCGGCGACCACATATCCGATAGCGGAATCTTTGGAGGAAATTCTCTCATTGAGCTTGCGGTCATCCTCGGTAAGGAATATGGAGCGAGCTGGGATATGTCCTCCCCTTACCATCGGACGCATGTCGCGACCCTTGACGTCAAGAGCGTTCCAAGAGTAATCGTAGACAGTATCTCCATCCTCACCCACCGAAACATGCTCCTGACGCATCACCCTGCTATAGGGAGTCTGACCATAAAAGAGAGGCGACTTGCCATACTGCCTGCGGTCGAGATAGTCGGCCATCCGAAACACATCAGACGGATTTCCTTCGTTGACCGGAGGATTCGCCCATGCACGAAGGGGAATAAGGATATAGACCGAGAAGCCAAGCATAACAGCAGCCGTACACCAGAAGGCGGTCGAGAGATTGCGGTGACGTTTTCCAGCCACAAAAGACGCCGCGACGACGATGGCAAGAGAAACGCCCCAAAACATAATTGCACCTGACCAATATGGAAGACCGAAAGAATTGACCGCTATAAGATCGGCCCATCCTGCCAAGGCCAACGATCCCGGCATCAAGCCTTTCAGAATCAAAGCAACAACGGAGCATCCTATCAGGAAGGCAAACACCACCCGGAAGAATCCTGACTTTTTCCTTTCCCTGATACTTAACGCCATCACCATTGCAATGGCCGGAAGGACAAGAAGATTCAGCTGATGCACACCCAAAGACAAACCAATTACATACATAAGAGCCACGAGCCAGCGGGCGCGTGCGCCCCGGCCGAACTGAAAAGCCCATCTGAGCGACATCCAGACTGTAAGGGCTGAAAGGAAAAGCGACATAGCGTAGACCTCGGCCTCCACCGCGCTATACCAAGCCGAGTCTGACCACGCGAAGCATAGTGAACCAGCCAGCGACGCCACTGAAATGGAAGCACATCGCCATCCCCGCTGCCTCCCCGGCGACCAGATCCAACGCATCACTGATAAGGATATCGAGCATAGGATCATGACAGCGAGAGACGTAAAGAGGCCTGCCATCATATTGACGACCTGCACCTGAATAGCAGGGTCATTAAAGAAACAGGATACGAACCGATGTGTCAGGCTCCAGCCGGGATTGCCGGGAGGATGCCCTACTTCAAGTCGCAGCGCGGTGAGTAGATATTCAGGACAGTCCCAGTAAGAGGCCCCCGGATCGACCGTAAGCCAATAGACCAAAAGAGAACCCAGAAAGGCAAGCCAGGGCACCACCTTGAATGCATAATGCATAATGCATAACGCATAATTAGCCGGATTATCCTTATTCGCAGCCATTGACAACTCTCAATTCTAAATTCACAATTCTCAATTATTTCACTATGCCCTTGTCGAGAAGGCGGCGTTTCACCTGCATGCGGAGCCAAGTGGGGGTTATCCCGATGAAGAAAATCGCAAGGCGGTTGATGAAGCCGTTGATGTACTGTTTCTTTCCCTTGAGCATAGCTTTTACCGCCTTCTCTGCGAATCGGTCGGGCTTCTCAACGGCTCCGACCGCTACAGCGAGACGCATTAGATTGTCGGGCAGACCAAACAGGGAAGTAGCTATACCGCCGGGGGCAGCCACAGTAGCCGATGCTCCGTAATCCTTAAGCTCATAATGGAGAGAGCGGGTGAAGACGCGTATGTATGCTTTTGTGGACGCATACATAGCAAGTCCGGGCATCGGCATCCAGCATGACATCGACGACATGTTAAGGATCCGGCCACTACCGCGAGCCTTAAACCTGCGGGCGAAGAAGAGCGACAGCATCGTGGTGGCACGCACATGAAGGTCGATGAAACAGTTTATTTTAGCTTCCGGGGTCTCTGCAAGTTCACGGAAACTGAAAATACCGGCATTGTTGATCACGAAATCCGGCTCAATCCCTCTGGTGGAAAGGAATGCCCCAAGCATCGACACGGATGAGGAATCAGTGAGATCAAGCGTGAAGGGAATGGCCTTGACCCCATATTCCTTCTCTATGGAGGCAGCGGCCTGGCGCAACGGATCTACAGTCACGCTCACCATCAACAACGAACAGCACCGCCTTGCAAGGGCTCGACAGAACTCAATGCCGATACCTCCGTCAGCACCCGTGACGACAGCCCACTTTCCTTCTAATTCATAATTCATAATTCATAATGCATAATGCATAATTGGCAAGTCATAATCAGCTATTGCTAAACCTTAGCTTTAAAGCATTATGAAAAATCATGCATTAGATTAACTCCAATTGATCAATTTCTACTTTTAATATTCTCTATCTCTTTGCGTATCTTAGGAGGGAGATCGGAAAGCGTGCAGTGACAGGCCATCTCGCGGCTATACATCCGTGCGATGCAATAGTTGACATGCTCGCATCCGCAATGATGCGACACCTCGCGTGCAAGCCGATTGATAAAATCCGGCTCGCGAAGCAACGCACGCCCCATCTGCACGAACTCAAAACCTTCTGAAAGAGCCTTATCCATACTCTCGCCATCCACTACTCCTCCGACATAGATGAGCGGAAGCTTAAGTTCCGCACGGAAACGCTTTGCATCCTCCAGAAAGTAAAGGGGCTTGAACGGCTCTTTAGGAATCATGTATTTCCCGACCATGCGCACTCCGTATTTAAGCCACCACTGCTTCATATAGTAGGTCATGCTGTAGATAGGCATCTCTCCGCGCATCACATACATCGGGGCCTTGCTTACGAAACCGCCGCTGAGCACTATGGCGTGCGCACCGAGGCGTTCTATCTCCTTAGCTACGGTAAGGCAGTCGTCGATCTCGAGGCCACCCTTGAAACCATCGCGCATATTGGTCTTTACGATGACACCCATATCGCTTCCGGCTGCCTTCATCACCTCTTCAAGACACATACGCATGAAACGCATACGGGAATCCAGGCCGCCTCCGAACTCATCCCGACGTCGGTTGGTATAGGGTGAAAGGAACTGGGAGATAAGGTAGCCGTGTCCGGCATGCACCTCCACGCAGTCGAATCCTGCGTCGCGTGCCGTGCGCACGGCGTCTCCGAAGTCTTTTGCCATCTGCAGAAGCTCATCCTTACGCAGACCGCGCACGATAGTAGGGGAATAAAGGTTGAAACCTGTCGAAGCGCCTACAGGAATACCGCCTGCGGTCTTGATATGGGTCATGTTGCCGCAATGGCCTATCTGGATCGAGGCCTTTGCACCGCGCTCGTGGATACCGTCGGTAATTTCGCGCAGGGATCCCACTATTTCAGGACGCAGCCACAGCTGAGTCTCAAACGAGAGAGCCGACCTGTTGATGCCCGCATAGGCGAGAGTAGTCATGCCGACTCCCCCTTCAGCGACGCTCCAGTGATAGTCGCGGAGCATTTCCGTAGGATTATTGTCTTTTCCCATTCCCTCGAAGGCCGCGCTCCGGATGGAACGGTTGCGCAGTTCCACAGGTCCTATCTTTCCGGGAGTAAAGAGTCTGTCGAGCGAGTTCACCATATGAAAGGGATTATGTATTTTCTATTCAGTTTCCTGTATTCATCACCGAACTCCTCCATATAACGGCCATGGAGCGAACGAGCACGGGGAGCGAGGTTGGCGAATGTCCAGAGTGCGAAAATCACCCCCGGGAGCGACCATGTCAGGACAGCATACCCTACCCATTCGGTAAACTCGCCGAAATAGTTGGCAGACGTCACATAGCGGAACATACCTCCTTTCGGGATGTAGTGGCGACGGTCGCCGGGCTTACGCAGATGGCGTATTATATGGTCGGAATGAAGATTGACCAGCATGCCGACAAAGAAGATGACCGTACCGAGCAGAAACTTTACGCTATAGAGCCATGAGGCAGGATAAGAATCGGCCGGCGACACATAGAAGAGCCAGCCTCCGATGAGATAAGCGTTGACTATGTTGAAGACACACCCCATAAGGATTATGACGAGGGGCATGCGGCTATTTCCCTTGATAAGAAGAGGGAATACAAAGGAACGCTGGAAATAATGGAGCATGAAAATGGAAGCCATGGCAATAAGAGCCGCCTCTCCACGGCGTTCTGACAAAGCCCAGAGCAAGGCCATGCAGATGAAGACAGGAGCCTCCATCAAGACCCATCCGAGGCGGTTGCCAACCGAGGGTCCCCATTTAGGAGTATAGAAGATGCCGTAGCCCGGCGTTATGAATCTAAGTCCCGCAAAGACCATGACGGCGAGCGCTATCATGACATATTCTACCGTGCGGAACACTATAGGGTCGAAAATCGCGTTCATCAATATATAGACTTATAGTGGGGCGTATTCTCTGCCGAGAAGAACGCTTCAGTCAATAATCAGGTGCAAATTTACTAAATTAAAGCGACATTTGCAAAATGCAGGCCCATAAACTGACAAACAGACTATTAATTGGCAGAAACGTCAGCTTCATCAGCCGACTTACAAGATTCGCCATGACTCTGATTCTCTTACTGGCAATCACTTTGCCGGGGATGGCGGAAGATCAGGTCTTCACACCTACGCGAGCCCAGAAAGGGGTGAGGACTTCGACCGATGTGATTGCGGTGACTCTTCCGGCTACAGCCCTGGCCGTCACCCTGATAGAGCGAGACTGGGAAGGGCTGAAAGAGGGTGCCCTCTCCGCGGCAGTGACCACAGGCGTCACTCTCGGACTGAAATATCTGGTGAAGGAACAGCGACCCGACTTCAGCAACAGGCATTCCTTTCCTTCTGGCCACTCGGCAGTGACATTCGCATCCGCGACCTATATAGGGCGACGATATGGATGGAAGTGGAGTATCCCGGCCTACGCTCTGTCAACCTATACGGCCTGGGGAAGGGTGTACGGGAGGAAACACCATTGGTGGGATGTAGCAGCCGGAGCGGCAATCGGAGCGGCGAGCACGATGCTCTTCACTCACCCATACATGCAGAAACATGAAGCGGTACTCGTGCCTGCCGTAACGGACACGAGCGCCGGGGTTATCATGAGTTTTACGTTTTGAGTTTTACGTTGTACGTTTGACGTAAATGGTATTTCGTAAAACTTACAACGTACAACTTACAACGTACAACGTAAAGCTTCAGTCCTCGGAGGTGATGGCGCGGTAGTCGGCTAGGAAAGCGAGCAGCTGACGAATCCCTATGGCAACTCCGGCAATAAATCCGACAACGATACCGAGACGGAAATATAGATTATCCATAGACCATGCCATGACGGCGATGATGGCCAATACAATCGGGAGGAGGACTACTATAAACTGCAGATGTCGCTTACGATAGAAAAGAGCCTTTCGAACTACTTCCGATACAGGCATCACAACGATGTCAATACTTTGGATTCCCTTATAAAGCCAGCGATCCATAATGGATGCCATCAAAGCATAGACAGCGAACGACACACCTACAGCAATCCTGAGGCCATGATTGCCGGGAAACATGTCGGGATTGAATATCCATGAAAAACTCAATAAAATGAGCACCAAAGCCAGGTTTGAAAACCGGCGATAGCGTTCGGCAAGGTTCTGAAGGGCGGTTTTCCTTTTGCCGTTGATGATGGAGGCGTATGACTCAGAGTCGCGTCGGATGGATACGCTTGTATCCTGCCAGTCTTTTCTTAGATTATCCATTTTTCTAAAGTTTAATTATTAAAGATTAAAGATTAATATTTTATCTTTGACTTGAGTTTCTCCTTGGCGCGGTGAAGGCGGGTGGCGACGTTGTTGCGTTTGATGCCGATGGTGTCGGCAATCTCTTCGTAGGAGTATTCGTCAAGCCACATCATGACGATTGCCTTGTCGATAGGGCCGAGAGTCGCGATACATTCATACAGTTCCTTTACGGTCTCCTTCTTTTCCAGAGATTTGTCCGGAACGAGGATGACCTCGTCGAGTGAAGTCATCGCAGGCTGACGGCTCCGGCTGCGGAGAGTGGAAACGCAGGTGTTGAGGGCAATGCGGTAGACCCAGGTGCGTATGGATGAGTCTTCCCTGAAGGATGGCAAGCCACGCCAAATATTGACAAGGACATCCTGATACAAGTCTTCGAGATCCTGCGACGTGCGGGCATAGCCAAGACATATGCGGCGTATCATGGCGTCATGGTCGGCTACGGTGCAATCGAATAGCCGGTGGAGACGCGTTGACTCCGGAGCAATCCCGAGAGTGGCTGCGAACCTGAGGATGATGTTTTTCATCGTTGTCAACGTTGTCGTCGTTGTCATGTATGGCAATGCTATAGAAAGATTCATTGTTGTTCGTCTTTGTTTTGTAATGTTAGTCGCGGAAAATGGAATAATAGTTACACGAGGCACGGAAAAAAAACGGACCCCCGAAGGAGTCCGCAAAAAATAGAGAATTAATGAATGAATGACGAGGTGGGCGAAGATGGATTCGAACCACCGAAGGTATAAACCAGCAGATTTACAGTCTGCCCCATTTGGCCACTCTGGTATTCGCCCGATGAATGACCCACATCGCGTGGGATTCACGATGCAAAATTACGAATAAATTCCGAATCCACCAAATATTTCTCAAAAAATTTCTTTACATTCTTACGCGGTGGTCACGATGCTGATGACTATGTCGGGTTCAACACTGGCTACCGCAATTATCAGGAATCTTCAGAAGTAAATATCCTCATGCGAAGGCAGATGATTGTCAAGAAACATCACGTAATAGATCGGCATATAAGTCACTTTTGTACTGTCCTACGAAAAGCAGACACATATTATGCAAGTTGCATTATGCTTTTCGCATAATGCAACTTGCATAATTAAGAAAATTTAATTAATTTTGCATCAAATACAAATCATCAAAGCTTTTTCAAATGGCAGAACCGCGCAATCCCTTCATACTCGGACATCGAATCAGCCGGCCATATTTCTGCGACCGAACAGATGAAGAAAGAATTCTCCTCAACTCAATAATGAATGGTAGGAACACCGTTCTTATGTCGCCGCGCCGAATGGGAAAGACATCACTCGTATATGTGGCGCTACATGAGTCTCCGGAAATAGAAAAGGACTATATCACTTTCTTCTTCGATATACTCCAGACCAATTCCCTCGCTGAATTTACGTTCCTTCTCGGCAAGGCCATATTCGAGCGTCTGCGGAAAAAAAGCGAGTCGGGACTGCGCAGATTTCTCTCCACCCTGAAATCTCTGAAAGGGACCTTCGGGTTTGATCCCTTTACCGGAACCCCGACATTCAACCTCCAACTCGGCGACATCCAGAATCCTGAATTCACCCTCGAAGAGATATTCGACTTCCTTGACAAGAGCGAGAAGCATGCGATTGTCGTTATCGACGAATTTCAACAGATATCCAAATATTCCGAAAAGAACATCGAGGCCATGCTGCGTACACACATCCAACGGATGACAAACGCCACATTCGTTTTCTCTGGAAGTGAACAGTCGATACTGAAGGAAATGTTCACATCATCCAAACGACCTTTCTACAATAGTTCGGAGATTATGCATCTCGGACCGATTCCCCAAGACATCTATGTCGATTTCGCAAAGGATCTCTTCAAGCAACGCAACAAGAGTCTTGACGAGCAACCCGTAAGATGGGTCCTCAACCTCTTCGACGGCAATACATTCTACGTTCAGCGTTCCATGAACGGAGCTTTCGCCGACACACGTGAAGGAGATGTCTGCGGGGAGATGGAAATCCGTAGGTCAGTGAAAGGTATGCTGGCAGCAAACGAAGTGATTTATCGGGAGATACTGTCTAATATAAGTGTGAGCCAAAAAGCATTGCTTATCGCAGTGGCCAAAGACAGGGTCGTGACCAGTCCTACAAGCGGATTATTCATCAAAAAGCATTCGCTGCCCTCGGCCAGTTCGGTGCAGAGCGCGCTTGGTATCCTTCTGAAAAACGGTCTCATCGTAAAGGAAGAACCAGGCTACCGCCTTAACGACCCCCTGCTTCGAATCTTCATCAACAGCCTTTACTCGATTCCTGAAGTCTGATATACCTTACAGGCGTCTTTGGATTCAAAATTCTCAGGCTAAGATTTTTTCAAAAAAATGTGATTCCGGATAGGGGTATTTGGGGAAGAAGCACTCTATAGGTTGTAATCGCGATCGCACAGACAGCATCAAGCAACTTTAAACTACTTGTGATTATGACTGAAAAGATGAAAAAATCGTTGCAGTTCGTGACGAGATTCTATAGTCCGGGAGCCTTACGCCCCGACGACTCTTTCATTACCGAGGGGCTTTCTTTTTGGAAGCGCCATGCCGTGGCTGCATCCATAATCGGCGCAACCCTTCTCGCTGCGGCAGCGGTATCCACATATCTTGCCCTGAACACCTCGCGACCACAGGTGGAAACCGGAGCGCCGGAAACAGAAGTCACGGCCTCTCCTACCGATGAAACGCCGGATACAGATACTGTGAAGGAGATGAAGTTTGAAGACGCGTCGCTTCCCGAAGTGGTCAAAGCGATTGAAGAGGCCTACGGAGTGAAAGTAGCAGGCACGACAGAAGGACAGCCCAGCCTGACACTCAGCTATAAAGGCACGGCAGAAGATCTCGTAGCGGCCATCAACGACCTTCTCGGCACTAACCTAAGCATAGAGAAATGAAAAGGACCAAGATCATCGCTCTCTCTGCGCTATTAACCGCATCGATGACGATGCAGGCTCAAAAGGTGAGTGTAAAAGCCAACAACATGCCTGCCGATAAGGTATTCGCTGAACTGATGGAGCAAAGCGGAAAGAACTTCATATATCAAGCGGATTTGCTGAAATCATTGAAGGTAAACGTCTCAGCCAACAATGAACCTCTTGAACGTGTGCTCGACAGGATGCTGGCCGGAAGCGGCATCAGCTTCCGAATACGAGGCAACAACGTCCTGCTTTTCCGCAAACAACAACCTAAACCATCGAAAGCGACCATAAGCGGTTTCGTAAGGGAAGAAGGGACCGGAGAGGCTATTCCTGGAGTGACGGTCTGCGTATATCCTTCCGGAATACGCACAGCTACCAATGCCCAGGGTTTCTATTCCCTGACAGTTCCTGCAGGAGAAGTGACAGTATCCTTCACCGGAGCAGGATATGACGAATACCATACCGGCGACATTAAACTGGCATCTTCGCGCAAGCTGGACGTAAGCCTTACGGAAAATGCCACAATGCTCGAGGGAGTGACCGTCATCGGCAACCTCAACAGCGACCGAGCCGTGAACTCCGCGGAGATAGGCTCCATGAACGTCAGCCGAAGCTCCATCCTCACCACCCCGGTGATATTCGGAGAAAGTGACCTTGTCAAGACCATTCAGCTTGAGCCAGGCGTATCTGCCGGAGTAGAGGGAATGGCCGGCATGTATGTACATGGAGGAAGTTCCGATGAGAACCTCTATATGCTCGACAACATACCGCTCTATCAGGTGAACCATTTCGGTGGCCTCTTCTCCGCATTCAATACCGAGGCCCTTCGCAACGTGGATTTCTACAAAAGCTCCTTCCCGGCCAAATACGACGGACGACTCTCCTCCTATATCGACGTCAACACCAAAGACGGAAACATGGAGGAACATCACGGCAGCGTGAAATTAGGACTCACATCAGCTGCAGTAAACGTGGACGGCCCCATCTGGAAAGGCAGGACATCCTATTCCGTAGCCGCTCGCCGCTCATGGTATGACGTGCTCTCGCTCCCGGCAAGCGCGATAATCAGCAGCTTTAAGGATGATGAGAAACTACGGTTCGGATATGCCTTCTCCGACATCAACGCCAAAATCAACCACCGCTTCTCAGACCGCAGCCGCGCTTATGCGATGTTCTACTACGGAGAAGACTATCTGCATCTTAAGCAGGACTACTATTGGGAGGACGAACGCGATACCGATAAGTCCAACCTTCGCTGGGGCAACATCGTGGCATCTGCCGGATGGAACTATGTGCTGACACCAAACTTATTCGGAGAAATAACCGGTGCATTCACACGCTATTCATCCCACCTCTCGCACTCTGAAGAATCGAAACTCATAGAAGACGGGGAACACCTGCCGGTAACCATAGACAAGGTCAGTTCACGGAACTACATACATGACTGGATTCTGAAATGCGACTTCGACTGGCGTCCGCATCCCTCACATCACATCTCCTTCGGCGGAGGCTATACAAGACATTCATTCCTTCCATCCCTGACGAAACGCTATCTCCATAACGGAGACATAACAGCTACCGGCCAAGACCGGGTGCATTCCTACGGAGCCAATGAAATGAACCTCTACGCCGGAGCTGATTGGTCACCTTTCCAACAACTTCGCATCAACTACGGTCTGCACTACTCGCTCTTCAATATAGACGGCAAGACACACGACGCAGTGTCGCCAAGGGTATCGTTCAGATTCCACACAGGAGGCGACTGGGCCATAAAGGGAGGATACTCACGCACGGTGCAATACGTGCATCAGCTTATGCAAAGCTCCATCTCCCTTCCTACCGACCAATGGGTGCCGATCGTAGGGGAACAGAAACCACAGACAGCCGACAAGATCGCCATAGGAGGATACTATACACTCAAGAACCAGTATACCTTCTCAGCGGAAGCCTACTATAAATGGATGGACAACCTTCTGGAATATGCCGATGAGTATTATCTTCTTCCTCCCGATACAGAATGGAGCGGAAAACTCACAGCCGGAAAAGGGACAGCAAAAGGCATCGACTTCAAGGTGAGCAAAGACTACGGAAAGGTCACCGGCCACATTGCCTATTCCCTCCTTTGGGCCGACCGACAGTATCCTGACAAGAACGGGGGCAAGAGATTTCCCGCCCGCTTTGACAACAGACACAAGATAAACGTGCTTCTGAATTGGAAGATATCTCCCAAATGGGAAGTCTCTGCATCATGGACAGGAATGAGCGGCAACCGCATCACGCTACCGACCCAGATGTGGCAGGATCCACTTATCGGGCCATGGCATTACGACATGACGCTCCCCGCGGAGGAAAACAATTTCCGTCTTCCTTTCTACCATCGTATGGACCTCAACCTGCGCCGCAACACACGGCACGGCTACTGGAACTTCTCGCTCTACAACGCTTACTGCAACATGAACACAATAGCCGTAATCCGCGACATCAATACCACTTATATTCCAAACGGCAGTGCTCCGAACTATGGTCCCTCCTACGGACAATGGGACTCAAAGCCCGTATTTAAGAAACTTAAACTCATTCCTATAATCCCATCAGTATCCTACACATGGCTATTCTAAAAAAAACATACTTTCTACCTCTCCTCATGGCGATGGCCATGGGGATGACATCCTGCTACTCGGAGTTTGACCCCAAAATCGACTCTACTCCTGTGCTATGCATGAATTCAACTATAACACCTGGTGAACCGGTGACACTATTCCTAACACGCACATGGTCTTGGACTGAGGGATACGAGCAAGATCTTGATCTTAACGTAAGGGATGCGGAAGTACTTCTTATAGTGAACGGAGAATACAAGGAAACACTAAAACAGACTGTCATTCACAATCCTGATTATCCATATGATCCATATCCGGAAAAACGTGAATGCTATCAGAGTGAATACCACCCTAAAAGCGGCGACGTAATCCGACTGGAAGCGACCTCGGCTCAATACGGAGAGGCTACCGCTGATGTAGAAGTGCCGTATCCTGTGCCGATTGACAGGATCGAAGTGCGAGATATACACTGCAAGACTTATGGAGATATCTCCGGATTCCCGGCAGTCAGAGACAGGTGTGAATTCGCACTTGATTTCAATGTCTTAGCCTATTTCACCGATCCGAATGGGCCATCGAATTACTACGAATTAAAATCCGGGACATCAGGCTACCGTAACTATGACGGAGAAGCGGAAGCGGAGTTTATAGACTACCCATGGATAGATTACTCCGGAGAACCCCTGCTGACTGAACATGTGTCGGAACTCGATTCGACGATAGCCGACACAAGCGGTTATACCATTTTTTCCGACCGTCAGATCAACGGGCGAACATATCCACTGCGTATAGGATTCAGGCAGAGTGTATTCCTATACCAAAACCCCTTGAACCTTCCCGGTCCTAAGGAAACCGGAATAACTGTTGTATTACGTCATTTAGATTCCACTTACTATAAACACGTCATGTCGGTCTGGGAAGGTAATGACGGGATCGTCGGCGCATTGGGAGGCATAGGTCTGGCAAGCGCAGTCTACCCCTACAGCAACGTTTCCACCCGAGCCGGAGTCGTAGTTGCTTTCGCGGAAGCGAGCCTTACGATTCCTGTATTGGATGTAATCGCCCTTGCAGAAGAGGGGAATTTTAAGTAACTTCGCATTCCGAAATGACAGCACGAGAATTTACCCGGATATACAATAAACTCTACATGCCGCTCTGCATGTATGCGCTACGCATCACGGAGAACACGGCCCTTGCACACGACACGGTGCAGGGGTCGTTCATGCGCATATGGGGCATGATACGCGAAGGTCATGAGATCAATTCAATTGAAAGGTATCTGTATAGGGCTGTACGGAACGCCGCCATTGAACAAATACGTAATGAAGACCGCTATACTTCGCTACCGGAAAATATGGATGAAGTCTCGGAGGAAGACATAGATACTGCGGAGCGCGACGCAAGACTCTGGCAGGCAATCGACTCTATGCCTCCACGACGCCGGGAAATCTTCCTGATGAGCAGACGCGACGGTCTGACCTACGCCGAGATCGCGGATGAACTCGGACTGTCTGTAAAGACCGTCGAGAACCAGATCGCAAAGGCCACAGCTTCTCTCCGTGGCAATACAAGGATCAATTACTTCGTCCTGACCTTTTTATAGACCATGCCGAAAACGGCCGCACGAGCTGTGCGCCACTCCCCGATGCCGACTCAATCCCGAGGAGGAAGGGGATTCGGAGTGCGCCAACCGCCGCCGAGAGCCTTATAGATGTTGACAAGGGCTGTATATTGGTCGCGGACAGCGTTGGAGAAGGCTATCTGGGCATCGAAATAGCTACGCTGCGCATCAAGCACATCGATATAGTTGATCATACCGGCACGGAACTGAAGCTGCGCGAGCTGCATATACTCTGCGGAGGCATCTCGCAGTTCCTTGGTACGGTAGAAGGATTCCTGCACATGATAATAAGTGTGGAGAATGGTGTTGACCTCGGTGAATGCCTTCAAGACAACATCCTCATAGTCGAGCCGGGCTTCTTCGTAGGCCGCCACCGCAGCCTTGTATTTCTTCTTGCGGCGGTTGAAGTCGATGAGCGGTCCGGCCAAGGACCCCACTATGTCATTGTAAGGGGATTTCAGGAAGTTTGCGAGCGCATCATTCTCCAATCCGGGACGCAGACTGATGCTGAATGACGGGAACCGGTCGGCATACGTCATGCCTACTTTCGCCCTCGCAGCATTAAGCCGCTGCTCGGCAGCCCTGATGTCGGGTCGACGCTTCAAGAGATCGGAAGGCATACCGGCAGGAAGCTGCTCCGGACCTATGAAGGTCTGCGGAAGCTTGCCTATCCGATCTATATCCTGCGGCACCTCCCCCATAAGCAGAGTAAGCTTATTGCGTGTCTCATACCACTTCTGCTCAAGCTTGGGAACGAGGGCTGCCGCCGAGGAATACTCCACCAACGTCTGATTGTAGAGCATCTCCGAAGTCAAGCCACCCTCGTAGCGCAGTTTTGCGATGCGCACGGATTCCTCACGAGTGTCCATAGTCCGGCGCACGATGGTAAGCTCGTTTTCCAACGCCATCATAGTATAGTAAGCCTCTGCGGTCTCAGCTATCAACTCCATCTTTATGGCACGGCTGTCTTCCTCTGAAGCACGGTATTCGGCCTCAGCCTCACGCCGAGCCCATATCTGCGAGCCCCAGAGGTTGATCTCCCACGATATGGGTATCTTGACGCTGTAGGTAGGACTTGTAGAAGCTCCCTTTCCTCCATAGTCGGCAGTCTCATATTCGGCAGACACGTCAATACCCACCTCCGGCAGAAGATTGGTCTTGGATATGCCGTAGAGCTCACGCAGCTGATCCATGCGGGCCTGCGACTTGAGAAGGTCGCGGTTGTTGCTGACAACCCTCTCAAGCAGCGAGCAAAGCGTAGAATCGGAATAAAATTTCCACCATTCAAGATCCGCAAGACAAAGGGAATCGACATAGTCAATCTTGGAGAAATCGCCGAAATGATGCACATACGGCTCCTTAAGGCCCTTCACGCCGGAACAAGCTGACAGCAACAAGAGCGTCGCCGTCACTACAGCAAATGCACTCCCTCTCATCTCTTTGCCTCCGCCGGCACGGCCGACTTTTTAAGATTATGCTTATCCGACAGGCCTACCGGCTTCACCACCACGGCTTCAAAGAGAAGCTCAAACCGGTCTGTGGCTACCATCTCACCGGGCGCAAGCCCGCTCTTCACTACGATTCGCTTTCCGGCCTTAGTCCCTACCTTAACGGGACGAGCCTCCACCGATCCATCTGCCGACACGACGTAGACGAACGTCTCCCCTTCTTCTTCACGCACAGCCTCGGCAGGGACCGTCATGGCACCTTGAAGCACATCAAGAAGCACCTTGACCTTGGTCTTCTCTCCGGGGAGAAGGCAGCCGTCGGGATTAGGCATCTCGGCGCGAACGGATATAGTACCGCTATCGGTATCGACCACGGGATCCGCGAAATCCACGACACCCCGATAGGGATACTCGCTGCCGTCTGCGAGGGTTATTGTCACGTAGGAGGGAAGCCTGTCAAGACACTCCCCGTCGTCGCAACGAACATTCACATCGCGGTCCTTTCCCTGAAAATATTGAAGCGATGTCATCGAGAAATCGATCATCACAGTATCGCTTCTGACAATCGTCGCGAGCAGGGATTTTCCTCCGGGGCCGACAAGCGCACCCACATCGACCATGCGCTCGGAAATGTATCCGGAGATCGGAGCCACAACGCGGGTATAGCCGAGTGTGACCTGAGCCTCAAGGAGATCGACCCTTGCTATCTCCACATCGGCCTGAGCGCATTCGACGGCAGCCTCTGCATTGTCAAGGTCGAGCTGCGAGGCCGCCTTCTGATTGTAAAGGGGACGGATGCGGTTGAGGTCGCGGTCAGCCTTATCCTTCAGAGCCTTAGCGCGGTCAAGCTGAGCCAGGGCACGGTCTACCTGGGCCTGATACAGTCTTGGGTCGATGACGAACAGCGTCTGACCTTTCTTTACATAGGAACCCTCCCTGAACAGCATCTTCTCAAGCACGCCCTCCACACGTGCGGTAACCTCCACTGACCGAATGGCCCTTATACTGCCGTCAAACTCTTCGTACACTTCCAGACGCGCCGTGTCTACCAAAGCCACCCTGACCTCCGGAAGGAGTCCGGAATCAGAAGCGGGCCTGCGCAGCAACAGCCACACCGAGAGAAGCACCACAACAAGCACTCCGATGAGCAGAAACGCCCATCTGGGGAAACCACCCTTATGTCCGGACCGAGCCGAGTCAGCCCCTTCTTTATGATCGCTCATATTACTTTAATTAAACAAGATTACGCACTATCCACCAACATAACACCGAACCCGCCAGCATACAGATCAAGACAGGAGAATGAACCTTAAGATAGAGCCGCGGATATCTCTCCCTGAAACATTCCAGCAAGAGCAAAAAAGCTATAACCGGAAGCATACACATGGCAAAGGCATTGGCCTGCCAGGCCTCACGGAATTCACCATGCACCAATGCATGCGCCATCCTCTGCGACCCGCATCCCGGACAGTCAGTCCCGGTAGTCAACTTCCACAGGCACTTCGGCATCCAGACCGCGTCCATAGGGTCGAAGAAGTAGTAGACCACGGCCAGCACCGCGAAAAGCACCGCCATGCCTACGGCCATATAGAAACGCCTATCCCGCATCGCTTATCCGAAGGCCCCATGCAGATTTTATCTTGCGGCCGACGGCCACTATATTGACAAGAACAACGCCGAGCGCAAGAAGCGTACCGACACCGATACCCCACATCAGACCTCCTGTCCCTACCCCAAGGCCCTCAAGCGCACCGGCATAGAGCGAACGCAAAGCAACGAGTGCTCCTACTGACAACAGCCACGCCGCTCCGCATCCCACAACTATCATGGAGCAATAGGGAGCTCCTACCTTACGCAGAGGCGCACCAAGCATCAGAAGACGATGGATCACCTGACGGTTCTTCTCCATCAGCAACGAAACAGACAGCATGAGCACAAACAGGGACAGAAGGGTTATCACGGCACCGACCGCCATCACTATTCCCACCACCACCTTCAGCAGATAGGCGGCTGAACTGCCGGACTTATCGCCGGCCACCTCCCAACCATGGGAAGAGAGATATTCGGATATCGCAACGTCGCCGGGAGACGACACATCGATTATGAGGCGCGATGGAGCGGAGGAGCCGCTGTCGCCCAGACGCGAATTAGCATATTGCATGAAGCCGTCGGGCACCAGGACTGTATTGAGGCGGTTGCTGAATCCTGCGATGCGCCCTTCCATCTGCATGGAGCGGGAACCATCCTCACTACGCATATAGAGTTTCAAGGGAATTCCGGAGATAAGCTGCTCGCTGAGCTGCGGGAGTCCGGCTGATCCGGCGAATCCGAAATTATAGAGGGCAAGATAGTCTTTAGGTATCATCACGGGGACTACGGGCTGTCCCGGTTCGAAACGCCAGTCGGCAGCCGGGAGGTCGACAAATGAATCCGGCACGGACTCGAAGAAAAGAGCTGTCTCCAACCCGCGTCCTCCCTGACTCACTGAGGCATACACCCGAAAGTCGGAAGAACTGAACTCCCCTACCCTCCTGACCCAAGGCTGCGCCTTGAGGTCGGCAAGATCAGCCGCCGAAAAACGAGTGGCACCACCATCGCCAAGCGTACTGGCGGATGTCACTTTCTTGTTGACCACCAGATAATCCGTATTGATCACACTCTCGTCATCATCCCAGATACCCCTGGAATCCACATAAAACATCACGGCACCGCCGATGATCAGCAGACCGATGAAGTTGGAGAGCGCGAAACCCGCGATGCGCGCAGGCGATGTATTCTTTCTTAAAAGTTTAGAAATAAGACCCATCAGAGATTCATTTTAACCGGATTTTCTATCAACAAAGGATTACCGACAGAGAAAGTGATTACAGCGGCACCCTGACGCCCGGCCTCTTCCTCCACAATCCCGGCCGCAAGGCGGTTGTTTGCCTCGTCGAGATGGCTAACCGGCTCATCAAGGAGAATGAAATCGAAGGGCTGGCAAAGACTGCGTATCAACGCCACACGCTGCTGCTGACCTATCGAAAGGCGACCGGCGGGATAGTCGCGGCGGGCGGTGATTCCAAGACGCTCCATCCAGCCTTCCACCCGCTGCATATCGACGCCACCGCAAATCTCGCCCTTAAGAAGGATATTGTCGATGGCCGAGAGTTCGGGAAAGAGAGCGAGTTCCTGCGGCAGGTAGGCTATACGGGCACGTCTGATTTCCTGCCAGTCGGTAATGCCGAGTGAGGAAGCGTCACGACCGTCGAAAAGAAGTCTTCCCTCATAGTCACGCCTTGCCCCCATGATGAAGGCGGCCAGACTCGATTTTCCTCCGCCACTGGCCGACTCCACAAGATAACGTCCGCCACGCCGGAAAACGACCGTACGGCGCCACACCTCAGAATACGGCAACTCCTCCCGCGCAAAGACGCGCGGGAGGAGACCCTGGAGTTCAATCTCTTCTATATGGTCGGGAATCATTTCGTAATCGCTTCAATGAGAGCGTCGACACCTCCCTTTGCCTCGAAATCGAGACGAAGGCTCTTATTATCGACGCTGAGTTTGGTGACGGATGTAACGTCGCGGGCCGGAAAACCTTTGGTCACCACACCTATCCATGAGCCCTTAAGCATGTCGGCCGCTTCAGATGGAGTGATGGATCCGGAGAAGTCCTTGCTGCCGTAGACCGCTGTGATCATATCGCCATCGCGGGTGACGGTCACTCCGAAAGCACTCTGCAAAAGATTGGAAAAATCAGCGAAGTCCTTTCCCGTGGTCTGTATACGGGCCTCACCATCGTTGGCTCCTGAATTAGTACGGACAGCGATGGTGCCGTCGATGGCCTCAAGCATTCCCAAAGCCTGACCTTGACTTCCTCCCATCATGGAACCGGCGAGGTCTGTGATCTTCTTTATGAGTTTCTTAGGGACTCCGGCTGCAATAAACACATCGGCATTCTTATCAAACGACTTTACCACAGAAGCGTCGATCTTCTCTACCGGAAGAAGCAGCTCTGCGGGCTTCATATCGGAATTTAGCACGGATGCGTTGGCGATAAAACTCTTTTTCTTAATGTCTGCGCTGCCGGCTACATAAGCCATATCGTTGAAGACAAGCGACGAAGCCATCTTCATATAGGTGCCGTTGGGGACAAGCGACATACTGCGGTTGACATCAGCCACATACGTCATGACCTTATCAGCCTCGAGCAGAAGCTTAGAAGCATCAACCGAGACGTAGCTCTGCTTATCGCCGAGCTCCTGATAATACTTCAGCTGCTCCACGTCGGGGCGTCCGGTGGTGCATACCCAGAACTGGTTGCCAAGCACGGCGACATTATCGATTGTACGCGCATCTCCCTCCACGACAGCTTTGGATCCGGACTCCTTCTCGACATACGCAACGAACTTATCGGGATCGTTGAGCAGACCGGTGACATAGCTGCGGGCAGCGGAGAAAAAGACGATGCTACTCATAGCCACACCGGTCTCACCGTCGCAGATTTCCTTAATCTGCTTCTTATCCTCTGACTTGATGGCCTGACTTTGATCAATAGTCTTCTGAAGGTCGTCGGAAAGCTTTACAGTGGATCCATCCGTGCTTCCGCCAAGGGATTCCACTGTGTGCGCGATATTGACCACCACCACGCTCGACGCATCGGCCGGCACGGTGCGGAGGAGAGACGCGGAGTCATCGTTTCCAGTCTTCGAGCATCCTACCGCTACAAAAACGAGGGTCAGGAGCGCGAGGAGGCTATAGCTCAGTTTCTTCATGATTTCAAGTTGTTTTAATGGTTTGAAAATATTATTCAGATTCGCAGGAAGCTTCCCATCCTGAGGGCTGCCACAGCTGCTTCCGCACCTTTATTGCCGAGCTTGCCTCCGGCTCGGTCGAGAGCCTCCTGAAGGTTGTTGACGGTCAGCACCCCGAAGATCACAGGCACCTCACCCATACAGTTGAGTCGGCATATACCGTCGGCAGTCTGTGAACATACATAGTCGAAGTGAGGTGTATCCCCTCGGATGACGGTGCCTATGGCCACGACAGCGTTGTATTTCTTAGGGCTCTTGATGATTCGGGCCGCAGCATATACAAGCTCCACTGCGCCGGGCACACGGTATTTCTCTACCATAGACTCATGGAGGCCGGCCTTTTCAAATACTTCGAGAGCTCCTGCGAGGAGCCGGTCGTTGACTTGGCTGTTCCAGTCGGCAGTCACTATGGCCACACGGAATTTTTCCTTATCGCGGAGTTCGGGTATCTCAAGAAGAGATCCTTCTGTATTAAGTATTGTCGACATTTCCTAAAACTTAACCCTTAACCTTATTGTTTATTGTTTATTACTCAATACTTTACCCTCAACCCTTCTTAGTGCGGAACGCACTAAGCCATGACACTTTCATGTTTTCCTGCAGCTTTATCATCTCCTTAAGCGTATGTATCTGCTGCTCGAGGTCGGCCTCGCCCTGCGCTATAGCATGAGGAAGCACTGCATCGAGAAGACGCTCGGCGCGCGGACGCATGGATTTTACGCGGATCATGATCTCGGCCATCTCGGCCGTCATCTTGATCTCCTTCTTGTTCACCTTACCTGTACGCTTCTTCGAGATGCGGATCGCCTCCGAGAAGAACTTCATGGCTTCGCGGTAATCGCCGGAAGACGCAAGCAGGCGCCCTACGTTGCAGAGAGAATCCACAAGGCGATCGGTAGCGCTGTTGATTCCGGCGTTCACTTTCTCTGTAAGTGCATCGACATTGAGCTGCTGACGTGCAAGCATATCGATGGTCTTTTTCTTCGAACGCAGGATACGGGTGGAAAGCTCCATAGCGAGGATGTGCAGACGCCCGAAGCGGTCGGGATTCTTCACCAAAAGCGGATCGAGCACCTTGAACAGGGCATCCAGCTCCTTCTCGCTGCGCTTGAAGTCCTTGAGTTCGTAGTGTATTTCAGCAAGGTCGAATATTAAAGCCACGAGAATAGCCTTGAACTCCTCATTCTCATGGTCGGGAAAGTCTTTGAGACGCTGCAATGCAGTGATGGTGCGCTCAAGAGCCTCCATATATTTCTCGGCTTCTATAAGCCGGCTGATCTCCAGACGGGCGGCGACTACATTGGCAAGCACTTCCGCCTCCAGGCTATCCTTGCCGAAGGCCTCCATCCGGATATGGACATCTATCTGATTCATCGTATATTACCGTTAAATAACGTTGTTTTTATAAGTATTGCTATAAGTTATAACAAACGAAACGCGGAATCGTATCAAACCACCGAATTCATTGCCATCTCGCCAGCCCCTCAGCAATATTCTCAGGAATCGGCTTGGATGTCTTGGTAGCGTAGTCCACGCTTACCATCACGGACTCGCACATGGAGCAGATCTGTCCTGTGGCTGTATTGCGAAGTATCTGCTGGAGGGTGAAGCTTTTTTCACCGATCTTCTTGACGCGGGTACGCACCTCCATAGGGTCGGTGAAACGTATCTGCTCCATAAACGTACAGTTGATATTGACTATGACAGCCTCCACGCGGCTCCAGTCGGCGAGCTGACCGCGGAGCGCGTTGTAGAACTCCGTCTTGCCTACGTCGAAGAGAGCAAGCTGGGCATTGTTGTTGACGTGGCCGAGCACATCTATATCGTTGAATCTCAACTGTAGGGGCACTGCATGTCGGAATCCTTCCGCATCAAGGTGCTCCAGTTTTTCGTTTTTCTCACTCATGTTACGTATTTCTTCTATTTATGCGTCAGTTTCTGAACATCACTTCCCTTACAACATCCTTTCCCAATATCTCGTTGATACCCCTTACTATCCTTCCTCGGCTCATGTTGAGTTCGGAACGCAGGGAGGCGTTGGGGGTTCCGATGGTCATAACGCCGTTTTTTATCCACGGGCGAGCGCACATGGAGGCTATATGCTTTCCCACCACAAGGGGAAAGGCCTCGCAGGCACGCACCTCATCGAGCCTCCCCTGCATGCTGCTCTTCTCAAGGCATTCACGCAGCACGTCTCCCACTGTCACAGCATCCCGTCGCTCCACTTATATAATTATTAATGATTAATGATCAATGATCTCAAATTTACCATCTGTCACAGTAAACAGTTTGCTTTCGCCGTGAATGGCGCCAAGTATCTCGTCGAGATGCTCGCGGTTGGTGTCGGTGATGAAAATCTGTCCGAAGCTCTCGTCACCGCTGACCATCTCCATTATCCGGCCCACACGGCTTGAGTCGAGCTTGTCGAATATGTCGTCAAGAAGCAATATGGGTGTGAGGCCCGACACCTTACGCAGGTATTCGAATATAGCGAGCCTAAGTGCGATTGTGAAGGTCTTCACCTGTCCCTGACTGCCTAATCGACGCATGGAGTATTCGCCCAATCCGGTCAGAAGGTCGTCGCGGTGCACACCTTTGGATGTATAGCCAAGCACCTGGTCTTTAGCTCTGGTGCTGTCAAGAACCTCTCGGAGGGTCTGATCGTTAAGTACGCTCGAATACCTTATCGAAGCCTTCTCAGCGTCGCCGGAAATCTCGCTGTAGCGGGAGCGGAATGTAGGAAGTATCTCTTCCACCCACGCCTTACGAGTAGCGTGGATTACTCCTGCGGATTCCTCCATGGCTGACTCAACCGACTCATAGAGGAGCTTGTCCTTGACTCCGGCGCGCAGCATACGGTTGCGGCTGTCGATGCTGCGGTTGTAGCGGATGAGATGGGATAGATAGGTCTTATCGGCCTGAGAAATCACCATATCCATCAGCTTGCGGCGCTCCTCCGCCGATCCGCTCACGATGACATGGTCGGCGGGAGTGACGGTGACTATCGGGAATCTCCCGATATGCTCCGATATGCGCTGGTATTCCTTGCCGTTGCATTTAAGGGTCTTTCCCTTTCCCTTCACTATGCCGCAGCTTACGAGCTCGTTGGTGCCTGAGTCCATGACGAAGCTGCCCTTCACCATCATCATCTCCGAACCATGACGCGGAAGCGCGGACTCCGGGAGCGACTGCATGGGGCGGGCGAGGCAAAGGAAATGGATAGCCTCTAAAAGGTTGCTCTTACCCATGCCGTTCATGCCCAGCAGGCAGTTGACTCCACCGGAAAACTCCAGGGAGGCCTCTTCAATATTCTTGAAGTTCAGTATGTCGAGCTTCTCGATCTTCATGCGTTGTCTTCCTTCTCTCCGTAGGCAAGGTCGCCGGCATCGCCGAGCCCCGGCACTATGTAGCTGTGGGCGTTGACTTCGGGATCTATGGCCGCACACCATACGGTAGTCTTATCATCAGGGAAACGCTCCTTAATGAATTCCACAGCGCGTTCGGACGCTATTACTGAAGCCACATGCACCTTTGCGGGATGCCCCTTGCGTAGAAGAGCACGGTAGCCGAGCTCCATCGACGTTCCGGTGGCGAGCATCGGGTCCACGAGTATGAGTGTCTTCCCTTCGATGGAGGGAGCGGCCATATACTCGACGAGGACATCGAAAGTATCGCCGGTCTCGTGATACTTTCTATAGGCACTTACGAAGGCATTCTCCGCCATATCGAAGATCTGAAGGAAGCCGTGATGGAACGGCAGGCCGGCACGAAGGATGGTAGCGATGACCACCTTCTCGGCAGGCTCCTTGCATATGCACTCCGCAAGCGGAGTCTGGACGCGCACGTCGTCATAGGCTATGCGCTTAGATATCTCATAGGCCATCAGCTGGCCGATACGGTCGATATTGGCGCGGAAACGCATGCGGTCGCCCTGGATATTGATGTCGCGGAGCTCACGCATATATCTGCTCATCACCGACGGCTGGTCGGCAAAATTAATAACTTCCATTTGTTTAAATTTTTGGTCTACAAATTTAATACTTTAAATTGAAAAAATGAAATAATCACTATTATTTTTTCTACGATTTGAAACTATACGGGATATAATGGAGTCTAATAAGCAGAATCAAATAATCAACATATAAAATGGTTTCGACAGCCCTTACCTATCCCCCCGCTACACTGCCTCTGAAGCTTCGGATGAGATTTCTTTGGAATCGGATGTTGCGATTCGCAGCATTATCCAAAGATGAGGAAGCCACTTCGAGTTATGCCCTCGAACACGAGTTCAAGGAGCTGATCGATATAGAGAATGCCACCATATCAAGGATTTGTTTCTCTTATTCGAATACGGTAGATGAATTTGAGGATCTACGTCAGGACGCCATAATAAACATATGGAGAGGGATGAGTGGCTTTCGAGGGGAATCTTCTTCGAAAACATGGATATACCGCGTGACTGTCAATTCATGCCTATCGACTATCCGGAAACAATCCCGCCATAAACACGAATCGCTTGATGGCCTTTACGAATTGATAGACAGTGATGATTCCGATAAAGAGGCAATCGAAGAGTTGCATCGCGTGATCAATACGCTTGACCCGGAAGAGAAAGCGATAATAATGATGTGGCTCGATGAATTGAGTTATGATGAGATCGGGACGGCCATGGGACTGAACAGGAATACTATAGCGACAAGAATCAGAAGGATCAAAGAGAAAATCACCAAAGCATATAAGAAGGAGGAGATCATATGAATTCACAGAATTTTGACGTTGAGCAGATGAGAAAGGTATGGTTAGAGATGGGCAAGGTGCTTGGCATGGAGATGCACCCTAAGGATCCGGACAATCTGAATAAGATGAGAACGTCGCTCGACAGAATACGAGATCGATATAGGCTGGGGTGTGACTGGTCGATAGTAGGCGCAATCGTATTTGCTGCATTCTTTTTCTTCATGCCCTCATTAAAAGACGAGTATAGAATACCGTTGGCGATAACATATGTGATGGTGATGTTGGCCAACGCATATGCACTGTATTGGCTATGGAGAGGAACAGGGAAAATCAATCCGCTAACCATGTCGATAACCCGGGTTTCGTCGATGGCAAAGTACTATAAGAAGTGTCACCTGTTATATATCATGATAGGATTCCCCGTGGCGGCCCTATGGATTGTATTCTTCATGTACGCCACTGACCGCTCTGAAAGCATTATCATCGGCTCTATCATGGGAGGCATATTCGGCCTTTACGGACTCCGTCAATATCTGAACGACTACCGCAACCTGTCGGAATAGAGGAGAGCATCAGCGGCCACAGCAATGCTTGTATTTCTTGCCGCTGCCACATGGACAAGGATCATTACGCCCTACCTTTTTGCTTGAAGCAAAAGGTTGTTCAGGGAAAGATGGAAAGTCTTGTCCATTCCGGGCCATTTCCTGCAATTGCTCAAATGATTCAATGCCCATAGCCCGCATATTGGGACCGATGGAAATTTTTGGTTGCTGTCCACTCCGACGCATATTCTCCAACTCTTTTTTACCTATTTCTTCAGAGGAATTGCCTCTTAATCTCCAATAGGGTATGGAATTGAGAAAATCCATAACAGCCCCCATGCAATCTTGTATCTGGGAGATATCGTGAAACAGGAAAAATCGATTTATGTCAGGCACATGAAGATTTTTAGTCTCATCTTGTTTGTCTATCCATAAGTTGCGGATCATATCTTCTGATGTCTCATCAGACTTACCATATTTCTTAAAGACCTCATGCATTTTTTCTACGGCTCTTCCCTTGATGGTAGGATAAGGCATTTCGCCGTAGCCGACTATGGTGTCAAAATCAAATGTCTTTGGCTCTATGTGTATATCAACATGATACTCGTCAATTTCAAAACCATTGAAGACTGAGAATGGAGAAAGGAATGGCCTGTCCTTTCTGGGAATGCCATATCGCATTGCTCTTAGAACCGGATAGAACAGGTCTGTAAGATTGTCGTCGCTCAAATAGCAACCCAGCCTTTTATCCATATCCGGAATCAACTTATTGATATAATACATATCAGTATATCCATACAGATTGGCACATCCAATAGCTACTTTCTCAGCCAAGAGTGCACCGTTTTTCTCTCTGCGTTCAAGTTCTGCGGGCACGAGTCTTGAAAATTCATCAGTAAGTTCTTTACAGAAGCGAAGATCGCAATGACCCGTGCTTTTCTGCTCCGTGGAGTATATGAGGCCGAAGCGGTTTAATTCAAAAAGCAAGCCGGATTTTTCAGCGTAATCGAGCGTCATCCGTTCCTCTATTACATCAAGACAAGCTTTCAGTTCATAATGGAACATATTTTTGACAACCAACTTAGGATCATCAAGCATAATCTTAGCTATGGTCTTTACAATACCTTGTTTTTTCGGACTCCCCCTAAATTTTACACCTAAGTCAAAGGCAAGTTCCTTGAGTTGAGGTATTGTCTTGAAATCGAGTAATTCTTCGAGGGAGAATTCTCCGGTAAATGTAACGTTGGTAGCCATATTGATACTGTCTTGATTTTAGACTACAAATTTAAGCAAAATAATCGGAAAATCCTATTTTTTAAGAAAAAGATACATTAAAATATGGCACATTACATCAAAAAATTCCATTGCGCTTCCTATTTACCGGCAACTCCAATCATTAGGTCGGTCAGGTAGGCTTTATAGTCAGACCACGGTACTATCATTGTGCCGGACATGGGGGCCACGAAATGGCCGTTAAGGCGCACCGCCGCATAGGTATTTCCTCTCGACGACTCGAGAAAGATTATGTCGAGGTTGGCGCCGAGTGGCACTACATCATAGTCGCGCCAGCGTTCATAAAGCGTATAGTAGTCGGAGGAATCACTGTAGCATCCGGGCAGACGCATAAGGGATAGCAATGGCATGAGGGTCTCGGCATGCCCGAAATAGAAATTCGCGTCATAGCCTTCTGTCTTAACAGGAGGCATTCCCGCCTGCTTCCTCAGATTGGCCTCCATGCGCGCGTCTAAGGCGGCATCGGCATCCGACAGTATACGGGCGAGCAAAGGAGCGGTAGCCTCTCCAGCGTAGCTTGAAAGTGGAGAAATTGTGTTGCGGAGATAATGCTCGAGGTTGTCGACCTCCCAGCAGGCGCGGTATTCGACTTCCGACATGAACTCATCGGTAGGAGCAGGCAGTCCGAATGCGGTCAGTGACTGAAGCACGTCATACATGTCGAGAGTGAGTTTCTTTAGGTGTTTATCGGACAATCCAGATGACTTACCGAGAATACGCCGTGCCGGTTCCGGCGAGACTATCGAATCCATCAGACTGTCAGATACGCTTTTCCAGTCGCCGTTGTCGCGATAGGCGGCATAGGCCGAATCAGCAGTAAAGCAACGAAGAAGCGGGCTGAAATCACGGCCTTCGGATGCGCATATGGAAATATAGGATGATTTCACCGTGAGGGCATGGTTGAATTCATACATAGTCATCACTACTCGTGGCACGTAGGTAGAGATGGCATTGACACGCGCCTTCTTCAACAAGCCGGGGAGCAGCGTGTAGAGGTCGGAGGCAAGGCGACGCTCCTCTTCGGCTCCTACCGTTGAGAGCAAACCCCACTGATCACCCGTAGCTTTCATAACGCTTTTGAGAAGGGTATCAAACCTGCGTCCCTCTTTGGTGAGTGTTCCCTCGGAGACGGCTTTTGAGATGGCATCCTGAAGTTTATCGAGTTTCTTGGCCGTGGAGATATAACGGGCGCCATGACGGGCTACGTGAGCCACATAGACAGGCTTCAGCGAATCGGGCCATATGGGAGAAATCTCAGAGCCACTGAAGTCATAAGGCATCATAGACCCGGCATAGCGGGCAGGCAACTCGGCGTAAGGCTTCGCGGCCCAAAGAGGGAGCGAAAGGACAACTGCCATTACAAAAAGAATACGACGCATCATAGAGGTTGGGGTATTAATGTAGTGTATATAAGTTTGCAACAACCCCACGATTCATAATGTTCATAAAAAAAGCTTCCCGCGAAGCAGGAAGCCAGTACCCTGAGCCGGGGTCGAACCGGCACGGATTGCTCCACTGGTGCCTTTTGACAGATAAGCCCAGCGCGTCAAAACGAAAGCCGCAGAACCGAATTGTCGATTCTGCGGCCAGTACCCTGAGCCGGGGTCGAACCGGCACGGATTGCTCCACTGGTGTTTGAGACCAGCGCGTCTACCGATTCCGCCATCAGGGCTTATGTCACCTGAGCCTACTATAATTCGCCATCAGGGCTTACCGTCTTTGGCCTTGAAAGCCTTTGACGATGCAAAGTTAATCGGAATTTTCCATTATTCCAAATTTTTCAGCATTTTAGTTTGCTTTTTTATGTCTTTCGCCACAGAATCCTCACTATTGGGACCTATCACACGCCCCGCAGCGAGCCTTGCAGCCTCCACGGCGTTCTCCACCACGACAGCATCATCCGCCACCTCAAGGATAGGGATATCATTCACATTGTCTCCGTAAGCCACTATCCTATCGGCTCCCACCATATCGGCAAGGCGACGCACGGCATTCGCCTTCGAAGCCTCCGGACCGAACACCTCCATCAGGGCTATATCATCGCCATACATATCATGGTAGAAAACAGCACGAAGGTCATCGGAATCCCGGATCTCATCATATACCCGAGCCACTTCCCCGGTAGGACGCATGCTGTAGAAAAGAAGCACCCTGTCAAGACGTTTCGGCAATTCGCCTTCCTCCTTGTCAAGAATATGAAAATCCTTGTAGGGAGTATGAAGACGCTCCTCCATAAACTCATGCTCCAAATCGCTCATATCCCCTATATGATAGATATGAATCACATTGTCTTCGCCAAGAATATATACGAACGCACTCAGGCCATGCCTACGGTAAAGTTCAGCAAGCCTTTGGGCTGTCGCTTCACTATGAAATGCCGCATGCACGTAGCGGTTATCCTCACGGTTCCAGATAGCAGCTCCGGTCATGACTATAAACGGCAGCGGACTCTTCACGTCGGCGAGCAGAGGACCGACTGTAGCAGGGGTGCGAGCCGTAGCCACACTGAACATCGCGCCGTCATCCACGGCCTCATTGATGAGGCGCGAGCTTTCGGCACTCACCTTACGGTCGGGTCCGAGAAGGGTTCCGTCGAGATCAGATACAAACAGAGTCCTCATCATCTATCTCTCCTTCTTTATCTCGATTATCTCGGCGTCGCTCACCTGCGACTCTACGGTAAAGCGGACGGTGCTGCCGTCGGAAGCAATGGTTTCCTCTGATGAATAGGAGCGAATCTCCGTATATTCCACATCCACAGCATATTCCTTCGGAATCAACGGACCGGAGGAATATCCGCGTCTGCTGCGCCTTCCTCCGTAGGAATCGGAGGAATATCCACCTGAGGAAGCATACGACTCCCTACGGCTTTCGCGCTCCTTCTTCCTGTCGCGCGGAGGCATGCCCATCTGGCGACGCAGATAGTCTTCCGTGCGGTGCTGGGCCCAACGGAAGAAATATGGCTTGAGCCACCTCCAGAGAAGCGGCACACCGATGAAAATCAATATCAATATAAGCAATCCGGACATTGCGATCAAGTTTTAATGTGTTGATGACTGTCGGCGCGCAAACAGAAGCGACATGACGACATAGAAGACTATGGCCCAAAGCATGCCCCTCAACTGAAAGCAGACCAAAAGGATCACCGACCCTATTATCAACAAATACCGCGCCAGATTGGATTTAAAACCCCACGTCTTGAATTTCAGAGACAGCATCGGGACTTCGGAAACCATCAGCCAGCTGACGAACAACAGTGCCGGAAGAAGCACCCAAGGCTCAGACAGCCAGTAGGCGCCATCCTGATAGCTCGCCACGTAGCCGATCCAGAAAACGGCGTTGGCGGGCACGGGCATTCCAAGAAAACCGGTGGTCTGGCGTGTATCCACATTGAATTTGGCGAGCCTCAATGCCGTGGCTACGGGGATGATCGCCGGGGCGAAGGCAAGCCAGAGAGGGACGTTGCCCCATAGGTTGAAAGCCATCAGCACCGCCGGAGCCACGCCGAAGCTGACCTGATCAGACAATGAATCGAGATCGGCACCAATAGGATGATGCTCGTGAAGCATGCGCGCGGCAAAACCGTCGAAAAAGTCTGCAACTGCCGCGAGCACGATAAAAAGTGACGCCCACTTCCAAGACATCATGCCCATGTATGAGAGATGAGGATGGGCGGCCACAAGTATGGCTATAGTGCCGCAGAGGACGTTGAGGCATGTGATGCCGTTGGGTATGTTGTGTCTTATAGTCTTAAGGATACTCATAGGTTATTTCTATATGTTCATAGGGATATACCCCGAAGGCTCACTGTTTGTTCACTTGTTGAGCCGCTTTATAGCCTGGAAGGGTAGCGATCTGCGTGAGGTCGCCCACCACGCGCTGCCCTATCCTGACGAGGGGAACCGACTCAACGGGGAGATAGATGTCGACACGCGAGCCGAACTTTATGAAGCCAAGGTGCTCGTCAAACTCAGCCTCCTCGCCAACCCTGGCGTAGGTCACAATACGGCGAGCCATCGCTCCGGCAACCTGACGTACCGTCACCCGATGTCCTTCAGGAGTGACGATACCGATTGTGGAACGTTCGTTCTCAGTGCTTGCCTTCGGAAGCCACGCCGAATAGAAGCGTCCCGCATGATGCCGCACGTAGGCCACGCGGCCTTCTACCGGAAACCAGTTGGCGTGCACGTTGAGAGGCGACATGAATACTGAGATCTGGAGGGCCTCACCCTTGATGAACTCACGCTCCATGGTCCGCTCTATGACCACCACGCTTCCATCGACCGAGCTTATGACCATGTCCTTGCGTGGACCTTTGTAACGACGTGCGGGACAACGGAAAAAGTTGAACACGAACGAATACACAAGCACGGACAGCGCGGACAGCACTGACGGAAGAATCCATGGCGGCAGGAAAAGCCATACCGGTATGTTGAGAGCCAGCAGCACTACCGCCAGCATTATGAGGATATTGGTACCTTCTCGGTGAATCTTGTATTTCAAGGCCTTTCAATCACGCATCGGGCGTGACAACGTGCAAATTTATAAAAAATCCGCCAAACAGGCAAATCTTTCGGATTTTTTTGCTAAATTTGCGCTCCAAAACAACGACAGAACCCGTAAAATAGAAAGCTACAAGTCATGCCCTCCGCCCTTATGCTCATCAATCCCATCTCAGGGACCCGCGACAAGAACGGAATATGCGACCTGACCGCCTCGCGGCTCAAGGCCGCAGGAATCGACCTCGACATTGTGCAGACCCAATATAAAGGGCATGGCGCGGAGCTCGCACGCAGCGCGGCGGAATGCGGCACCGACATTGTGGTGGCGGCGGGTGGCGACGGCACAGTCAATGAAATAGCCTCGACACTCATGCATACAGACACCGCCCTCGGCATCATACCATGCGGAAGCGGCAACGGACTCGCGCGTTCTCTCGGCCTTCCCATGGACTTCGACGGAGCCATAGACATAATAGCCCGCAATCGTCCTTGCGCCGTAGACTGCGGAGTGGCAGACGACCGACCATTCTTCTGCACCTTCGGTATGGGATTTGACGCGGTAGTGACAGAAAAATTCGCATCGGGCGACAGGCGGGGCAAAATGCAATACGTAAGAAGCGCACTTCTCGAATATATCAATTTCACACCGGATTGCTACGCATTGGAGATTGACGGCGAGATCTATACGGAGGAGGCTCTGCTGATCGCGGTATGCAATACCCCGCAATACGGCAACAATGCCTACATAGCACCCCGAGCTTCGCTTACGGATGGATTTCTTGATGTGACGGTAGTACGAAACGGCCCCATTTTCCAACAGGCGATGGCGGGCCTCGGTCTGCTTAGCGGACAGATCGACCGCAACCGATATGTAGATACATTCAAGGCGAGGAATGTGAAGATATTGCGTCTAAAAGACGGTCCGGCCCAAATCGACGGAGAACCTCTAACGCTTGGAAGGAAGGTGACTATCCATTGCGAACATGCGTGCCTGAAAGTGCTCGGCAACGGCAGCGAACCGGAGTTCCGCCCAATCATAACCCCGGTGCAGGCTTTCTTCGCAGATATGATATCCGACCTTCGGTATCTGACGAGGCAGTAAGTTGGTCGTCAGTCGTTGGTCGTAATAAATTGGCCGAGATAGGCTGCAAGTGGATTTACCGACATTGTAGGGACGTACGGCTCGTGCGTCCGGCGGCAGCCCGACACGCGACATGGCCAATGGAGGAAGTGGAGTAAAATTGAAGCAATGTTAGCAAGCTCACGGCACAAATATAATATACTATTAATTTTAAGGCAATTAACCTCTACTCTTCTTTTATTAGAAAAACTTTTTCAAAAAAAGTTGCTGAAAAATTTGCACAATTCAAAAAAAGGCAGTAACTTTGCACTCGCAAACGGGAAACAACCCCCGAAAGCAACCACACGATGGTGTCATAGCTCAGTTGGTAGAGCAAAGGACTGAAAATCCTTGTGTCCCCGGTTCGATTCCTGGTGACACCACCCAAGACCGCTAATTCTCAATGAGTTAGCGGTTTTTCTTTCATCCACACCCCTCCAAGTCACCACATTAGTCACCACACCCACAATAATTCACTGAATTACTGCGTGTTATGCGTGTTGTGGGATACACATATCTATAGTGTTGATATTGTAATATGCTGATTATCAGTATTAAATACACCATCATTCATCATCATTCACAGCCATTCACCACACTTATCTTCTCCAAGAATGGCAAACTTTAACAGATTTTAACTATAATCGCCATGTAAAAATGTGGTGACTTCAGTCAAAATTGCTACTAGGTCACCACGCAAGATAGTTAAAAACTCAAAATTTTTTCGTATCTTTGCACTCGGATTGGTGTATGCCATTCCACGACATATTGAAATAAGGAAGCGTTATGCTCATCTTGTAGTTTGAGAACCTGAGAAATTCATAAAACAGAGCAAGAGATAGCATAGTGGTTCTCACGCGTATAGCGTGAGCTGCTATTGTTACATCTGCTCACAGGTTTTCTCAGGACCTTCAAATAAAAGTATAGGGAAAATATAGTTTGTGGATTTTGGCGGTGTATATAAGTGATTATATGGCAGTTATATGGGCTGATTTGGAGATTTTAGAGCGTTTTTCAAATTAGGGGTAATTTGAATGATTTTAGAGGGCGTTCAATGGCGATTAATGCCTAATGAAATGCTATTAGGTTGTAATAGACGTTGAACGGCATTAGGGAGTGTTGTTGAATGATGACACCTCCATAAAAGACTATATCGTTGAACAGCGTTAGGGGCATTAGAGAGGTCAATATCGGTTAGTGGTGTTTAATGATGGTTCCCATATTACCCTCATACTGTCATCAATGCCTATAATCCACCTCCAAATTAGGCTAATCTCTTTACAAATTACGCTAATTCATTGTAGTATATTAGATTATGGCAATCATTGGTGCTTATAGGTGGTCTTATAGGATGGCAACGGCTTTTCTTTTATATATAAATTCTAATGGGGATTGCCTCTACTAATACCTATCGTCCTTTTAATTTACCATAAATCATTGATAATGTTTAGCGTATCGCATTTAATGATGCGAATAGGTCTATCCCTATGGATTGAAGAGGCAATAATACTATATATAAAGATTAGCAGCAACTCTCCCTATTGCAATCTATTTCCATTATAAATAACTATAATCGCCACTATATTACCGCCTTATCGGTATTAATGATTGGATTAGGTCAATCCAATGGAATTGCCATCGTTTTATTTCTATATATAAAGATTGAATCCAATTGCCCTTTCAAATACCTATTTTTAACATCAATAACCATAACCGCCACTATATTACTGCCTTATTGCATTTAATGAGTGTATTAGGTCTTATAAAGGGAATGAAACCTCCTTTTCTCTTATATATAAATACTGATGGCATCTCCTCCGCTCATTACCTACTAATCGACTTTTTTACTTACTTATCACTATATTACATATATAGCCTATAAATTCCGCTCATTAGCCTACATAAGTGTTAAAATAGTGTTAAAATCCAAACGCCATCTAAATATCGCTCCTATTCCTATATATTGGAGTGTTACCTTTCAATGACGATTGGAGGTAACGATAAGAGAACATTGAAATAGTGGAACGGATTTTTAGGGTGATCTATTCAACAGCCATCCCCTTTTTCCTATTCATCTATATATAAGGAGGTGTATTGATGAAGTGGAGGGAGGGAAAGGGAGGGAAAGGGAGAGATAGACCCTTAAATCAGTCTAAATAAGGAGAAGTGTTAAAATTGTGTTAAAAATAGGATAACCACTAAAGATTGGAGGGTCTTTTAGTATATATCTTATTTAGGTCTGAAATAAAGTAGGTTGCGAATTTGGAATGTTCGGATTTTTTTATTACATTTTGGCGTTTTTGTTTGGAGAGGTGGAGAATTTTGTGTAATTTTGCATTATGGATAACCACCTAAAACAGTAAACGAACGAAACAGACATAAAAAATAACGACATACAACAAAACGACTTTAGACAAGTTATTTGGCGTGGATAAATCTGGAAAATTTTGAACGCAGTCCAAATGATAAGTCGAAAGTGGGATTGTACCCCTCACAGGGCGCAACCTACTTTTTCCTTATTGTGACTGCAAAGGCAATTTCCAGAGCCTATCCACCCAATGAGAGAAAAGTTAAAGGATGTGACCCTTTTTCTTTTCTACCCTATTGGGGATTTGTCATAAGTCTGAACCAATACGTTAACCCTTAAAAACAAAAGACTATGGCAATTTTTCAAGTTACATCTAAAATGTCTCTCGGCGGTTCTAACGGAATACCCAAAGGCACAACAGTTCAGGTAATAACTCCTAATGGAGTAAACAGTGTGGATGCCAATAAAATTCAAGCGGCTATTAAACAGCAGCTTGGCAAAGACCTCCAAACCTCTGTATGTGTCGCTGCCCACTTTGAGGTAGTAAGACTGAAATAATGGCTTATATCTATAAGGTTCAAAATGGCGCAGTCTGCACCCTTGATAAATACGGAGGACAGGTAAGAGCACCCTTTCATCCTGCAATGGGTGGTAACGCCATCTTTGTGGACTATAATTCCAACTTAGAAAGATTGATGGTGACTACTGACAGAGGTGCTATCATTTTTTACAATAATTATGGCGGTGCTATATCCCATTTTACTGTAAAGGATGTAGCTATGGCTCGATGGCAAGGTGATGACATACTTGTTCAGCTCAAAAGCGGTAAATGCACCCTCTTCAATAAGTATGGAGGTATGATCAAACATTTATAAATAGATTGCGCTATGGCAAAGAAATCTGAAATCATAGGCGAATTTATAGTAACGATAGACGACAACAATTCAGTGTCGGTAAGCCGTATCTATAAAAGCACCAAAGAGGCACTTAGAAAAATATGGGAGGACAGCGGAAAAGGCGTTGCTCCCGAAAAATGGACTACCCAGGATTTAGGGCGTCATATACTCAATGAGCTGTGCGATGGTGCTAAGGAGGCTACATTAGGAGATTACACCATTGAAAGAGAGGCTAACAACCGTATCAACGTACTCCGTACTTATAAGGTGGCAAAAGAGGGTCTGAGAGATTGTGCAGAAAGCATCGGTTTTCCCTACGAAAAGGAATGGGACACACAAAATTTCGGTCGTAGGCTTGTTATTTATGCTCAAACTTTAAATACCAAATAATTATGGGCGTATTAAACTCCACCGGCTATTTCAACGGCGATAAGGACAAATGGATTGAGAAACGACACCTAATGCTGGAGTTTTTCAAAGGGAAAGTATTGTCCGTTCTGATAGTTGACCCTAACAATGAAATGCCGTTGGAGGAGATTGAGAAAGCCTTACCCGATTTATTTCTGAAATCCTTTGATTTAGCCGATTGTAAAGATGGCGATTTCAACCGAATAGGTCAGCATTTAGGGAAATATATCAATGATGGAAAGTGCGCTTATGATGGACTGCTGTTTGATAACGTCGATTGCATCAATGCAGGTAAAGACACCGAAGATTTACAGACGATGGTGTGGCAATCACTGAAAAGAGATGACTCTGAAACGTGTGGTTATCAGATACTACCATTTGGCGATGCTATCCCATTCGATAAAATGATGATAGCCGCAAGGTGTAAGGAAATTCCCGACTATCTAAAGGATAAATCACTGCAAAGGTATATTATCGAAGTATAAGGCAATTATACTTCTACTTCGATGAAACCATTATATGAAACCATTTTAATAACGCTATATATGGCAAAATTCAAAATCACCCCAACAACAACCGTTGCCGAACTCAAAGAGCAGTTCCGCAATGAAATCGGCGGTGTTCTGCGTGTCTATGAGGGACGTAGCCAAGCACCAGCCGATGCGACCTTGGTGTCGCTCGGAGCAAAGGAGGGCGAATTGGAATGCCGAACCAGCCGAACAGTCGGCAAGTTCGAGGAGGCATTTCAGAAAGACCTCAATCTCAAAGTGAAAGTCTATACCAAAGACGAAAACGTATCTGTACTTGATGGCATTACCCTTGCGACAGTAAAGGAAATCCCCAATATGTCCACTCACGCAAAGATGGAAAAGTACCTTGCTTATCAGAAGGAGGGAAAAGAGGAAGAAAACGCTGAGGTAGTGAACGAAGAAACAACTGAAAGCGAAGATGTTGAATTATTCAAAGGGGTGATACCCAAATTGGTATTTAGCCCTAATGAGAAGCGCTATGCTGTAGAACATGGAGAGGGTATAGTTTTAATGGCGAGAGAACTTAAAGATTTCTCAAATTTGGACATCCTTGTAGATGAATATGCACGTGAGGAGGAGCCAATGGTTTTGATAGCCATTAATAAAAATAACTCGGAAGACTGTGCGGCTGTTGACATTTACTGTGTAGGTGTAGAATATGTTGAGAGGGAACTTAAGAAACATGGTATAACTTCATACGATGATTATAAGTTCTACTATACGTATGTGGATCCATATGATGAAACAGAGGAGGAATTTATAGAGAACACTTACCATTGTATGTACCTAAATAAAGACCGAGCAGGTCTTTATGAAGACCAAGAATTTGATAGGAAAGAACTTATTAAGACTATCAATAAGGAATATAGGCACTGTTCGGATGCACATTTGGATATATTCAATGGAAAAAAATGCATCTACTCATGTGATGGTGTAGTTGTTAGTGATTAAAAAACATCTGAAAATTACCGAGTGTCCCAATCCCATTTTTCAGTGGGATTGGGATATTTGTGCCATAATGACTATATTTGCATTTATATAAAAATTGATATGAGTGCATTTAAGTATAGAAGTCTAACAGACTTAAAAAGAGTTCTTGATATAATTGTAAACAAGCGATTGTATGGAGCAAAATACCTTTCATTGAATGACCCAATGGAAGGTCAATTTCAATTTAACCTCAACGAAGATTTTACTCAAGAAAATCTTCAAAAATTATTTGACGCAAGAGCAAAAGCCCGTATTTGCTCTTTATCAAGGAAGTTAGATGATAATGAAATTCCTAATAATGGTATTCTTTGGTCAATGTACGCTGATGAACACAGAGGGTGTTGTATCGAAGTTATTGCGGATGATTCTAATTGGCACAAAGAAGATGTATACTATTCCAAATTTCCACCGATTGTAAATAATACCAGTGTAAAACTTAGTGATATACTATCCATTAAGTTTAACCAATGGGACTACGAAAAAGAAGTTAGGTACATTAACACTGACCCGAAAACGCCTTATATGAAAGTTAAGATAAAGGCGGTCTATTTGGGATGCAGAGTTGATAAGGAAGATGTAGAGTTTTACACTTCGCTAATAAAATCAATTGACAAAAAAATCACTGTCCGTCAGATAAAACGAGACGAACTCAATTGGATACGATAAGATTTTGAGAACACCGCCACAAAACGGTGTTCTCTTTTTTTCGTTTAGAAAATCTTATCTCTATATAAGGGCAACAACTCCATTCCCTTATGATATGCCCATTCCACTAATTCTTCTTCTGAAATATTAGGATTGTTTTTCTTATATTCTTCAAGTTCTTTTATAGCCTCACTGTAAGCTCTTCTTGTTCCATATGAATATTTAAGAAAGTATTGTAAAGCATAATGATCCATTGGTTCAAATCCACGTCCCGTGTTAGGGTTCATCCTGATAATAAGAGTATCTGTTGAAAACATTGGGCAACATCTATATGGTATCTCGAAATCATCATCTTCATCATTTCCATACATAGTATATCTCTTTCCATCATTAAAATACTTCAATCTTTTTCTATCATCCCAAGATTGACGATACATCCCCTCCCAAGTAGATGCAATGTCCTCTGCCGTTTTCTTAATCGTTTCGTACTTGAATTTTTCTCTTTCATTCCAATTCTGATTAGACACTGCCTTTGCAGCTTTCTCTTTCTCAATATATTTCTCTGATAGTATTTTGTATTGTTCTTCCTTTTGCTCAATTGCTCTTTCTTTATCAGCGATAATCGCTTTAAGTTCCTCATTCTTTTTCTCTGTCTCCACCACTTGGTCGGAGTACTCGGATATAAGGTTTATGGCACTATGAGGTAGAGTATTAAGTGCCTTTGCCTTTTCTCTTTCCAATCGTCCAACGGCATAATTCAACCGTTTTCGGTCTTTTTTGACTTGGGAGAGTTCAGCCTCTTTTTCAGCGAGTTTTGCCTCTAATCTCTCAATCTTCCTTTGGTCTTTGGTTTTGTATTTTCTGTCCATATTTGAATTATCTTTATCTGACTAAACATAACGAAAGGAGGGTCGAAGTTTAGTCTGAAAGGGTTAATAAATGTTATCGGTTAGACATAATCTGCATTGCCTCAAATACCATTGCAATATCTACTCCGTTGCATAGATCCAACTTATCGTCCGTAAGGGCGTAATGAGTATAAGGATAGACCTTTTCATAAAGATGGGCGTTCTTTATGCTCCTTTCATCACCTCCAAAAAGACAGATGGTGTTTTCTTCATCATATTCATCTATCTCATTAGACTCATCGAAACTATCAGTATAGACCGATGGAGAAATTAGATATTTTCGTTTGAAGTTTTTGATTGGCTCAATGTAGTTAGCACCGTCTCTATAGCCTATCAATATCGGCAATCTGACCTCTTTCCATATCTGCTCAAAGTTATAGAAACAACGGCATTTTGGATAGTCGATGATATGAACATCAAACTTATCGGAATTGAACCACTTATTTACCACTTCCATAAGTTTATTTTCATCATAGTAGCCGTTAGGAGCGGTCTTATCTATGGGCTTAAAGTGATGTTTGCCTGTGAAGATTATTACAGTCTGTTTCATTGCTTTTTCTTTTTAGGGTGATGGAGAAGGGGCATTTGCCCCATTCTCCGATACTGTTACTTATTAGAGTTTGTATTTTGCTGATGAATAGTCCTTTTTCCATTCGCTTTTCCAATTACATCCTATCATTCCGTTGAAGTCGTTGGGAAGAAAGATTTTATCGTATTTGGTTTCACCTAATATCGCATTCAGTTCGGCTTTCAGGTTGGTACTGTCTTTCAGTGCCTTAATCAGTCCTCTAATGAGCGTTGTTTGTTGTTTCATACGGATTTTGAGATAATCGGGTGCATCACTGCCGATTTTGAAATTTACGTTTTGAGTGAGCATTTTGTCGATGTCCTCCACCTCCTTATATGAGGGAATGACCTCCGTAAGATAGCGTTTGATTGAGTGGCGCATAAGTTCGTCCATACGGAACTTATAGCCGTTGATGTAGAAGTGCTGTTCGGTGGTGTAGTCCTTATTGGTGAAGATGGTAATTACATTCATCATCTTAATATTGGGTGAACCATAGTTGACACCGTTTTCAACTATCATTTCAACCACTTCCTCTACGTCATTGGCAGTGGTTTTAGGTGCAACGTTCTTAACTGTTGCGTTCTTTGCGTTGTTGGTGTTGTTGCGTTTGGCTGATTTAGTTTTCTTATCCATTGTTCTTTGTATTAATTGTTAATATTCTGTTTTAGTGTGGGTTATTGCCGTTGGTGGCTCTTTTTCCCTTTCGCACATATATATACTAAATGAGGGTCGAAAATTTAGTTCCAATCATCATTTTAACACTTATTTAACATTTGAAGAAATATGGGGTAAATCATTTGGCTATCAGAGGATTTTTTATTAACTTTACATTCTCTAAAGCGCACAACATCAATGGATAAGAAAGCAACCGACATAATATTCTTTCTCCCTTATTGGGATAAGAAAAATCCTACATTGGAAGACCAAACTGGCTTTATGCTCTCTGAAATGTTTGAGGAAGATGAATGTTTGAAGATTGGCGATAAGGTCTATTCAAGCAATGATTACTATATGAAAGACCCAAAGGAATTTATAAGGGAGGCAATAAGAAAAGACCGTCCCAAATGGGTAATCGGCATAGAGAACACCGCCACTATCCTTATTTCATACAAACGGCAAATGAAAATACTCATAAATCCGACTGTCACCCTCAACGACCTAAATTGGGTTACACCAGAAACGATAAGGGATACATACGCCTTTTTCAGTGCCGATTATGAAAAGGATTATGAGATATATTCTAAGGTGTATCGTAATGTCGCTTTCTTCCCTACTCAGAAAACGCTGTTTATAGGCGATTTAAGTGCGGCTATAAGGGGGATAGTATCTGAGTGACATATATTATTGGTTTGAGAGGCGTAATTGCCTTATACGTCATATATACCGTTAGAACCCTCCAATCCTTTGCAGTGCTGTTGATTGGAGGGTTCTATATAGCGATTATAGTGCTGTATCCCTTATTTTCCGTATGGTGTTTATGGAAGTGCCGGTGATGGCTGATATATTCTTTAGGGATAAGCCTTTGCGGAGTAGTGATATTTCCTTTGGGTACTGCTCTTTGTAGGTTTCAACGCTCTTTCTATAAGTGGAGGGGCGACCCATTTTTATACCCTCTTTTCGGCAACGGTCTATATACTGGTTTCTTCCGCTCTCCATCCTCTCCCTTATGGTTAACCGTTCCATAGACGCTATCTCTAAAAGGATAGTGCAGATAAGGGAGGTAATCGGATTGGGTTTGCCGTTTTCGTCCAACGTCTCCAAATTATAGTTCTTCACATATAGGCTGACACCATTTTCAGTGAGGAACTGAATTACCTTTAGAGCCTCCAACGTATTGCGTCCAACTCTGCTAATCTCCAAACATACGACCCTCTTTATCTGATGTGCCTTAACGTATTCCACCAACGACACAATTTCCTCCCTTTCCTCAATGCGTTTCGCTCCGCTTACCTTATTGGCGAAGATTTCCTCCACCGTCCATTGACGGCTGTAGCAATAGGCTGACAGTTCGTTTATCTGCCTTTGGTATTCCTGGCGGTCGGTGCTGACCCGTGCTAATATAACTACCTTATCCATATCGTTTTGCGTTTTTGTCTGATACGGATATATATAACAAAGAAACCCTATTAATTTAATATAAAACATTAAACTAATAGGATTTTCAGTGTCTTTTTTACCGCTTTTCAATATTAAATTAATACGGTTGCGGTTTTAATACGGTTAGGAGGTCTGTTTCTCCTTTAGGCGGTATTCATCAACTTTCCTAACACCAACCTCCTTTGACTGTTTGTTACTGTTCGCCTCATATACGGTGACGGTATTGTTTAAGTGGTTGAATACACTTATCTGTGCAATATATTTGGATAGGCGGATTACCGATACTTTCTTAACCACTTTTCTAATGATGGCTATCTTATCGTCAATCGTCATTGTGTCTTCGTTTAAACCACCTAAAAAGTCGGCTTCCACCATTTGCTGTTGCTTATATGCCGTTTCATTGGTCAGTTCCAACAACCGCCGTTCCTTATCGGATAGTTGTTCCTTTTGTTGTTCCATCAGTTCCTCTCCTCTTTCTGTAGATAGGTTGCCGAAAATCATTCTCTCCTCAACCTTATCAATCCTATCCTTTATGGTTTTTATTTCCGTCCTAATGGTATCGGCCTTTTTACAGATGATGGCTAACTCCTTTTGAATTTGACGTTTCATAATCGTTGGGTTCATAAGGTGTTTACGGTACATCTCTTTTGCATACTCCCATACTATCGGATCAATGACTTTCCGTTTTATCATCAGTCCTCCATAATGGGAAATATAGTAACTGTCCTGTGATGCCCAACCACATAGGGAACGACCGCTGTTTCCATCATAAACCAACCCCTTTAGTAAGAGAAGATTTTTTGATTTCTTCTTAGGTGCTTTCCTTCTTTTCTTTCGCATCGACTGCACCTTATCATAAAGCGATGGAGATATGATTGGGGGATAAGGCGGTTTCCCTACATAGAAACTTCTCTCCAACCAATCACTCATCTTCTTTTGGAGGGTGAAGAATGATGTTTTGGGAAACAATCCCTCCTCCTTAAATTCCTTTGCTATATCGGCTATCGATACATCACCTTTGGAATACCTCAAATAGAAACGTTCCACTATTTTGGAGGCGATTGGGTCAACGATATAATACTTTTCCTTATTTACGGAGTAGCCGAAAGGAGGGAAACCTCCCCCTATTTTACCGATGGAGACATTGTGTCTTCTTCCCCTCATCATCCTTTCCTTTTTTACCGCCATTTCGGTTTCTGAAAAGGAAGAAAAGATTGAGAACATAAGGGAGGCGGTCTGTGACATTTCCCCCTTATCATCCAATAGGCGCATAAAGGGTTGTAGGCAGATAAGTTGGATTTTGCGTTCAATAAGGAAATCCCTTATGCTGAACAGCACCAACTGACGACGGCTTAAACGGCTTAATTCGTAAAGGTAAACCGCATTGATGGAGGGGTCGTTGTTGATGTGCTCTTTCATTCGGTTAAGTCCGTTCCTTTCCTCTTCACTCAACTTTATAGCCGACTCCTTATCTTCAATAATGATGATGTTGTCATCGGTGTAGCCGTCCTTTTTTACCTCTTTTAAGACGGCTTCCGTTTGTTGTTCCAACGTCTGATGATTGGAGCTAACCCTACTTAAAATGATTGCCTTATTTATCATATAACCGATTTTTTCGTTCCACTATATATCCCAAAAAGAGGTCAAAAATTTAGTCCTATACCCAATTATTTTCCATCATTTTTCAAAAAAATCCATAATCCCTTAATGGAGGTGATTTTGGAGGTTATAGGAGGTATGGGGTAACGGATGAAAGAAAAATGAGGGATAGTATTAGGTAGCAATGGAGGTGAAAAAGCCACTGATATATTCCTTTCAAAATTTCAATGTGCTCTTTTCCATTACCCTTTAATCGTCATTAAAAGGTAACACTCCAATATATAGGAAATGGTGAGGTGTTTAGTAGAGAATACCGTTTTAACACTTCTTAATATCAGAAGTGGCTGATGGGTGGTAGATATGGATTATACAGGTGATATAGTGGTGGTTATGAGAATTAAAAGTGATAGTAGGTAAAGATTGGAGTAATCGCCATTAATCTTTATATATAGAAACAAAAGGGATGTAATGCTGATGGATTGACCTATTCCAATCAATAAATGAGATAATAAGGGAATATAGTGGAAGTTATAGTATTTTATGGTAAAATTAGGTTACAGTAGGACGATTTTCCACTAATCTTTATATATAGAAATAAAGCCTCTCCAATCCGATGTTATAGACCTAATCGCATTATTAATGCTTATATCTATAACATTACCAGTAATTTATAGCACTTTATGAGTGAATTAGGTATGTTTGGGAGTAACATCCATCAATATTTATATATAAAAGAAAAAGGAGGCGATAACCTACCATTGAACCTAATGTCAATATTCTTTGGGGTAAAGAAGTAATATATTGGTGGTTATAGCGTTCTATAATGAAAGTAGGTATTGACAAAGGTAGTCGCCATTAGATTTTTATATATAAAGTAATTCTATGGAAATACAACGGTTGCCACCTACCTATCTTTTTATCTTCACTAACCTCTTACAACATACGATATTATGCAATACAACGACATAACAGCCAATAAATTAACTATATAGCGGTAGATTTCTTTGCCGATTTGACAAACTATAGTTTTCATATAGTCTTATAAACTAGAACGTGGCATAGTTGGCTCACGTTTTCTTAATTATAATTATATCTTTAGAGTCAGAAGATAGAACCAATAATATGAAACGTCATTTCATAAATATTGTCTTGTTATGTTCAATTTTGTTACTAATACAATCATGCAGTAACAATAATCCACCAGACCTATCTTTTAGTGGAATAGAAATTGGTCGCCAATTCCCGGATAGCCTTCTTAGTTCCGGTGGTTTCAAATTAAATGGAAATCAAAGACTGGTAAATAATTTTTTGCCAGAATATGAAGGGCAATTGACATTTAACCTGCCTAGTCATAAAGACATTCCATTAAATGTAAAAGCTTATGGAGACCATGAATCGGGTCATATATTTGAGATCAATATTAACGGCATGACTCTTTCTCAAATGGAAGAGTTCTATGATATGTTAATTGCCAAATATGGAGACCCGCAAACGGTTTTTAACGAAACAGAAAACACGAATAAGAGATTTGGATCTATAATCTTAGACGTCTACAGAAGGGTTATAGAAGATGAAAAGAATAATATCTATAGTTATAAGCCTATTAAAATTGCAGAATGGGAGCCTATAGGTTATGAGTCAAAAATTCAAATCTCATGCTATTCCTATGTTTTTACAAAAGACGCATGGTCAGATATACAGATTACATATTACAACGAGGCAAATCGACTAATGAATCTAAAAAAATATGAAGACGAACTAAAAAGAGAAGAATCACACGAAAAATGGAAGCAAAAGCATAAAGCACAAGAAGAATATAAGAAGAAAAACAAAGAAACTATGGATCAAGATTTCTAATAATATAGTATCTACTATATAGTGTAGAATCTTTACCAGGAAGTAGTGTTTTATGAAATTAAGCAACCTACCGGAACTTATATCCCAATGGGATATAGATAGAAATGTTGCCTCCTATCTAACCCTTAGTATCGGATCTCATTATGTTGCATGGTGGCATTGTGACATCTGTGGCTACTCATATGATCGAGAAGTTCAGAATCAAGTAAAAATATATAGACAGAGAGGTCTCAAAAATATTTGTCCTATTTGTCGTGGCAAGAGAATTGTACCAGAATATAACAGTCTTAAAGCTCGCCATCCAGATATTGTAAAAGCGGAATGGGACTATGAAAAGAATAGTGTAGCACCGGATAGAATTGCACCTCATACCAATAAAAAGGGTTGGTGGATATGTCCTAATGGACATTCTTATCCAAGTTCGCCCAACAACAAACTTAATGGAGGGGGCGATTGCCCTTTCTGTAGTCACCAAAAGGTCTCACCCGAGACTTCACTGTTAGCGACCTATCCAGAGATTGCAAAAGAATGGCATCCCATTCTGAATAATTGTGGGCCTGAAGATATCCTTCCCCAAAGCAACGTAGAAGTATGGTGGAAATGTTCTGTCTGTGGAAACGAATTTAAGAAAAAAGTTTATCAACGGATTCAATCTCCATTTGGATGTAGAGAGTGCAACAAAGGTAGACAGACCTCTATTTCAGAACAGCTTGTATATAATTTCTTGACACAATATTTCCCTGATGCAATTAACATATATAAGATTGATAGAAGAACTGATATAGATATATTCTTGCCCTCAACAAATGTAGGTATTGAATATGATGGTGCAAGATATCACAAGTGTAAATTAGATAAAGATATTGCAAAAACAAAAAGGATTATATCTCATGGTATCAATCTAATTAGAATAAGAGAAAAGGGATGTCCCAAATTATCTGTAGATGGATGTGTTTGCATTGAAACTGATGATACACCGGTTTCTTTAGAATTTAAGTTACCCATCCTTCTTAATACTATTGGTAAACTTGTTAATAAACAATTCGTATTAAAGAATTTTGATTTCCAGACCATTTTTCGTGAGTTAAAGGCTGAATTCTCGACAGTTCCTTATGATAAAAGTTTAGAAGCGTATATTGAAAAACTCAAGTTTGAAGGTAAGTCTTTAGTCGCTTTATGGGATAAGGATAAGAATGGCGTTCTAACACCGCGACACGTTACCCCAAAATCCGCTATTGAAGTGAACTGGCTATGTCCTAATGACACTTCACATAAGGGGTGGCTTGCACCTATTCATTCAGTCGTAAATGGTTATGGATGTAAAATATGTTCTAAACGTCAAAGATATACTACCGAAGATTGGATAATAGAGGCGAGAAAAATACATGGGGATAAGTATGATTATTCCCAATCACAATATGTCGATGCTTCAACTCCAATCGATATAATTTGTTCAGTACATGGAATTTTTTCACCACCTGCGGGTCAACATCTGGCGGGAAGAGGATGTCCTTATTGTGCTGGACAAGCATTTCACCCAAAGGATGCTGTTACCGAAGTTTATCCTGAATTAGCCAAGGAATGGGACTATGAGAAGAATTTTTCTGAGTTCAATGTCACCCCTGATAAAGTTAGCTTTCATGATACCCGCGAATTTTTTTGGCACTGTAACTTTGGCAAATCGCATAGCTATAAAGCGACTTTGTGGAGTAGAATTAAAAAAAATTCAAAATGTGCAGTTTGTCATGGTAAGCAAATATCGCATGACACCAGTTTAGCATATTTAGATCCCAAGCTTGCCTCTGAATGGTGCATAGAGAATGATAAAACTCCTGAAGAAGTTACCCCTAAGTCAGATTACCTAGCTCTTTGGAAGTGCCCAAACCCCAATCATCCACCCTATAAACAAAAGGTGGAAGTAAGATCTAGAGGAACTGGGTGTGTTTATTGTTCAAGGCGTGGTAAAAAACACCCAAAAGATTATGAAGACGAACTAAGAGCAACTCATCCACAGATAAAGTTATTAAAACCATACGTTAGAACTCAAGAACGGGTTACATGCAAGTGTGAAGTATGTGGACATATTTGGTCTCCATATCCATACAACCTTTTAAAGAGTAAAGGATGCCCAAAATGCTCCAATGAGTAACAATCTAATAATATGATAATTACTAATTATTATCACTCCGAAAGAAATGCAAAAATATTTCTTTCGGAGTGTATAGTTAAAGTTTTGGACCCTTACGACGTTGCTTGGCTTTTTGTTCATCGCGGTAGCGGTAGAGGGCTTCGTCAATGCTGAGACCGGGATGACGGCTCAACCACAGTTTGAAATCATCCGATATGCCGTCTCCAGAGGCGAAACCTTGATCGTCTTGTACTCCGGCTCTGAAAGAAGGCGATGACAGAGTTATTCCTGCTCCTTGTGATTGGGAGTTTGAGGCCACTTTAGATGAAGCGGTATGCTGGCGGAATACATCGGGTATATAACGGTCAGCGGGTGGCGGTGTTAGTTCACATCGGGGTTGACCAGTCTTGAAGTCATACCATATCCAATGATGCTTGCCGACAATCTCATCGGGATTGCAGATATAGGCACATATAGTCTCCCCTCTCTGATAGCGGTCAAGGTCGTGGGGTGCTATCCTTGCTCCCATGAATCCATCGGGTAATGGTGGTATGACTACGTATTCCGGAGCATACCCGTTCAGTTTCCATGGGAGGAATTTCGAGGGAGATAAATGAAATTCGAGCCCTGACTCTGAATATTTTGCGGTATTACTACCAATAATACGGCAAAATAGCCTGTTTCAGTCCCGGATTCCGGAGCATATCCGTTCATCGGCCTCTTTTTCCGGAGCATATCCGTTCAGTGTGCGACCGTCATCGTGGCTGTCGGCCGCAGGAGCTCCCATTCCGGAGCATAT